>CAWLAN010000158.1:0-5459 GCA_963854815.1 Planctomycetes bacterium UBA1146
ACCCGCTTCTATGACAAGTACGGAGATGGTTGCTGTGATCTCGAGAAGGGGAAGCCCTCGATGCCCAAGGGCAAGAAGATGGAACCGAAGAAGCCGTATCCGGGTTGGAAGAAGTACTGATTTCGGGCCACGATATCGGGGTCACGACCAATCTAGATTCATCGGTTTGTTGCCATCGGCGATGGAAAGTTGCTGATATATAGCGGGTCGATATGGATTTGTTTCCTGCAGACACGCTCAAGCCAATTGACTTGAGTTCGGGGGCATCACTGTAGATCGACTGACTCGGGAAGATCACTGGTATGGCGCCCTACTTACCGGATGCCTCTATTTTTTATCTGCCTGGTTTTCTGGATCCACATTGCGAGCGTCGATTGCGTCAGGAACTCCACGGGCAACTCGCCTGGCACCAGGGATCTGTGACGGTTTTCGGGAAAGAACATCGGATTCCCCGGCTCGAGGCATGGCATGGCGATCCCGGAGCCCACTATCAGTATTCAGGTAGCGAGCACTCGCCCCAGTCGTGGACTCCAGCACTCGAGGAAATCCGCGATAAGTTAAAACAATTTCGCGATGATCTGGAATTCAATTCTGTTCTCGGAAATCTATACCGAGATGGTAATGATTCGATGGGATGGCATAGCGATGACGAACCAGAACTGGGTGAGGATCCCTGCATCGCATCTGTCAGCCTGGGATCGGCTCGTGACTTTCGTCTGAGACATCGAAAAAGCAAAGATATCGTTCCGGTGACGATTCAACTCGAGCCAGGATCTCTTCTCATCATGGAAGGACCGACCCAGAAATACTGGCAGCATTCGATTCCACGAAGACGGGGCAAGAATTCTCCGGGAGAGCGAATCAATCTGACGTTTCGCAAGATTCTGACGGCTAACTCTCAGTCAAGTGGGTAAGCCGCGCGAAACCCCACCGAATCGTTGGTGAGCCCGAGCGGGATCAAGAAGTATCGATTGGCGCTGCGACAGGTAGTTGCACCGCTGTTGAAGCCGCCACCCCTGACAACGCGTTCCAGCACACCGGTGTCATTGAGAGGATCGAGATCGGATGCACAGGGGTCGCCATAAAATTCTGCACTGTAGTAGTCCTCGACCCACTCCCATACATTGCCGTGCATGTCATGAAGCCCAAATCCATTCGGTTCGAACTGTGCTACTTGTGAGGTTTCCCCCTTCGAGTTTTCCTGATATGCACCCATCTCATCGAGCACACCGGTGCCGCCGAAAGGCCCCATCGCGCCACCTCTGCAGGCGTACTCCCACTGCGCCTCGGTCGGGAGACTCAATCCGGTCATATCAAGAAAACCAGCCAGTTCGTGAAGAGTGTTCCAGGTGACCTGCTCTACCGGTAAGTCGTCTCCAACATGAGCCGAAGGGTTGGACCCAACGACTGACGTATATTGCTGCTGGGTAATCTCGGTCTTGGCGATGAGAAACGCATTCAGGGTGACGCTGTGTAGTGGCGATTCATCTACACCCGGGCTGAAAGGAGCATCGAGTTCCGCAGTGGCTCCCATCAAGAACGTAGCCGACGGGATCTTCACGAACAGAATTCCGGTCGATTGGTGCAGGAACTCTTCATATCCCTGGGCATTGGTTCCCTCGGATACGAAAGCCGCGGGGATATCTGGATTTTCTGTCGGCTCCATTGACGGGCAGGCTGCGGGTTCCGGACCGTTATCGAATAGAAAAACGAGGATCCAGATGCTATCTGCAATATCGACGACATCGTCCCCGTTTGCATCTCCACCTGGATTGGGGCAGTTGATTCCGACAGAGGGACAGGAGGCAGGGGCATCTGCTCCGTTGAAAAGGTGAGCCAGTAAGTAGATAGCGTCCCCGATATCCACGGAGCCATCGCCATTCGCATCGCCACCTGACGATGCGTAATCGTCACCGTTGGGAGGAGAAGCGCAAAGAATTGGCGTGTCGATGAAAGCACAGACGAAGATCAAGACCGCAATCAAAGGCATGGCGATCGAAGTCACGACATCACTGTAATTGTATTTCCTGAATACTCCTGAAGACACTGCGCCTCCCCATCGAAACATCACCTGCGGCCGGGCTCATAGATGGCGGATGATTCATGGTAATCGCTTCCTAGTGACGGCGGAAGTACGAATGCCATTTCTACGAGGATGGTTGAATTGCATCCCATGCCTGTTCCATATCTTGCGGCAGTGGGGCCTGGAAGGAGAGATCCTGCATGGTGATGGGGTGGAAAAAAGACAGAGTCTCGGCGTGGAGAGCGGGCCTGCTGATCCACGGCGAAGAGACCCCGTATCGCGAATCTCCGATGATGGGTAGCCCGACGGCTGCGAGATGGACACGGATTTGATTTCTGCGTCCTGTTTCGAGGTGAGCCTCGATGAGGGAATGTTCTCCACGCAGTTCGAGCATCTTCCAGCGGGTAACGGCTTCCTTTCCTTCTTCTCCCTTGCGAGCAAGACGCATCTTCATCGAGCGAGGGTCCTCGAACAGGGGAAGCCGACAAACCCCCTCATCCAGTTTCGATCTTCCCTGTGAGATGGCGAGATACCTGCGTTCTACTTTTCTATCCTTCAGTTGTTGTTTGAGACGATCCCGGGCATCCGTGGTTCTGGCGATGGCAAGGATTCCACTGGTGTATCGATCGAGTCTCTGGACGACGAAGAGACTGGGTCGTTTTTCACCCTCTTTACGGAGTTGTCTGGAGATCTCTCCGAGCAGGCATATTTCTCGTTCATCTTCGTCCGTGGGAACGGTGAGTAACCCGGCAGGTTTGTGAACGACCATGATGTGTCGATCCTTGTGCAGGATCTTCATCTCTTCTGCAAAACTCTTGCGTAGAGCTGTGCGAATTTTCATCGGTTCAGGGTCCACTATGACAGAGTCGCCGATCCTGGGACGGTACCCGGGATCCAGCACGACTTTTCCGGCGATCTGTACCCCACCACGGCGGATGATCTCTCTTGCGCGCCTGTGGGGAACTTCCAGGCGTGCTCTGATTTCTGCCTGGAGCGCACGCTCTTCATCGATTTTCCAGTTGCGAATCTTGCTGCTCAAAATACCTCCCACGACGATGCTCAGGTGGTCAGGGGGCAATGTCCAGTGCTGCTCGATCCAGAATACGTTTCCTTTCATGGTTCTCGAGTGGCGTCAGGCCGCCAAACGCTTACCGCGTGCGCGAAATATTGCGTGCTAGTGGTCGCGGAAAACAGCGCCCCTAGTCCTCTTTCTCCTTCACAGCGCGAACCCTGTAATCGAGCAAGGCGCCCTTCAGATCACGGTCTTCAGGGTGGAGCTGCAGGGCGGTTTCCAGCGCCTCGATGGCATCTTCTGCTCGATCGGAGTCATGCAGCGCGACAGCATGAACGAGTGCATAGCGAGGTGATTCAGGGGCCAGTTGCACCGCCCTGGCGAGGCTGAGGATGGCGCTCTCCTTCTCCCCGGTACGAACCAGTGCCAGCCCGAGTGCATGATGAAGCCCTGCATCATCGGGGACGCGGGTAATCGCGTCCTGGAGAACCTGAACCCCCTCTTCATCCCTTTTCAAGGCACGCAACAGATCTGCCAGGTTGACGGAGGCTGGACCGAAGGAAGGTTCCTTTCGAAGAGCTTCACGGTAACAAGCGAGTGCTGCCTGGGCGTCGCCGAGACGTGCTTCGAGCGCCCCAAGATTGACGTGAGTTTCCGGACGATCCGCATTGATCCCTTGCACCTGTCGATATTCCGTAATTGCTCGAAGCAATGCAGGGTGCAATTCAGCCGCTTGTGGATTCCTCATCAGCGGTGCGAGAAGTTCTGCGGCGACCATCCGGACGATCAAACTCGAATCGGTCAGGAATCCCTGGATCCTGCCCGCGATCGCTTCTGGTGGAGCCAGCGTGATGGCCAGCAGTGCACCACGGCGAACGAGTGGATCGGGATCCTCGAGTCCCCGGTCGACGAGATCGATTGTCGTGCCATCGAGCCAGCGACTCAGTTCCGAGAGCGCCGTGGCCCGGGCGATGGCAGGAGTCTGTTCCGATTCGATTGCCATGCGCAGCAGTTCCGGAGCGATCGCGGATCCGCGACGGGCAGCATGGAGTGCTTCTCCCCAGTGGAAGTCACCGGTGCGCCCCTGTGGGAACCATTCGGATACTTCCTGGGTTGCCCAGGTGGCATCTCGGTCCTGATGACAACTGTTACAGGCGTTGGGGCTTCCGATGCGAGTTGTCAGATCAGGACGGGGGATCCGGAAGGAGTGGTCGCGCCTCAAATCGACTTCCATGTAGGTTCGAGAGGACATGTGACAGTCGATGCAAGCACTGCCCTCGCCACCGTCCGCGTGATGGTGATGAGCGGCGAGATCGTAGATTCCAGGATCGTGGCAGCCGCTGCAGAGGGCGTTTCCTTCGAGCCGGAGCGTGCCCCGATGCGGGTCGTGGCAATCGGAGCAGGTGACCCCTTCGCTGTACATGCGACTCTGGAGGAAGGAGCCGTGCACGTAGACCTCATCGAGGATCTGCCCGTCGTCGTGATAGAGACCCGTTTCCAGCAGACTCAGCAGGTGTGTTTCTGACAGAGCCGCTCCCGGGACCGATCCATCGACGAGAGCCGTGCGACGGGAATGGCAACGAGCACAGGTCTCGGTTTGTTCATGGTGAGCCAGGGGAGGATCTCGTCTGGCCACCTTCTCTCCCTCGGCTCGGACCCAGCGTGCTCGCTCATCTACCAGGCGAACCGGGAACCCGTTCTTCTCGGGAGGGGCGGAACGTTCTTCAGGAGGCGTGTCGTTCCACTTCCGCGCCCACGAGACATGCCGGCTGCCGGGTCCGTGACAGGCTTCACAGGAGACATCGATTTCCTGCCAGGTGGTGTTGAAGGAGTCAGAAGAGGAGTCATAGCCCTTGACCAGGCCGGTGGAGTGGCATTCAGCACACATGTGATTCCAGTTGTTGAGGATGCCAGACCAGTGCAGAGGATCTCCCGGAGGCGTTTCTTCTTCGGGAAAGAGCGGGTACCAGCGAGCTCCTCCGGGAGCGGTGGCATCCGCCCAGGGCACCGGGAATGACTGCAGACGTCCTCGTTCACCCTCGACCAGCAGTTGCTGGCAAGGTGTCACACCGAAGAAATAGCGGACCGGCAGAGAGCGTTTGCCCTGGGCATCCTCGACCTCGATCACCGGTGCGTCATCGATGGTGATGAATCGGGAGAGGAGGCCGCCATGGCTGACCTCTTGCCCCTCGAAAGGAGCCCGCGCGGCGGGGTCTCCCACCTCCAGCATGGAGAGATCATGGTGAGAGCCACTCCAGGCGCTGTGTTGCTCGACATGGCAGCCAGCGCACACCTTCCGGCCGACGTGCTGAAGTGATTCCTGAGCCGCAGACAGGGTCCAGCAACCGAACAGGAGCAGCGTGATCGGCGTGATTCTCGCCATCAGCAACGAGTGCGTGTCGGCCATCAGATCCTCCTCCACCT
>CAWLAN010000159.1:0-5398 GCA_963854815.1 Planctomycetes bacterium UBA1146
TCGGTCAGGCCGCTCGAAGATCAGTGGTCGTCTCATTCCTTCTCGTCATCATCCTGGGCTACTACATCTCCTGGAGTTTTCTGTCATGATCCGCCTCGAAAATGTCCACAAGAAACTCGGCGGTAGAACGATCCTCGATGGACTCGACCTGGAGGTAAAGCAGGGAGAAACACTGGTCATCCTGGGACGCTCCGGCACCGGAAAGAGCGTCACCCTGAGACACATCGTCGGTCTGATGACCGCCGATCAAGGCCGGGTGGAGGTACTGGGCCAGGAGATCTCGGCTCGCCACCAGGCGGCTCTGCTCGAGATTCGCAGCAGGATCGGTTATCTGTTCCAGGACGGGGCCCTGCTCAACTGGCTCTCCATCGCTGACAACGTCGGACTTCCTCTTCGTGAGCGTCACTCCCTGAAGGAAAAGGAGATCCAGGAGCGAGTCGAGGAGGTCCTGTCGGAAATCGAACTGGACGGGCATGGTGACAAAATGCCCTCCGAGATCTCGGGTGGCATGAGAAAACGCGCTGGACTGGCCCGTGCCCTCATCGGCCATCCGGAGATCTTGCTCCACGACGAACCCACTTCAGGTCTCGACCCGATCTCATCGAGCATCATCAATGGCCTCATCCAGAAACTTCACGGAACGGGGATCACACAGGTGGTGGTGACCCACGACATGCGTTCCGCCTTCGAAGTCGCCGACCGCATCGCCTTGCTCCATGCAGGCAAGGTGATCGCTCTCGGCAATTCACATGAGATCCAGGAATCCAGCGATCCAGCAGTACAGCAATTCATTCACGGACTGGTCGAAGGCCCACTGGGCCGCGAGACGAGCGAGCAACTCGAGCCCGACCAGCCAGACAAGGAAGAGAGCGGTCTATCATGACAAGAGATTTCATCGTCGGAGTCATTTTTCTGGCCTCACTGGCGCTGGTCGGGGCGCTCACCTTTTACTTGCGACAGTTCCCGACCGGATCCGATCTGATACTCGAGATCGGATTCGAGAACGTGGGAGGACTGGGACCCGGTGATCCGGTACGGGTCAGGGGCCTCAGGGCAGGTGCCGTCGACAAGATCGAACTGCAACAGGATCGTGGACGCGCACTCGTGCGTATCAAATTGAGCAGCGATCTCAGTCCGCGAGAAGATCACACCTTCCTGGTCAAGCCCGCAAGTGCCCTGGGTGGTTCCTACCTCCACTACGATCCGGGGACAGGGGATCTGGTCCCCATCGATAATCTGAGGGGAAAATCCGAAGGAGACATACTGGGCATGGTGGGCAAGATCCTGGGGGAAAATCGAGAGAGGATCGAGCACGGCCTGGCTTCACTCGATAGTTTGCTGACCGCACTCGACTCCGGAGAGGGCATCTTCGGCGGTCTCCTGAAGGACCCAGAGGCAAAGGAAAATTTCCTGACCACGGTCAGAAATATGGAAATGCTCACCACCAATCTCTCCAAGGGAAATGGAATCCTGGGATCATTGTTCCTGGAAGATTCGGATCAGCACAAACAGTTCAAGTCGGTACTGGGCCGAATCGATCTGGCGATGAAGGAGTTCAACGACGGAAAGGGCACGATAGGCTGGCTGTTCAAGGACCAAGTTGCTCGTGAAAAAGTGCAGACTGCTGTCGACAGGATCGACAAGATCACGGAGAAACTGACCGGTACCGATGGTCTCGCCGGCATGATTCTCAACGATGCGACCTTCAAAGAGACCTGGAGAGATACCGTGGCCAATTGGAGAGCCGCCTCCGAACAACTGACAGAATCCGGCACCGGATCACTCAGTCGCATTCTCCACGACAAGGAACTCGCCACGAATCTGGGTAATGCCGTCTCATCCATCGCCAGTATCAGTTCGTCCATCGAAACCGGTCCCGGTACCTTGTACAGCCTCATCACCGACAAGCAGTTGTATCAGGATGCCCGAGAAACCCTGACCCTGCTGCGCGACTCCACCGAGGATCTTCGCGAACAGGAACCGGTCACCGCCTTCTTCAGCATCCTGTTCGCGCCCTTCTAGAAAGGCACCGGTGGAGAATCTAATAGCGGTTGCGAGCCTGCTGGGTGGGCTCGTGTGCTTGGCTGGGGGAGGGGATTTCCTGGTCGCCGGGGCCACAAACCTGGCTCTACGGATGAAGGTCTCGCCCCTCTTCGTAGGAATCACGGTGGTCGCTGCCGGAACTTCTCTTCCGGAACTGGTCGTCTGCGTGATCGCTCAGTTCGAGCAGAGTTCGGGGCTCGCCATCGGCAACATCGTCGGTTCCAACATTTTTAATCTCGGACTGGTGCTGGGATTGATACTCATCTTGAATCGGCAGAGGCGGGTCAATGCCGGGTCGTTCGAAATAAAATTGCTGGTCCTATCGACACTGGCACTTCTGATCCCTCTCTACCTCGATCAGAGATCCGACGGAATATCAACTCTGACATGGAGCGTAGGAATCGTGCTGGAGATCGTTTTCTTGATCCTGCTGCTGCTCATCTACAGGACCGGACGCAAACAATCCTCAGTCCTCCGAGAGGTCGATGAGATGACCACCGGAGAGAGTTCCCTCAAAGTGACAACGTCTCTGATCCTGGGAACCCTGCTACTATGGATCGGCGGTGAGTTCCTCGTCAATGGAGCCATCACCCTCGCCAAATCGCTCGACATAAAGGAGAGCACCATCGGCCTCACCATCGTCGCAGCAGGCACCGGTGCTCCAGAACTGTTCGCCTCACTTGCTGCGCTCCGCAGGGGGTCTTCAGAAATCGCCATCGGAAACGTGCTGGGATCAAACCTGTTCAACTTCATCGCCATCGTCGGGGCTGCCGCCATCGTGAGCCCCCTCGAGATTCGAATCGGTGAAATCCAGATGGATCTGGTGGTGATGGTCATCATGACGATTTCGATCTGCCTGCTACTGGTCCCCATGAAATCGCCACGCCTCCAGAATGGTCTCGGCGTCTTCTTGCTGCTGCTCTATGCGCTGTGGCTGTTGTCGATCGTCATCCTGAAACAGTGAAGCGGTCAGAGGTCACTGAACGAATCTGCGGAAACGCACACTCAGAACCTGTACCGATGCGATGCTGAGTTCTTCCGAGCCGATGCGGCGAATGTCCGATTCCATCGCCTTGAAACTCGGCTTTCTGCGCAGGTCCTCGACCAGTTGCTCGATCCAGCCATCTTTGGGGTCTTTTGGCGCCTTGCTGCAGATCTTGGCCACCAGTGCCCAAAGACCATCGAGGATGGTATTGCGCAGAATCCGCATCGAGAGCGAATCCCAGCGGCCCGAGAAATCCGCTTCGTCACACTTTCTCACCAGCGGATGGAGTCCACTGCGATTGCCCAGGTAATAGTAGAGGCGGGCCACGTCAGGAACACGGATTTCGAAACTACGACTGATGTCCAGAATCCGCACCCCGGCGGTGAGATACTCGAACTTCGTCATACGCTGGGCGAAAGTTTCGGACAACCCGAGTGCCATCGCCTCCTGCAGGTGATTTTCATGACGCTCCAGTTCCGGGCCCGCGAGACAACCGGGAATCGAATCCTCGTACTCCTGCAGCGGCTTCACTCCCTCGGCGATGAGGGCTTCGATGCGGTCGAGACGGTCATCGTCATTGGTCGACAGCAGCCAGGCAGCGGTCCTGCGCAGAGCCTCCTCGATTCGTACCAGAGAAGTGTAGACCACTTCTGAAGAGATGTTCTCGAGTGCAAGGATTTCTTTTCTCATCTCCTCGGCACCGATGAGATCATCGGCCATCAGATATGATCTCGCGACATGACCGATGGATCTTCCCGTCTCTCTCTCCATATCGAGGCAGAATGAAGAACCGCCACGATCCACGATCTTGTTGGTCAACACCGTCATCGCGATCTCTCGACGTAATTGATGCTTCGCGATCGATTCGGGAAATTGCTCTCGAATCTTCTCGGGAAAATATTCGAAGAGAAGTCTGTTCTCATCGACTCGACCCTCTGGTTCCTTGAGTAGACGACGATAGACATCCATCTTCGCGTGTGCTGCGACGATGGCGAGTTCCGGTCGGGTCAGTCCACGTCCTGCTGCATGTCTGATCGAGAGTTCCTCGTGACTCGGAAGAGATTCCGCCTCCCGGTCCAGGACTCCCCTATCTTCGAGGATCATCATGGTTCTCTCGAATGAGAAGGGGTCACTATTGGAACGAACCTCATCGAGGCCGAGCAGATGACCCTGTTCTCGCGTGTTGTCGAGCACCTGTTCACAAACATCTGCTTGAACATCGATGAGGACCTGATTTCGTTCTTCCAGGGTGATCGCACCCGAGCGAACCACATCATGCAGTAGGGTCTTCAGGTTTACCTCGTGGTCAGAACAATCCACCCCACCCGAGTTATCGATGAAGTCGGTATTGATCTGCGTTCCGGCGCGGGCCAGTTCAACTCTGCCCTTGGGAGTCACTCCGAGATTTCCGCCCTCGATGACCATGCGGGCACGCACAGCATCGGCTGCGATCCTGCAGGCAAAGTTCGAAGCGTCGTTGACATCTCGATTACTCTCCTGGGAAGATCGGATGAAAGTACCGATCCCTCCGTTGTAGATCATGTCGACTTCCGCACCGAGGATGGAGCGGATCACTTCTTCCGGTGAGAAGTCTCCACTATCGGGCAAACCGAGCAGCACTCTGGCAACCGGAGAAGGGCTGATCTTTTTCTCACTCCTGTCGAAAACCCCTCCTCCTGCGGAAATCAACTCTGGATCATAATCTCGCCAACTCGATCTCTTCAGTTTGAACAGCCGCTCCCGTTCCTTTGCAGCCAATTCCAGGTCAGGATCGGGATCGATGAAGATATCCAGATGATTGAAAGCAGCGATCAACTTGGCATTTCGTGCCAGCAGCATGCCATTACCGAACACATCGCCACTCATATCCCCGATACCTGCGACCGAATAGGGATCCTTTTCGAATTCGATTTCAAGTTTCCGGAAGTGAAGTTTCGCCTGCTCCCACGATCCCCTTGCCGTGATGGCGAGTTTTTTGTGGTCGTATCCATTGCTGCCACCGGAGGCAAACGCATCTCCGAGCCAGAAACCATGCTCCTTCGAAATTTCGTTGGCGGTATTGGACAGGTGTCCGGTGCCCTTATCAGCGGCCACGACCAGGTAAGGATCATCTCCGTCCCAGCGAATTGTACGTTCGGGAACTACCACCTGCTGATCGACCACGTTATCCGTCAGTCTCAACAGTCCCTCGACGAAGACCCTGTAGAGTCGATCGGCCTGCTCTCTCCTCTCCACTCGATCTGATGCTGGTTTGCGCAGGACAAATCCACCCTTGGCTCCGACCGGAACGATGAGCACATTCTTGACCATCTGGGTACGTTGCAGACCGTGTACCTCTGTTCGGTAGTCGGTAGTCCGGTCAGACCACCG
>CAWLAN010000160.1:0-5395 GCA_963854815.1 Planctomycetes bacterium UBA1146
CTGTTTCACCGAAGCCGGGGGTGCTGATCGTGGCGGGCGGGGGAGTTCTCCCTGCGGACCTTCACCCCCGTGCTCTCGAACTGGCCGGGGGCAACGATGCCAACATCCTCATCATTCCCTGGGCCTCGCGCAGAGAAGATGCCGGCTCGGCAACGGTCGCGGTATGGAAAGAAGCTGGCGCCACCACGGTCACGGTGATTCCTGAGGAAGCAGCTGCCGCACGCAGCGCCATCGAGAGTGCTGATCTGATCTGGTTCGGCGGTGGTTCTCAATCGCGCCTGATGGATGCCCTGCGCGAACGCGACCTCATCGAGGTGGTGAAAATGGGGCACAGACAGGGAACGATCATCGCCGGCACCAGCGCTGGTGCTGCCGTCATGTCCCCCTACATGATGACGGGCAAGGCAGAACTCGAGGCGTTGATCAAATCGAGTACCGAACTGGTCGAGGGGTTGGGCCTGTGGCCAGGAGTCATCGTCGATCAGCACTTTCTCGCCAGAAGGCGCTGGGCGCGACTTTTCACCGCCGTTGCCGATCACCCGGATCAGATCGGCATCGGCATCGATGAACAGACCGCGATCGTCGTCGATCCCGATGGATCCTGGCAGGTGATCGGCAGAGGACCTGTGGTGGTCATCGATGGACGGGGAAAGATCGCCGAGAGCTTGCAACCCGAGTTGCCGGCCAAGGTGGTGATGTATGATCTGACGGTTCACTTTGTCGGCAAGGGACAGGTCTGGAAACCAACCGCCACCACGGCGACAGATCCCGACCACTAGCGGCTCCGCTAGGAGCCAGGATCCCCCTCCATCTCGTCGTGAATCCCGATCTCGAAGCGACCGCTGGAATCGGCGGCGGCGCGATACATCCCTCCTGTGCTGTAGGAAAACGCGATATTGCCTGCCGCATCGACAGCGATGAGGCCGCCATCTCCCGGCTGTAATACCTCGTGGATCAGCGTGTCGCAGGCGCTCTGTAGTTCTTCACCCGCCAGCATCATGCGGGCGGCGACCGAGTGGGCGATGGCGTGGCGGATGTATTCCTCACCGGTGCCGGTGCAGGAGACGGCGCAGGCGCGGTCATCGGCGTAGGTGCCGGCGCCGATGATGGGGGAGTCACCGACTCTTCCCCAGCGCTTATTCGTCATGCCGCCGGTCGATGTTCCCGCCGCCAGGTGTCCGTGCCGATCGAGTACCGCCACTCCGACGGTGCCCTTCTTGCCCTGGGTCTTCTTGATCCACTGCTCTCTGCGTCGATCGGTCGAGAAGAACGAATTCTCGACCAGCTCGACACCACTCTGGCTGGCGAAGGTCTCGGCACCTGCACCGGCAAACAACACATGTCGAGTTTCTGTCATCACTTTCCTGGCCAGGGTGATGGGGTGGCGAACGGTTCGTACTCCAGCGACGGCGCCACAGGAAAGATCGGAACCGTCCATGATGGAGGCGTCCAGTTCATGTTTCCCCTCGGAGTTGAAGACAGCGCCGAGGCCAGCATTGAACAGCGGATCGTCCTCGAAGTAGCGAATCACCTGCTCGACCGCATCGAGACCATCCCCACCGCTCCGGATGATCCCTGTTCCGATCTTCAAGGCGGAAACGAGTGACTCTCGGTAGGCATCCTGAAGTTCCTGCGGTGCATCCTCGGAGATCGCCCCGGCACCACCGTGGATGGCGATGGCCCAACGATCCTGCAACGGATCGGTGACACCGCGCGGCAACTGGCACCCCGAAATCAGCACGAGAAGGAGAATTGCCCGCCAGCTGAAGCAGCCTTGCAGTCTCATCGTGGTCACCTTTTCTACCGTGGCAGGGGGATGAATTCCCTCGCGTCGGTGGTTGGCAGCCGAGCCGGTGCGTAGAATCCCCGACGACGGCGCTCCGCTCTGGAACCGTGGTACAGGATACCCGGAGTGCGATCGCAGGTGGAGAAGATGGCATACCAGCCGCAAGAGATCGAACCCGGGTGGCAGGCACACTGGCAGCAGCAGAACCTGTTTCGTGCCGGAGCCCGCGCCGATCTGCCCAAGTACTACGTACTCGACATGTTTCCGTACCCTTCCGGGAGCGGACTCCATGTCGGACATACCGAGGGGTATACCGCCACCGATATCGTTGCGCGCCATCGCCGGATGAAGGGTTTCGATGTCCTTCATCCGATGGGATTCGATGCCTTCGGACTGCCGGCAGAGCAGTACGCCATCGAGAGGGGTGTACATCCCGATGTCTCGATACGGGAGAACATCGAGATCTTCAACAAGCAACTCCAGGCGATGGGTTACTCCTACGACTGGGAACGCGAGTTCTCGACCTGCGATCCGTCGTACTACCACTGGACCCAGTGGATTTTCCTCAAGTTGCTCGAGCACGATCTCGCTTACCAGGATGAGGCGATGGTCAACTGGTGCCCCGAACTGGGCACCGTCCTCGCCAACGACGAGGTGATCGAGGGCAAGAGCGAGCGCGGTGGACACGAGGTGGTCCGCCAGCCGATGAAGCAGTGGATGTTGCGGATCACCGCCTTCGCAGAGCGGCTGCTCGAGGGTCTCGATGAGGTCGACTATCCCGAGTCGATCAAGTCGATGCAGCGCGACCGCATCGGTCGATCAGACGGTGCCGATGCGACCTTCGACATCGTCGATTCGGATCAAAAACTGGAGATCTTCACCACTCGACCTGACACCCTGTTCGGTTCCACTTTCTGCGTTCTGTCGCCGGAGCATCCGCTCGTGGGCGAACTCACCGATGACGATCATCGAGAAGCAGTCGAGAGTTACTGCCAGGAGGCGGCGAGGAAGAGCGACATCGAGAGATCGGGTACCGATGCGGGCAAAACGGGGGTCTTCACCGGTTTCAGTGCCATGAATCCCTGCACCCGGAAGCCGATGCCGATCTGGGTCGCCGACTACGTGATGATGGGGTACGGCACTGGTGCCATCATGTGTGTGCCGGGGCATGACCAGCGCGACTGGGATTTTGCCACCCGATTCGAACTGCCGATCGTCGAGGTGGTCTCCGGCGGAGACATCACGAAGGAGGCGTGGATCGGTGAGGGACCACACGTCAATAGCGACTTCCTCGACGGTCTCGGCAAGGACGAGTCCATAACAAAGAGCATCGAATGGCTCGAGGAGAGGAAGATCGGCAAGCGGATCGTGCGCTATCGTCTCCGTGACTGGATCTTTGCCCGCCAGCGTTACTGGGGCGAGCCGATGCCAGTTGTCATCGATGAGGAAGGCAATGCCCATCCGCTGCCGGAATCGGCACTGCCGCTGGAATTGCCGCATCTCGATGATTTCGCACCGACCGGCACCGGCAAGTCACCGCTGGAGCGAGCCAAGGACTGGATCAGCACCGAGGTGCCGGGGACAGGAGCACCCGCCTCTCGCGAACTCGATACGATGCCCGGCAGTGCCGGTTCGAGCGCTTACTTCCTGCGCTTCATCGACCCGAAAAACGACAAGGCTCTGGTCGATCCACAACTGGCGAAGCACTGGATGCCGGTCGATCTTTATCTCGGTGGGGCAGAGCACGCGGTCGGGCATCTGCTCTACTCGCGCTTCTGGACCAAGTTTCTCTACGACATCGGCGTGTGCCCCGTCGATGAGCCTTACGCAAAACTGGTCAACCAGGGGATGATCCTGGGGGAAGACCACCGCAAGATGTCGAAGCGCTTCGGTAATGTTGTCGATCCGCTCGATGTGATCGCCGATCAGGGTGCTGACTCGCTGAGGCTCTACGAGATGTTCATGGGACCGATCGAGGCGGACAAACCGTGGTCGACCGGTGGTCTGATGGGCGCGCGTCGCTTCCTGAATCGGGTATGGAGGCTGTTTTTCGATCAGGATGACCATCTTCATGACACTTTGGAGACGCAACCGACGGACGAACAGCTGAGAATCCTCCACAGGACCATCGAAAAGGTCGATCGGGACACGACGGCACTTCATTTCAACACCGCCATCTCCCAGATGATGACGTTCGTCAACGAACTGAACCCGATGGAAACGCGTCCTCGTGCCATTCTCGAACCTTTTTGCCTGCTGCTGGCTCCGTATGCACCTCATCTGGCCGAGGAATTGTGGAAAGCACTGGGTCATACCGATTCGCTGACGTGGGAACCCTTCCCCGTGGCCGATTCTGCCTGGCTTCAGCAGCAAATGATCGAGGTTCCGGTGCAGATCAACGGAAAGGTGCGAACCAAACTCGAGGTACCTGCTGAGATCACCGAGGACGAGATCCGCGAACAAGTTCTTGCTGATCCTCGTGTCCGGGAGTACACCGATGGCAAGGAGATCGCCAAGTTCGTCTGGGTGCCGGGTCGCATGGTGAACCTCGTGGTGCGCTGAATGACGAGGTGTACCGAGAACTACCGTGCGGGAATCTGGTATCTGGAAATCGGCCATCGGGCCGGGTCTTCAGGAACGACCGGGGCGACAGGAGTGCGCTCCGGTCGATTTTCTTTGCTGACCTGGTGATCGATACTGGAGCACGCTCCGAGGGAAAGGATTGAAGTTGAATCAAGAACTGATTTCCGAGTTGACCCGCGCCTACTGGATGGAGTTGGAGACGGTCATCAACTTCATCTCCTCTTCCACCAACCTCGTGGGAGCCAAGGCAGATCCCATCAAGCAATCTCTCGCCGCCGATGTGATCGAGGAAACACAACACGCACAGGATCTGGCACGTCGGATTCACATCCTGGGAGGTACCATCCCCGGCAGTATGGACTTTGCTCCCCAGCAGAGGTCTCTGCAGCCGGGAGATGATCCGACCGATGTTCTCAGCATCATCCGTGGGGTCATCGAGACGGAAGAGACCGCGGTCGCTCATTACAAGAAGATCATCAAGATGTGTGATGATGATCCGGTCACCGAGGATCTATGCGTGAGGTTGCTGGCGGATGAAGAGGAACATCTGCGCCTCTTCCAGGGCTATCTGATGGAGTACGAGCGGGTATAACTCCGGGGCGGCTGGACCGTCTAGTCCTTCACTCTCAGCTGGATCTGCTGCAGGTTCATTCCATACCGGCTGCCGGGCGGGTTGGACTCGAGCGCGGGAGGGTCCGGCATCCCGACACTGAAGTTAGCGGCGTAGCACAGCCAGGCAGTTCGACCGTCCTTGCCGATGAACTTCGACGGGATGTTCACGAAGTAGCCTTCTTCGCCGAAGTGCTCCATGAATACCACCAGTTTCCACGGCCCCGTGATGGTCGGTGACTCGAGGATATATGTGTCGTAGGCGCCGTGATTCGCACTTCCATCGGTGACGCAGAACAGATACCGCTTCAGGTACGGGTTGTAGGTGATCGAGGTGGGACCGACTCGGCCCTTCCACTCGATGAGCGGTTTCATCTTCGCACGCTCATGAGTCCAGGTCGGTTGGCCGTCCTCGTC
>CAWLAN010000161.1:0-5386 GCA_963854815.1 Planctomycetes bacterium UBA1146
AGAACTGGAACAATTGCTGAGTGTGCCGACCGAGGAACGGATCTTCGCCATCGGAGAGGCCTTCAAGCACAACTGGTCGGTCGAGAAAATACACCAGTTGACGCATATCACCTCCTGGTTCCTCGCGCGAGTCCGCGAGACGGTCCAGTGCCAGCTCCAGATCGAGCAATTTGGTCTCGATGAGTTGTCCCCCGACCTGTTTCGGAGGGCAAAGGAACTGGGATTCAGCGACAATCAGATCTCGAGATCTGTGCGACGATCCGATCCTATTCCTCCGGGATACGGGGCGGCGCTCGAGGTTCGTGATCGTCGCGAATCACTCGGGATTCGGCCGGTGATAAAACAGATCGACACCCTTGCTGCAGAATATCCTGCCCAGACCAACTTCCTTTATCTCACCTATAATGGCACCGAGAGCGACGTCACTCCTGAGGAGCAATCCCCGGTCGTCGTGCTCGGTGG
The DNA here is from genome assembly GCA_963854815.1 of Planctomycetes bacterium UBA1146. GTDB lineage: Bacteria > Planctomycetota > UBA8108 > UBA1146 > UBA1146 > UBA1146. The sequence continues at coordinate 463 of CAWLAN010000161.1, forward strand.
AGGAGCCTACCGAATAGGATCATCGGTGGAGTTCGACTGGTGTGCGGTCAATGCCGTCCAGTCACTCGCGCGCGCTGGTCATCGTACGGTGATGATCAACTACAACCCGGAGACAGTCTCCACCGATTACGATTCCTGTGATCGACTCTACTTCGAGGAACTCAGCCTCGAACGCGTGCTCGACATCGTCGCCCTCGAACGGGCTCAGGGAGTCGTCATCAGCGTGGGGGGGCAGATTCCCAACCAGTTGGCGGTTCCTCTCGGAAGCCGGGGTGTTCCCATTCTTGGAACCGGGGTCGACGATATCGACCGTGCAGAAAATCGAGAGAGGTTTTCGACGTTGCTCGATGATCTCGAGATTGATCAACCGGAGTGGCGAGAACTCAATAGTGTCGAGGATGCGCGCGCCTTTGCGGTGCGTTGCGGGTATCCGGTCCTGATCCGACCCTCCTACGTTCTCAGTGGCGCCGCCATGAGTGTGGCGCACTCTGATGAAGAACTCGCTCACTACCTCAAGGTAGCAGCAGATGTGTCCAGAGAGCATCCGGTGGTGGTTTCGAAGTTCATCGCAGGGGCCAAGGAGATCGAAATGGATGGAGTTGCCCAGAATGGCAAGATCATCTGTTATGCCATCAGTGAACATGTCGAGAATGCCGGGGTTCACTCCGGTGATGCGACGATGGTGTTCCCGTCCCAGAGGCTCTACCTCGAGACCGTACGCAGGATCAAGAGGATCTCGCGCGGGATTTCCGAAGCCCTCAACATCACCGGCCCGTTCAACATCCAGTTCCTTGCACGAGACAACCACATCAAGGTGATCGAGTGCAATCTGCGGGCGTCTCGTTCGTTTCCTTTTGTGTCGAAGATCCTCAAGGAGAACTTCATCGATTACGCCGTCAGGGCGATGCTCGGCGAAAAAGTCGAATCACCAGAGAAGTCAGCGTTCGAGTGCGATTTTGTCGGCGTGAAGGCGCCACAATTTTCCTTTTCTCGGCTCAAAGGGGCCGACCCTCTGCTCGGAGTGGAGATGGCATCTACCGGAGAAGTCGCGTGTCTCGGTGACGATGTCGAAGAAGCGTACCTGAAGGCGCTGCTGTCGGTGGGGTACAAGATCCCCGAGAAAGGCGTTCTTCTGTCGACGGGAACGATCGAGAGCAAGGTCGAGTTCCTCGAGGGCGCGCGCAAGTTACAAGATCTTGGGCTTCCCATCTTTGCCACTCCGAACACGCAGGCTTTCCTCGAGGAGAACGACGTGGCGGCGACTCTCTTGCACCAGCCGCTCAGTGGCGAATCTCCCAACGTGATCGAAGCGATCGAGCAAGGGAAAATCGATCTGGTGATCAATGTTCCTCGAAGCCTCGAGCGTAAGGATCTCACCAGTGGCTATCTGATTCGAAGGAAGGCTGTCGATTACGGGATCAGCCTTCTGACCAATATCCAGGCTGCCAATCTGTTCAGCGATGCGCTGTGGAAGATTCGAGATGTCAAGGATCTCCAGGTGAAGCCATGGAGTGAATACAGTTAGTGCCACAACCCCCGGTCGAAATGGAACTGTCATGATGAAACCTCTGTCGCTCTGGTGCCCCCTTCTGTTGATCCTGCCAGTGATCGTTTTCACCGCCTCGGGTGCTTCGACGGCCGATGGTCCAGCCAGAGATCCGATTTTGTCGTCAGATAGCACGCAGGATGAAGCGGACAACTCCGATGAGGACATCCGTAAGGCGATGGAGGCGGTGAAATCGGCAGGACGCAGGGTACGTCGTGCTCTGCGCAAGAAGGATATCGCTGCAGCACTGGTGGCGGTCAACCAGGTCCAGATCGGTGTGATCGAGGTCAAGAAACTGGTTCCCGAAGCCGCCACGAAACTGGATGGAGAGGCTCGCAGCGCCATCGAGAGAGATTTTCGTCAGCGTCTCATCGGTGTGTTGGAGCAGTGGTTGTTCATCGAGAAGGCGCTGTTGCAAGGCAAGACTGAGGAAGCGGCCAGGTTCATGAAGACCGTCTCCGAGTTGAAGAAGAGCGCTCACGAAGAATTCGACGTCGAGGAGTGAGTCCGAGACAATCCATGGTCGAGGGAAGAACAGGGGGAGTGACGCCATGGCGTCACTCCCCCTGTTGTCGCTCAGATGTCTCGTATCGAACTAGAGGCTTTCTGGTTTCTCTTCCGCTTTGACTTTGATGATGTTGATGTACTGGGGAATGGTCGAGACTTCCGTTCCGAGGCTGCCCAGGACATCGATGATCGCTGCTTGCAACTGGAGATCCTCGCTGTAGTCGCAGGCGAACTGGGCACCTCGTTCGTCTTCCACCAGTCGCCGCAGTCGACGGCGAAGTCCGAAGCGGGCGTCTTCCTCGGTCAATCCTGGTCCAGCATGCTGCTCGAACCACGCATCAAAGCCCGGATAACTGCGATTGCCACCCTCGTCACCATGTTCGACCAGATTGGCGATCAGATCCTTGTTCTGGGAGTAATTGTCATCGATCCAGGCCTCGAAGGCATTTTCATCGGACAGGCGACCGAGTGCCTCGATCCTCCACAGAGGCAACTCGAGTGGTTCCACCGTCAGATCGGGTTCGACCCCTCCCTTGGCGATGACCTTACCGTCTCGATTTCTGCGGGTATGAATCGATCGTCCGCTGGGTAGGTAGTAGTGCTGAACGGTGAGACGCAAGGTCGACTCACCACCGAGAACTTCCCTGATCTTTTCGGTCATCGGCAGCAGTCGCTGGACGCTGCCCTTGCCGAAGGTCTTCTTGCCGATCAGCCTGGCTCGTTCGAAGTCCTGCAACGCACCGGCGACGATCTCCGATGCGCTGGCACTGGATCCATTGACCAGCACTACAACCGGATAATCGGGACGCATACCTTTGGTGGCGAATCTCTCCGAGTCATCAAAAACGCCGCTCTCGGATTTTTGTGACACGATCGGCATCGACGTTTCATCGACGAACTCGTCGACGAGTGCCACGGCCGATTGGAGGTATCCACCCGGATTGTTTCGCAAGTCGAGGATCAAACCTCGCATCTCCTGTGATTCCAGTTCGTCGAGAGCAGCGAGTACTTCTCTCACAGCGGTATCACCGAACTGGGCGAGATTGATGTAGCCCAGTTTCCCCGGCAGCATCTGATAGAGCACCGAGTCGAGTTGAATCGTTTCACGGGTGATGACGAACTCTTTCGGCTCCCTCCATCCCCGACGGAAAACGTTGAGGGTCACAGGAGTGTTGGGTTTCCCCTTGAGACCCTTGACGATTTCACCGAGAGATCGACCCTTGGTCGGGACCCCCTCCACCTCGATGACGAGATCTTCACTGATGATTCCAGCCCGGTAGGCCGGACCCTTGTAGATCGGCCGCAGGATCTTGAGCGTATCGGTCTCGGAGTCCTTCTGAACCTGGGCTCCGATTCCGGCGTATTCCCCGCTGATCCCCTCGTAGAAATCCTTGGTGTCCTTGACGTCCATGAAGGATGAAAAGGGATCCAGGCTGCGGACCATTCCCTTGGCCGCTTCGATGATCAACTGATCGTTGTCGACCAGATTCGGTTCGACATAGAAGTGTCGGATTCTCTGCATGATCTCATCGAGCAGTGGGTGCTTGGTGGATCCCGTGCGACGTCTTCGTTGCAACCTCTTGAGATCCTGCTCCTTCTCTTCGAGAGCAGTCTCCAGCGCGAGGATCTCCTGTTCTGCCTCGAGCAACCTCTCCGAAGCGGGAGGTGGCTTGGCATCTTCTTCACGCTCGAGCGACCGAATCAATCGATCTCGTTCCAGCAGCAATCTCGCTACGATGCCCTGGCGACTCGGTTCCAGTTCGATGCTGCGAAGTACCATCTTCACGTCCCCATCGAAGAGACCCAGTTCCGCCAGTGCGATGGCAGCACCTGTTCTGGCGATTTCATCATCGACTCTCAATAGTGGGTGGAGCAGATCTCGAACCAGTTTCCGATCCCGCGTGACGGCATAGAGACTCTTACCGACCTCGACACGCAACAGGTTGTCGCCCCTGGCTTCGGAGGCGAGAGTTCGCAGTGCCCGTTCGGTACGAGGATCCCGGAATTCGGAGAGAAGAGTCACTGCAGATGCGCGTTGTGGTGAGGGTGCATCGCTGTTTTCGCTGATGGAGATCAGAGTATCACGAACGCCGGAGGCTTCTCCCAGTGACAGTAGAGCCTTGGAGGCCATCAATCGAACCGTGATGTTCTCGTGTCTCAGCAGCAGTTGGATAGCGCCGGTCGAATCATCACCGAGGCGTTCCAATTCGATGGCGCCACGCCAAACCTGTTCGAGGGAGGAACCGATGCGACGTTCGACGATCTTGTCGACCCGGTCGTCGATATTAGCAATTACAGGACCAGCATCCGCGGATGAGGACATGATCAGCAGAAGCGATGCTATTACCCAGGCAGAAGCAAACCGAGAAAGCGACGACATGAGCCCCCTTTCAAGGGTGCATCGTTTCGGGCACCCCCTGCGAGGTAAGGGTCTCACGAGGGGTCCTCGACCGTTAATGCTGTCACGGAAAGTATAACTGTCCGTCCGAATCAGGACCAGAGCGACGCTGAATGAGCCATTGGGCCACGATATGGTGAGTGGAGTCTGGCGGGCATCCTCCCAACGCAGGGGGTCGAGTTGTCGTTCCGCATACTTTCTGGAAATCTCGACGGCATCCATGGACGAATTGTCGAGGTCGAGGTGGATCTGATCCCGGCACTCTCTTCGTTCGTGATCAGTGGTCTCCCGGGCAAGGGAATTCGAGAGTCGAAAGAGCGCATTCGTTCGGCCCTGGAGAACTCGGGCTACCGTTATCCAGATCGCCATCGAATCGTTGTCAACCTGGCTCCGGCCGCCTGGGAGAAGGAGGGCGCGGTATTTGACCTGCCCATCGCGCTGGCGATCCTGGCAGCGAGTGGACAGGTGCCGTG
>CAWLAN010000162.1:0-5351 GCA_963854815.1 Planctomycetes bacterium UBA1146
GTCACTGAAAACTCGAGGCCATAATCCCGATTGTGGATGTAAACGTAGGGAACGCCCCACGGATCGAGGTACTCCCTCAACTGATCATCTCCGAACACTGATCGCATCTGTTCGAAAAGATCCGCATTCCCCAGGCGATCGCCATCGAGATTTTCAAGGAACTCCTCGGAGAACTCGAAATAGGATCTGCCTCGGGCACGACTTGCCAGATGCGCAACAAGACTCTCATTGCCGAGATCCAGACCGTTTCCGGTGATATCGTATTCTTCTTCCATCGAGGTCGGTGGATAATCGCCAAAATCGAGCTGATAGGATTCAACACCGAGAATGAGACGTTGTATCTCGTGTTCGGCGATACCGATGGAACTGCGCTTGGTGGCATAACCGATCAACTGGGTGCCGAGTCCCGCCAGCACACCCAGGATCGCTATTACGACCAGTAGTTCTACCAGAGTGAATCCAGTTTGATGATCCGATCTCATCTAGAACTCTCTCTCCTGGGTTACTGTTTCCTTGCGCCGAAATACCTCGAAGGACTCGATCTCGATCCCCCACTGCTCGTCGAGTGGCGCTTGCCCGGAAAGTCCGCCAACAAGACCTCTCTTGCGTGCGGGTCGATAGGAGATACCTCTGGCGACACGAACACCGTCAAACCAGATCTCTGCGCCGTCTCGTCCATCTTCTGTGAACCTGATCTCGAGATCATGAGACAACTGTTGGTCTGGCCAGTTGGTCAACACAAGGTCGTATTCTTCCTGTAGTTCCTCGTTATCACTACGGATCATCTCGATATCCGAGCCACCGAGAATCGCGAATCCGAGCATTCCGTCTGGATCGCGAAAGAATACCAACCCACCGCCAGATCGATCTTCGATTCGAATCGCGATTCGAGTTCCTTCCCCCGCGGACATCAGCCGGATCGTTGCACGAATCCCGGTCAACCTGGACGTCAGAATCTCACGTTTAATCGTGGTCAATCGGTCCGGTTGGTACTTCTGAACACCGTCCATGAAGACCGAACCATCATGCAGAGAGATAGAAATTCCGAAGGCTTCTTCTTCCAGCCAGTTGTTGCGGATAGCGCTATCGGGTTCACGCTGGAAATCGTCGTACCAGTACTCTTCTCCGAGTGCTCGGTCTATACGACGCAAAGATCGCTGCGCCCAACTGAGGGCAGCAGGGATATCAGGAGCGGCTGAATCACGCAACTTTTCCGGATAGGTGGCGATTGAATTTTCGATCGAAACTCTTGCACCAGACAGATCTCCAGACCGGTGTTGGAACTCTGCAAGGGCGTTCCAGCCATCTGCGTCTTCGGGATCGATGGAGACAACTTTTTCGAGAGCGCCGTGAGCTTTCTGGGGATCTCCACCTGGACCCATCTGGGCCAGTGCTAGACGCAGTAATACGTCTGATCCATCGAGACCGCTGGAGATGGCGTATTCCAGCCAACGCCTGGCTTCGGGCAATTTGCCAGCTCGAAGCGAATAATCTCCAAGTATCAACGAGCACTCGGCGAATGCTGCTGGAGTCAAAACGTCCGATCTCATCACCTCTTGCACCGCACTGGTAGGATCCCAGGTGGGTTCGATTCTGCGTCGAGCTTCGAAGGCGAGCAGTTTTGCTTGCCACAGAGCTCCCTCTTGTCGACTGGCTTCCTGATACAGCGCCAGCGCAGCACGCTTCTCTCCCTGGGATTCGAGCACGAATGCTTCGACCAGTCTCCAGTCGACAGGCACCACGTCGGTTTCTGCTGCAGCGCCGAGAAGTCCGAGAGCTTTTTCGAATTGCCCCTGGCGTGCAAATGAGAGCGCAAATGTGGTGGCGGATTTGCCATCGACCATTCCCGCCTGGAATGCCTTCTTGAAGTCTTGCTCAGCGCCGGAGAGATCGTCATCGAGCAACCTTGCCGCTCCCCGATAAAGGTATGCCTCACCAGCAGCGGCTCCAGAGGCGACCAGATCGTCGACGAGGCTCTCGAGTTTATCTCCTGCCCCCTCAACTCCCGCTGCGTGATCCTGGGCTGCCCAGCCGATCTCTCGTAACAGCACCTCGGCATCGCTGCCTCCACCACTGTCACGTAGTCGAGAGGCAGCTGACCGGGACTCGTCGCTACGACCGAGCGAATCCAGCAAGATGACGAGATTTCGAAGCGCCCACGCGACGGTAGGATCCGTCACGTCCCCCTCGCTCATCTCCTCCAACAAGAGCACCGAGGCTTCGAGATGACCGACTTGTTTCAGGGCGGTAACAGCTCGTTTTTCGATACCCTCGATGGAAACACTGGAACGGACACCCGAGAGCAAGGTGTCGCACTCGGCAAGAAGTAATTTCTCACGGGCTTCGTCGGAGATCTCGTTCGTCTCTCTGGCATCGTATATCGGAAACAACAACTCATAGGGTGCTGGATTTCTCGGTTCAATTCTGATGGCATCTTCAAGATGTCCTACAGCAAGTTCCAGAAGATTGACATCGGGTCCAAGGCACCATTTCCCCAGTTCCACCTGACTCTCGTAGGATTCCGGATCCAGACTGCGCGCGACTTTCAGTTCGTAAACCTCCTCTGGTGGATTGCGATGCAATACCCGGGCGATATCAGATCTGAGGAAAGTAGCGGTCCCCCCTGCCATCTCCAACAGGATCCCATCGGGCCGCTCGCTGAGGATCCGGCCCTCGAATCGGTTGCCGTTGACCAGTTCTACGATGTCGAGCGGACGGATCTGCAGATCTTCATCTTCCTGACCCAACAGCGTTGGCGAACAGCTGAAACAGACCAGAAGCAGGCACAAGAGGAATTGCATTTTCATCGAGATTCCTCCTCGTCCTGGGATACCGGAGGGCTACTCTCGACTCGAAGTCGCGCTCTCGGGTCATCCGATACGGTTGCCGGTAATGGAATCCGTCGAGGTAACACTCCAAGAGGAGGTACCCCGAGAGGATCCCTCGGCGCTGTACGCCAGTCGGAAACGGTCTGGAACGGGTTCCTTGCCGTTTCGATGGGGACGGGCTCATACCACTCGATCCGAACCACTCCACCGACGGCTCCTCCGTCGCTGGATCCTGGTTCAGACAGTTCGGATCCTGCCAGAGGGTCGCCGAGGATGACCGTCTTTGCGAAACCCAGCATCGTGAGCAAGAGAAAGCCCAGGCATATGAAGAAGAATACCCTCTCGACATTCCAACGCATCAGAACCCCCTCCGGCCACGCCCAGATGACCTACGGTTGCCTCTGGATTCTTCGCGAGGATCCTCGATGTCTATTCCCACAACCTGGATACTGGCTACCAGTCGTCCCGTGTTCGATTTTTCTGTAACGACCCTGATCGGCTCGATCGATAGAAAACTACCGTCAACCTGGAATCTAACGATGAGTTCCGAGAGTTGCTCGGGAGAGCAGAGCAACTTCACCTCGATGGGATAACGTGCCAGCACCTTCTGTGAATCTCTGAATGCTTCCTGAACCCTGGTTCCGGGCACCACCTGGTCGATTCTGGGAATCCCACTCTGAAGGCACACCTGCAGGAATCTATCGAGCACCTCGAGCAGAAGGAAGCGATCGGTCCAACTTGCAAGATCCAGATCGCTACGCTCGTCGAAATTCGGAATCTCGGTAGGGGTCACCAATCCGATTCGGTTCGCTCGTTCGCGGAAGTCATTCCAGACCAGATCCTTGGCACGCTTGAACTCCGTGCTCACCGAAGACTCATCAGCAGGTGGTCGATGTCTGGAAACCCTTGAGATCGAAAGTTTGGCGAGGAGATCGTTGTTACGTTCCTCGAGTGCGGCCCTGGATTTTCGTTCCACATCAACGAGGCCATCGAGATTCTGCAACCTCTGGGCGAGAATCTGGGCATCTTCTTTATGACGGACCAGGTCACTCTCGTGATCGGCGCGAATGCTCCTGGCGATGTTGGACACGATCAGGAACACGACCATCAATACAAGTGCCTGGATCAGCAACTTCTTGTTCTTTTGCCACAGTTCTTGCATCAGCCTCTCCCCCCGAATGGAGTGGGCGATCTTCGTTGGGAACCCCGGCGGCCGGAATTTTCAGGAAGCTGTTCCACCGGCGATACGATGATCTGGAACGGGTATGCGCCTGATTTAGGATCTTCTGGAGTCACCCGGACACGTTCGACGCCAGGTATGCCTTCCAGTTGTCTATGAAGAATCTGGATCGACTCGAGTCCGTTCCTTCTCGAATCGTCCGAACTTCCGTTCAACTCGATCTCGATCCCGAGAACCGATTCACCACTGACCCGCCTCAGCAAGATCTGGTCGAGAGAGATCTCCTGGGGCAATCCGTCTCGCAGTTCATCGAGAATCCGCGCATAAAAACGACCGGTTGAAACTTCTTCGATGATTCGTTCTTCTCGTTTGCGGAAGATGTCATTTTCTTGTCGTGCTTTCTCCTCTGCAGAGTTCCAAACGCTAATTTTGCTCTTCCAGGACGAAATCGTACTGGAGGCGGCTTCAGCACGGTTAGACGAGATCAGAACATCGATGAATTGAACCCCCAGAGCTAGCACAAGACATGCCACCGCACCCCAGAAAAACATAGTGCGATCCCTGAAGGTGCGTCGCTTGCATTCTTCATGCGGCAAGAGATCTACGATTCGTTCCTCGGTGTCGAGAGCTGCAGCCCCCGTCCCGATGAGCATCGTACATTCTGGTCCTGGCGATCCTGCGAAAGAGACGATCTCGATCTTGCAATCGACCGCACTTTCCAGAACGGTTCCTTTTCCAGCGAGAGCAGCGCCTGAACCAGAAAGCCTGATCCGGTTGACGACGATGTCCTCCATCTTCAACTGCGCCTGACAGAATGACAGGGAAGACGTGAGTAGCTGAACCAGTTGATTGCTCCAACCCCGGTAACAGGCCGCTACGGAATCCTCTCCGGTCACCAAGTCGCCGGTGAGGAAGTTATCGACCATGAGACGGGCCACCTTGGCCTTGACGGAGCAACGATCGGTAACCAGTTCTTCCATGTTGTCTGTGCCGAATCCAACGCTCCTGGCAAACAGCAAACGATCACCACGAACAACGAGGATCTGGGTCTCTGAAGAATGGACATCACACAGAAGGAGCGTGTCTTCATCGCTGAAACCACCGGCCGAGACGTGAGCGTGATACACGCCCAGCGAACTTGGCAAGGCCAGACGAACTCGTCCGCGACTCGATCGGATCCGGTCAATCAGCGGCTGGACGAGTCCATCCTTTCCCATACCCAGTAGCAGCAAGGTATCCTCGGACTGACTCTCGGGAACCTGAAGTTCCATGTGGCCACCACTGAGAACATCACCAGTTTTCTCGGCGATCTCCTCGAGCTCGTAGCGCAAGATCAACTCCAG
>CAWLAN010000163.1:0-5351 GCA_963854815.1 Planctomycetes bacterium UBA1146
TCGGTCGCCGATTCCGACTTGCTCACCTGCACTACTCCAAGGGGAAAATCATCGAGGTGGCGACTTTTCGGTCATCCGGCCGCGCCGACCAGGTGGTCCGGGATGGAGAGATGATTCGCCGTGACAACGTTTTTGGTACTCCTGACGAGGATGCGCACCGACGCGATCTGACCATCAATGGGATTTTTTACGATGTCTCTTCCTTTTGTGTCATCGACTACGTCGATGGTGTCAAAGATCTGCGGGCTGGAGTGATTCGCATGATCGGGGATCCCCATTACTCCTTCCGTGAGGATCCGATACGGATGTTGAGAGCGATCCGGCATTCGGTGCGAATTGAATTCCAGTTTGATCAGGAAACTAGCGATGCGATGGAACGATCGCGAGATGAGATCCTCAAGGCGAATCCTGCCCGCTTGTTGGAGGAACTCTACAAGGATCTGGCTTCTGGATGCGCGAAGAAGTTCTTCAGTTGCCTGCACAAAAAAGGGTTTCTTGACCTCCTGATGCCCTCACTCGCCGAAGTCCTTGCACATGAGGAGACGAGAAAAGAGTGGATCGCGGTGCTGGAAAGACTCGATGATCAGAGGGTCGACGGGCATAAAATTCATCAGACGATGGGAATCGCTGCGCTGATCTCACCGCTACTTCTTCCTCGTTTGAGAAAAGTACAACGGCAATCGAATCGGAATCACCGGACCATCTCTGAGGCATTCCGTGCAGACCTTGCGGATGTGCTGGGCCAGTTGAAGGTCTACCGACGCGATGAGGAGCGTCTCTGGGCTGCCCTCGGTGGCCTCGCTGCTGTCTCTGACTGTGTTCATGAGCGCAAGTGGAGCGACAAATTGACAGCCAGGCACTGGTTTCGCGACTCGATGGAAATTCTTTACGTGCTGCTGGGCCCCGGTGAGGGGCGCCGCGAGATGCTCGAGAAGGCGCGGCTGATCCCGATCTCCCATTACGTAGATGGCCCACCGCGGCGCCGGCGCCGCAAGGGCGGCACAATTGGTCAGCAACGAGGTGATGGAGGCGCCCCAGAAGCCAAATCTGGACCCGATGGCGTGCTCTCTCGGAGCTCTCCGCGCCGCCGTCGCCGGAAGCCTTCCAGGACTCCGGGCTCGAGGAGGCCGCGCTCTCCGTGACGAGCAGTGTCAGGTCCTGTCGGATTGGGGCAACTGCAGGAATCAGCGCCGATGCCACCCTTGCATCAGAGCCGGTAGAGGGGGTACCTTCCGGCTTCCCCGAGGGGGTCCGGCCCTCAGCGATTGCCGGTCCTCATCGGTCCCGTGACTCAGCGATCCCGGGGGCGGGATCGCTCACGGAGGCCATGGGAAACGTAGGGGACGGGCTGTTCAGTCACTTCGGCCCCCCTCGAGGTGAGAGAGTTTTCCTGGCCTCGAGTAGGGTCGAGCAAGAGCCCAGCAGTAAAAAAAACAGTGATAAAGGAGATGAAGCATGCACAAGCGCCGTCGAATCCGCCCGGTCTACGTTTCCCTGGCGACAGTTCTGATCGCATTGGTTGCCATGAGTGGCTGTGCCGCCCCCGGATATAACGACCGAGAAGCGATGCTGTTCGAGGACAAACTTCATGCCGAGTTCAAGGCCGGTTCTTTTTCTCCTGCCAGTGACCATTTTAGCGGCGCAACCGGGCCTGGAATTCGGTTCAGTTACGAGTACGAGTACGGGATGCATTTCGGTTTTCAGCTGACATCGATCAAGAATGTCGAAGGTGCCCCTTATACTGGGATTGGTGACCCTGTCCTGAACACTCACGCTAGAATCCGTGGGGTCGGCGAAAGGATGATCGGTAGCTCCGATCGCGATACCTTCACGCTTCACTTTGATTGGGATGTTCCTCTTTCGAAAGACGGCAACGCCCCTTACCTCCGATATGGTTTTGGTGTTGGTTTGCTCTCGGTAAAAAATAAACCGGATAGAGTTTTTCTTATAGCCGTGGACAATGCAAATTTCCCCGCCGAGGATGGCAAGCCTGTGGTAAGAATCCCGAGTCAGCCGATGTTTCTGCTGAGCCCATCGGCTTCGGTACGCTGGGATTTTCTTGATTCTCTCTCGTTGTTTGCTGAGGCACAGTACGACATCGCTAGCCATGACCTCGTCGTCGACATCGATGCAGATGGCGACAAGGCAGGCAGCGTCGACTATGGCGGACTCACTACCTTTGTTGGAATCGACTACAGTTTCTAGTCTCGGTTTCGCTTTCCGACTGCCTTTGGCCCGGACCATCTTCTTCTGCAGGGAGAGGATGACCCGGTCTTTATTCCGCAAGCGACAAACCGGTGCCGGTCATCGTTGTACCACGACCTGTCATCGGATCGTGAGCAGCGCCTGCTTGGTTCTGGTGATCCTGATGGGACCTGCCTCTTCGAGGGCACAGCAGGCCTTCTCACTCGATGCCCAGCTTTCACGAGTCCGACTCGGGGCACTCGAGTATTCACTTCAACTTCCTGATTCGCCTGCGGTGGTTCCTGCGTTGCCTGATCTGACTCGCAATGGTGTCTACGAACTTCCTGGTGGATTGTTGCTCGAGTTACCGTTGCCGGTCATCTGGTCCGGAACTTTATTGCCGCCCGGCAAGCACTCACTGGCCATCGAGGTCAGCGGTCGGTCAGTAGTAAAGTTGTTGGCGAGACCTCTCGGGGGTGGGCCTTCTGCGCGGATTCCGGTGGTGCGAGGAATCCTTGATCGGCCGGGAGAAAGAATCCTCGCCACCCTGGCTGCGGTCGAGGGGTCCGAGGGGACGCAGCTGGTACTCCGGTTGCAGTGGGGAGCACTTCTGCTTGGTTGCCAGGGACAGAGGGTTGCTCGCGAAAGGCAGCAACTGGGTGACTGGATCCTCGAAACCTACCGTTTTCCGGCTCATTTCTCGCCACCGGCTCACTGTGTCATCGGAGTCATCGAGAGTGGTACAGGAGACAAGCCCCTGAGACGCCTGGTGTTCACAACCTCCGCCGATGAAGTGCCACGGTTACGACTCGAGGATCCTGCCCGCGAGCGCATCGCCGCTGCCCTCGACGAACTGCTGCGGTCACTACGGAGATCGCAGATCCGTCTGCGACGGATCGAGGGCGGAGCGGATGCGCAGGCCGGTGAGGAGGATTCGTTGCGCAGAAGGATTACCCTTGCATTGCAACAGCGCCTTGCCCTCGACCAGAAACTCGCACAACTGGACGCGGGAGAGGGGGTCAAGGTGTTGCTACCCTCAGGTACCCCAGGAGCCGGGAGCCCGGGACTCCGGGTCCGCATGGAAACTACCGAATCGGGCGCGATACTGCTCGTGGAATCGGCCAGAGGCAGTTTCCAGTTCCTGCTCGCCGGCAGCGGCAGTTGATCCAGCTTGGCGCTGGACTCAGTCTCCGGCGATTCTTCTTTTCATCGGTTGCCAGGTTTTTGCGGTGAGCGTGCACCAACTGACCAGTAGCGTTGCGACGATCACCAGGCCCGTCAGGTAAGCCCACCAGATCCCTGGAAGTCCCATCTCCTTGGTGAAGGTGAGGTGGTAGGCCAGCGGAAGCGTGATCAGGGGGAATCCGATGACGCCGATTGCGGCCGCTGGAATCGTCTTCCCCGCTCCCCGGAGGACCCCTGCCGCTACCGCCTGGACTCCGTCGAAGATCTGGAATCCTGCTGCCATGGGCAGCAAACTGATGGCGCCGGCGAGGACCGCGACATCGGCACTGAAGATCGCCGGCAATCTGCCCCCCAGTACCAGGATCGTGATTCCCGCCGCCGCCATCACGAGAGCCCCGAGTGCGATGGCAGCCCTGGCCGCTTTACGTGCTCGCGGAACATCCCCTTCGCCAAGCAGGTTTCCGACCCGGGTGGTGGCGGCTCCGCTGATTCCCCACGCAAACATGAAGGTGAAGGAGATGATCTTCAGGACCACGATGTGAGCGGCCAGTTCGATTTCCCCGATCCTGCCAGCCATCAAGGTGGCGGCCTGGAAGGTCCACACCTCGACCCCGAAATGGATCATGACCGGGAGTCCCAGCGAGAGCAGCGTTGCCATCGCGCGCAGGGAGAAACTGCGGCGACTCCAGGGCACCCATCCCGCGGCAAGATATCGTCCTCTCATCATGAAGCCGATCAACAGCAGCAGCATCAACCAGCGGCTAGCACCGGTGGCATATCCAGCACCCTCGACTCCGAGAGCTGGAATTCCCAGTCCTCCGAATATGAACAGTTCGTTGAACACCACGTTGAATAGATTGGCGATGAGAACGGTCCATAACGCCGGTCTGACGAATCCTCGTCCCTGCAGGTACTGTCTCAGTACCAGGAAGCCCAGCAGTGCCGGCAGGCTGAACAGTTGTGCCTGGATGTAGGTTTCCGCCACGGAACTGAGGCCAGGATCCTGTCCTAACGCCACCAGAGCGGGCCCCCCCAACTGCCAACTGAGGGTCAGTACCGGGATCAGCAGCAGACCCAGCAACATCCCTCGTTGCAGTGTCCGTCCCAGCGCCTTCGCATCTTTCGCTCCATGAGCCTGTGTCACCAGCGGATCCATGCCCTGGATCAAGCCCTGTCCGAGGATCAGGGTGCCGAATGCCCAGGTATCCCCGAGTGCTACTGCAGCCAGAGCAGAGGTCCCGACCCGACCCACCATCCACATATCGACCATACCCAACATCATCGTCCCGAGTTGGGTGATGACGATCGGTGCGGCCAGGGAGACGATGGGAGAGAGTTCACCTCGGGAACTAGACACCTTGATTCCTTCTTGCTGTTCTTGCCGAAGCCAGGGCCATCTAGCCTCACGATCGTTGGGAAGGCAGAATGTTGGTGATCGGGGACCACCATGAGGCCCCGGGGGTCGATGATCCAGGAGGTTTGATGCTGAAGCTTCTCTTGTCCGTCTGGTGTTTGCTGGGGGTCGGTTCAGTGCCACTCTCTGGTGGAGAGACACCTTTTCCTTACAGCGGCAACGATACCTTCGAGGGTAAGGTTCCAGCTCCTGGACAATGGTACGGGATTCCGCTCGGTGATCGCTTCACTCCCCATCACGAAGTGATGGCCTACTGCCAGCAAATCGCAAAACTCTCCCCGAGGGTTCTGGTCCAGAAATATGGACGCAGCGCTGAAGGTCGGGATCTGGTGCTGGTGATGATCTCGACCGCGTCGAACATCGCTCGACTCGATGAAATTCGCGCTGCCCAGCAATTACTCGCCGATCCACGTCGGCTGGCGGAGCGCGAAGAACTGGATCTGGACACCTTGCTCGCGGACCTTCCGGCGGTGGTGTGGCTCTCCTACAACGTTCATGGCGATGAGTCCTCGGGGACCGAGGCGGCGCTGGCGACGATCCATCAACTCGCGGATGGATCGGATCAGAT
>CAWLAN010000164.1:0-5217 GCA_963854815.1 Planctomycetes bacterium UBA1146
TCCGCCTGTTTGTGTCCGGTTTCTTCCAGTTTTTCCGAAAGCCAGCCCTGCAGGTACTCGACGTAGACCTTGCGGATGGTGCCCAGGTCGCCGCGGGCGATGCGCTCTCGAGCTTCGCGCGCCATCGGAGAAGCGCAGTAGTTGTGTGTCAGGGCGAACACCTTGCCGGTACTCGAGACCGTGGCAGCAAGGTCGTCGGCCTGTTCCTGCGAGATGCACAGCGGCTTGTCGCAGATGACATGAAACCCCGCTTCCATGGCCGCCTTGGCGGGACCGTGATGGACGTGATTGGGGGTGACGATGCTGACCGCTTCGATGCGCTGATCTTCGGGTAGTTTCGCCTCGTCGTTGATCATCTGTTCCCAGCTGGGGTAGCAACGAGCCGGATCGATGCCGAGTTGCTCGCCGGTAACCCGGGTGTTCTCGGGATCACGACCGAAGCAACCGGCGACCAGTTCGAAAGCGTCATCCATGCGCAGTGCGATACGGTGGACCGCGCCGATGAAGGCGCCCTGACCGCCACCGATCATGCCGATTCGTACACGTTGGCTCATCGAGGATCTTTTCTATTCGAGTCCCAGGATCTTGCGATTGAGAGCCGGGTCACTGCCGCCGGCAAAGTCGTCGAAAGAAGCATCAGTGACCTGGATGATGTGTTGAGAGACAAATTCTGCTCCCTCTGCGGCTCCTACCGAAGAGTCCTTGAAAGGGCACTCCCACTCGACTACCGCCCAGCCATCGTATCCGTGTCGGGTCAATGAAGTGAAGATGCTGGCGAAATCGATGTTGCCATCACCCGGGGAGCGGAACCTGGCGGATCGGTCCTTCCAGTCGAGATAACCACCGTACACTCCCGTGCGACCCGATCGAACCAGTTCGGCGTCCTTGACGTGGAACGATCTGATCCGTTCGTGATAGATGTCGATGAAGTCCAGGTAGTCGAGAGCCATCAACTCGAAGTGACTCGGATCGTAGTTGATGCAAGCGCGCGGATGTCCATCCACAGCCTCAACGAAGCGTTCGAAAGAAGCACCATCATGGAGATCTTCTCCGGGGTGGATTTCGTAAGAGCAGTCAACCCCGCATTCATCGGCAAGATCCAGAATCGGCTTCCAGCGCCGCGCCAGTTCTGCGAACGCTTCTTCCACGAGTCCCGCTGGACGTGGTGGCCACGGATTGGCATAGGGCCACACGAAAGCGCCACTGAAGGTCACCATCGAGGTGAGTCCCAGATGCTGGCTTGCCTTGAGACAGTTTTTTACCTGTTCGATGGCCCATTCGGTGCGTGCGGTCGGGTTTCCCTTCACCTCGTCGGCAGCGAAACCATCGAACAAGATGTCGTAGGCCGGATGCACTGCCACCAGTTGACCCTGGAGATGGGTCGAGAGTTCAGTGACCGCCATCCCCTTCTGTTCGAGTTGACCCTTCCAGTCCTGACAGTACTGGGCGGAGGAAGCGGCTTGTTTGAGATCGATACAACGAGAATCCCAGGTCGGGATCTGGATTCCGATGTATCCCAGATCGAGACACCAATCGGAGATGGTGTCGAGGTTATTGAAGGGAGCCTCATCTCCCATGTACTGCGCCAGAAATAGCGCGGGTCCCTGGATGGACGCCACGAGTCACCTCCTCAGGTCAAGATCTACTGCGGGGCCAGGGGGGCTTCCCCTGGAAGAGATCAGATTCGTCGCGGGAGTCGAAGGTGTCAAGTATCAGCA
The DNA here is from genome assembly GCA_963854815.1 of Planctomycetes bacterium UBA1146. GTDB lineage: Bacteria > Planctomycetota > UBA8108 > UBA1146 > UBA1146 > UBA1146. The sequence continues at coordinate 1,719 of CAWLAN010000164.1, forward strand.
AGGGACCGACTTGTGAAGAGCGGTTCCGGCGGTGATGTTGCCCGGGACGGAACTCCCCTGGAGGGCCGGGAATCTGGGTTCTGGAAGGCTCGAGGAGGGTGCTGGATTGCGAGTTCTGCTGTTCATTCCCTGTCTGGCGGATCAGTTCGCCCCCGGCGCTGCCGAGGCGACAGCGGTATTCCTGGAGCATCTTGGTTGTGAGGTGATCTATCCGCCGGACCAGACCTGTTGTGGTCAGGCCCACCGAAATTCCGGCGCCACCCAGACAGCGCGTCGGTTGATTCTCCGCATGGCGGAGATCTTCGAGGGGGAAGAGCCGATCGTGACACCCTCCGGTTCGTGCGCTGCGATGGTCCGGCGACATGCAGTCGAACTCTTCTCGTCTACAGAGCCGGTGCCCGATGCGGTCAGGTCGATGGTCAGCAGGACCCACGAACTGGTCGAGTTCATCGAGAACGAACTCGGGCTCGCTCCCGATGAGATCGTCGGGGATCCAGGAGCTGCACCTCCCGTCGTCGCCTGGCATCCGACCTGCCACCTGCGCGAGATCGATCGATTCGAGGCTTCTGGACGTTTTCTCGATTCGGTTCCTGGGCTCGAGGTGAGAAGACTACGTCACCAGGAGCAGTGCTGTGGTTTCGGGGGCACCTTCGCCAGCAAGTTCGGCGCCATCTCCGGAGCACTGGCGGAGGATCGCTGCAGTGCACTGGTGGACAGCGCGGCACCGGTTCTGATCTGCAATGACACCGGCTGCACCATGAACATCGAAGGGCGGCTGTCGCGGCGAGATTCTCCGATTCCGGTACTGCATATCAGCGAATGGTTCTGTCAGGCGCTTGGCCTCTCCTATGGCGAAGCAGGGACCGACCAGTGAATCAACCGGAGATTCCCACCAGTGTCGATGGGAAGCCGATTCTCTTTCCCGGTGGCAAGTTTGACATCCGTACGCGTGCAGAGGTGTTCCTGCAAGACGAGGTTCTCCAGGTGGCGGTCCGGGAGGCCACGACCCTCAAGGATCAAGCGCGTCGGGATGCCCTCGAAAAGGCCTTCGGGGATGATGTGGCGGAGATTCGCAAGCTCGCCGGCGCCATCAAGCAGCACACCATCGATCACCTGGATCACTACCTGGAGCAGTGGATCGATCGGGCCGAGGCGGTCGGAACCCGGGTTCATCTGGCGACCACCGCACAGGAAGCCAACCGGATCGTGGTGGAGATCGCTCGGGAAGAGGGAGTTCGTCTGTGCGTGAAGTCCAAGAGTATGGTCACCGAGGAGACCCAGCTGGTGCCACAACTGGAAGCCGCAGGTATCGAGACGGTGGAGACCGATCTGGGCGAGTTCATCCTGCAGATCGATCACGATGCTCCCAGTCACATCGTGATGCCGATGATTCACAAGGACCGATCTTCCGTCGCTCGTGCCTTCGAGAGGGTGCTCGGTGCCAGGTACACCGAGGAACCGGAAGAGTTGACGGCCATCGCCAGGGATCATCTGAGGGGAAAGTACAGGGAAGCGGATCTGGGCATCTCCGGGGGCAATTTCCTGGTCGCAGAGAGTGGTTCGGTGGTGATCTGCACCAACGAAGGCAATGGTCGCTTCTGTACATCGGCTCCGAAGACTCACATCGCCGTGGTGGGGATCGAGAAACTGATCACCGGATTCGACGACCTGTCGGTGCTGTTGCACCTGCTGGCAAGATCAGCCACCGGTCAACCGTTGACCTGTTACACCCAGATCCTCACCGGCCCGAAACAACCCCAAGAACTCGATGGCCCAGAGCAGATGCATGTTGTGCTCGTCGATGCCGGCCGAACCAAGATCCTCGCCGACCCCGAGTTCCGATCGGCGTTGCGTTGCATCCGCTGTGGCGCCTGTCTCAACGCATGCCCTGTCTACCGCAAGGTGACCGGACATGCTTACGGATCGGTTTACAGCGGTCCCATCGGTGCGGTGATCACACCCTTGCTCTCCGGGATCGACAAGAATTCAACGCTGCCCGAGGCCTCCAGCCTGTGCGGTGCCTGTAATGAAGCCTGTCCGGTCGACATCGATCTGTCCGGGTTGCTGGTCGGGTTGAGACGGAAGATCCGCAAGCAAAGGGGTTCATGGCCCGAGCGGATGGCGTTGAGGCTGCTTGGCTTCGCCTTTTCACACACCATCAGTTACAGAATCGCCTCGAAACTGCAGCGTTTCTTCCTGCTGTGCATCTCGGGAGGTTCTCGCACGATTCATTCCGCTCCCGGGCCCTTCGCTGGTTGGACGAGAGATCGGGATCTGAACTTGCCGGCCCGCATCAGTTTTCGTGATCGGTGGGCCAGGAAGGGAGGGCGCATCCGATGAAGGGAACCTCCCGTGAGATCTTCCTCGAGAAAGTGAGAAGTGCGCTCGGTCGTTCTGGTCGATCGGAACCGGGTGAGTTCTCCGGCGACCGGGAAATCATCCGTCGGCCACTGCCACAATCCTCCGATGAGATGTCTGCCAGGATCGGTCTCTTCACCGAGCGAGCCACTGAAGTGGGCATGCAGGTAGAACTCCGTGATCGCAAAGACATCCCGGAGTTTCTCCTGGGCTGGATATTGGAACAGAAGATCTCGAGGGTACTTCTCGGCCAGGATCCGCTTCTCGACTCCGATCTGGAAAAGCGTCTCCAGTCCGAGGGAATCGATATCTGCAAAAACGATGTCGGTCTCGATCAACTCTATGATGAGGTCGATTGCGGCATCACGGTGGCCAGCGCTGCGGTGGTGGCTACCGGGTCGCTGGTGCTCACTTCGTCCGATCGAGAGTTGCGCCTCGCTTCTCTGGTTCCTCCCCGTCACCTGGTGCTGGTGCCCGTCTCGAGGCTGGTCGATGATCTGTTCGACCTGTCCCGAGAGGGTGGAGTATTGGATTCGGTTTCCCCAGCCTCCGGTGGCATCCCATCCTGCGTCACTCTGGTCACTGGGCCCTCGAAGACTGCGGATATCGAGGGAGTGCTGGTGACCGGGGTTCACGGTCCGGGGACGGTCCAGATCGTGCTGGTGGAATGACTTCTGGAGGTTTGTTGCCGTTGCCTCCCCGTTGCGCCCTGGTGGCTCCTTTGCCACACTCCTGAGCCGGAGGGCTTCACCTTGGGCGGGTTTCGGGAAGACGTTGTGATTCCGTTGTGACTATCTACCGCATCTGTGAGGAGTTGATTCGTGTCGTCGAAATATCTCACCACGCCCCCCCTGACGACCGAGGTCCCCAAGGGGATTCCCTACATCATCGGCAACGAAGCGGCGGAACGGTTCAGTTTTTACGGCATGAAGGGGATCCTGGTCGTCTTCATGACCCAGTTCCTGTTCCTGATGCCCGGAGCTGCAGGCGGCGATCCGATGCCCAGGGCAACAGCGGTCGAGAATTACCATCTGTTCACCACCGCGGTCTATTTCACTCCCATCTTCGGGGCGCTGATCGCAGACATCTTCCTCGGCAAGTACCTGACCATCATGTCGCTGAGCATGGTCTACTGCGCGGG
>CAWLAN010000165.1:0-5169 GCA_963854815.1 Planctomycetes bacterium UBA1146
TCGCACACATGGGACACGTCGAGGGAGATTTCCCGGTAGCAGAATCGGCGGCTCGAACGGTGGTCGCTCTGCCGATCCATCATCGTCTTCAAGAAGGGGATCCGACCCGTGTCGTCAGCGCCATTCACGAGGTGATGGGAACCCTGGCGGGGTGATAAAAAAGGGAGGTGTCCGCCGAAAGGGGATTTCGGCGGCCACACTCCCATACAGCGAGGAAGAGTCTGATTTATCGGCAGGGAACTGAACTCCCTGCGCTGGTTGTTAAGAGCAATCGTGGTGCCAATACCACCCGGAAATTTCCTGAATGGCCCTGAAACCGCTCAAATGTACCGATTCATCCGGGAAATTGACCAGGTAAGGATTGCCGGATCGAGTATTGACAAGGTTTGATTACCGAACTCACTGGTCAGTGGGCTCGAGAGTCCTGGCTGAATCTGGCCGTTCCAATTGGCTTTCCTCAGCCAATCCCACCTGCTGGAGGGCGCTCATGCGCGCGTAGAGGCCCCCTGAGGCACGAAGGGATTCATCGGTCCCCTGTTCAACGATTTGCCCCTTCTCGAGCACCAGAACCCGATCTGCATCCCTCACCGTCGATAGCCGATGAGCCACCACCAGTACCGTTCGTTCTCGCATCAACTCCCCGAGAGCTCGTTGAACCCTCTGTTCACTCTCGGAATCGAGTGATGCGGTCGCCTCGTCCAGTAACAGCACCGGAGCATTCTTGAGGATCGCCCTGGCGATGGTGATGCGTTGACGTTGCCCTCCCGAAAGCCGGTCTCCCCTCTCTCCGATGATCGTGTCGTATCCATCGGGGAGAGCGAGGATCTCTTCGTGAACCGAAGCGGCCCTGGCTGCGTTCTCGATGTCGCCATCGGATGCGCCCGTTCGACCTCCTTGGATGTTCTGCTTGACCGAAGAATGAAACAGGAAAGAATCTTGCCCGACGATGGCAATTTGCTCCAGCAATGACGAATGTGTCAACTCGAGATAGTCAACCCCGTCGAAGAGCACCCGGCCTTTCGTCGGTTCCCTGAAGCGGGCAAGCACATCGAAGATAGTCGACTTCCCTGATCCTGAAGGACCAACCAGGGCCACCCTTTCCCCTTTGTACACCGAGAAGTCGATCCCTTCGAGTGCGTACTGATCCTGTTCTCCGTATCGGTACCAGATATTCTGGAACTGGATCTGATCACAAAAAGGCTGCATCACTGTGGCATCAGGACGATCTACAACCGTCAACGGAGTGTCCAGGACTTCGAAAATGCGATCCGATGCGCCCAGCGATTCCCCGATCGTCGTCGCCATCCTGGCAAGGTTCCTGACAGGGGTGTAACAGGAGAGCATCGCGACCAGGAACACCGCGAAATCACCAGGGGTAATCTGTATCCAACCGTTGATGACGGCCATGCCACCGACTGCGATGGCAACAGCTGAGAGCAAGTTGTAGAGGCCCTCGACAAGACTCTTTCCCTTGGCCCTGGCGATCTCGGTTCTCACGAGGGCATGCTGCAGAGCAACGGAGGTTTGCTCGAACTGGGCCTGATGCTGGCTTTCCAGGCCGAAACTCTTCACCACCCGAATCCCCGACAATAACTGGGAAAGTCCTTCGGTGGTCTCGCCGGCATGGGAGAGTGCTCCCCTGAAACGAGTCCTGACGCGCCTTGCCTGCCTTATGACCGGAAAAGCCAGCAACAACATCAGCGGAATCATGACCAGGGTCATCTGCCAAGAAGCGATGAATGCCACTGCCAGCGAGAAGAGAATTGTCAGAGGACTCTGCAGGAACTCACCGAAGAGAAGTTGGACCGAGGACGAAACACTGGCCACGTCTCCGACAGATCTCGAGATCACATCACCGTGACGACGAGATTCGTAGAAATCGAGAGACTGCCTCGACAGATGGCGAAAGAGTGCATTTCGAATGTCGATGATGACCTGGATCCGGACCCTCTGACCGAAGACCAATCGGTAGAAACCACACAGTGCAACGACCAGAGACAGCACGGCGATGAATCCGGCAGCAAACCAGAGTAACTGCATGGCACCGGAACCGGGTTCGCCATTGTAGATATGCAAGGTAGCCGGACCCGTGATCTCACCGATGGAGAGCACCGCCGTCGTCGGGACTTCCTCCGGCGGTTGTGAATCGAGCCCGAACCGCTCACGTTCCTCATCTGTGAGCCTACGAAACTCACCGATGACACCTCCCTTGATCTCGATCCTCGAACCGGCTAGTGACTGGAGGACACCACCGCTGACCAGATCTGCATCGACGACAAATCCATCTTCGAGGGACATGGCTGTCGAGCCGGATCGAGCGCCGATATCCCCTACCAGTTGCGCTCGCTGGATCTGGAACACTTCTTTTCTCTGGTGAGGAAGTTCGACGTCCCCGGGCAACCACGGAAGAACGTAGTCCTCGAATAACGTGATCGTGCGTCCACGCTGTCCATCGCCTGAAGGCGATACAACCCCATCGATGACGAGACCAACGGCAGCGAGGCGTAAACTGTTGGCTGCGGAATAGAACACCATCAGTGCGATGATCGCCACAATCAGGCCACGGTAAGGAAGCGCGTACCTCAACAACCGCACGATCCCTGATTTTTTTCCTTGCTGGTCGTGGTCATTCATCGGTGCGACTCCAGTTGGTATTCCCATGCCTTCGACTGCTCGATGAAGATATATGCAGCGAGCAATACCGCTGTGATGAATCCAGGCATCCCATCCTTGAAGCCGCGATCCTTGAAGTACCTGCACCAGAAAACGGAAGCACTTGCCCTCAACCACGAAAGCCGGGAGTGTGGCAAGATGCGACGCTTTCTCAACCCCCCCACTTCGCCACGTGCCAGAGCCGGAGCACTCTGAGTCGTGTAACGGTTCATCCTCATCACGAAATCGTGAATCGTCGGGTGCGCGAAGTGTAGAATCTTGCCTTGCAACTGCCCCACGGTTCCTTCCACGATCGCATCGGAGTGGATCAAACCCGGCAGATAATCTCCCTGACCTGCCCTGAATAGGCGCAGATGTTGATCCGCCCAGCCACCATGTTTCAACCACCGACCTAGCATGTAATGGCGAAACGGGATGGAAAAACCACTTTCGGAAGGCTGCCTTTTCAGCAATTCCTCGACCTCGTCGCGGAGTTCATCGGTCACACGCTCATCCAGATCGAGCACCAGAATCCATCCATCCGTGATCTTCTCCAGGCCCATCCTGCGGATATCTTCGACCAATCCCTCCCCGGCCGGGGCATCGACCACCTGCACCGACGGGTGTGCTTCGAGGATCTCACGAGATCCATCGATGCTGCCGTGATCGACGACCACGATTCGATCGACCCAGGAGAGATTCTCCAGCCATGATTCGATGTTCTCCCGCTCGTTCAGGACCGCAGCCACGACCGCAAACGGTGCCGTTGAGACGGTCCGTTCATCGGTCGGAACGGATGATGAAGATGCTCGCGAGGACAAGAGGCCTCCCTGCCCGTGGTCAATCCCCGGGGATACCCACGGATGCTGCGGCCAAGGGAGTCGATCGTCAACCGGACCCTCGAGAACGGCGAAAACCCGGCAAGGGATCCGAGCCATCATCTGCCTCGATTTCGCCTCCTCTTGCGCGCCTCGATCAATTTCCGCAATTCCTCGGAACGCTCCACCGGCGGCTGGGAAACGCCCTCCGGATCATCTTTCTCCGGCTCGGACCCCGTTTTTTTGGCGCCGGGGGCAACCGCCCGTGCGCGGCCGATGATAGGCCTTCGTCGCCGTTCTTCGTGCCCCTCGACTCCCTCGTCGACCGGGACGGTCACCTTTCGTCGAAGAGCTCTGCGCGGGATCTTGAACTGAACCCGTCGCACCACGATGTCGAGAAAGAACAGGCCAAGGCCGATGATGGTAAGGATCGACCAGAGCGGTTTCCGATCTCTTTTTTTCGGCAAGGAGCGGTCGAGTAGATCATCCCGGCCAGACAGCACCCGGCCACCGGAAGCCTCGGCAATCCGCCGCAGCAAGTCATCGTCACTTCTCAATGTGCGATACTCCGCCGGATATCCGACCGAAATTGCCTTCGTCTGCCCTCCTCTGTTTCCCTGACCATCATCATGATCGATCCGTAGCAGATAAGACCCTTCCTGAACAGCCGCAAACTTGCCAACGTAACGGCCAGGCGCCACCTGGTTCACTACCACGGATTCTTCGGAAAGATCCGGTCTGATCAGGACCGCGTTTACATCGAGACCATCGATGAAACGGCCTTCCGGGTCGATGGCATCGATGACGATGGTTCCTACATCCCCCTCCACCTGGTGGGAGACTTCCAGAACACCCGAATCCAGTTCGCGAGAAATGGATCGAATCAGCTGACTCCAGAAAGTCGAGTTGCCACTCCAGGAGAGCCAGTCTGCACTCCAGCGCGACCGCACATCGGAAGTGAAGGCGGCGGTTTTGCCCAACCCATGCCTGCTCAGTGCGAGCACGGGATCCTGTTCCTCGTTGACCAGAACCAATCGAGAGAGAGGTTTCACGGTCGTCAAAACGACGCCGTGGAGAGGTGGAAATCCTGCTGAGGCGAGTCCCCGGATCGGATCGGCAATTTCCACGATAGTGGGCGTAAAAGTCCCTTCGGCGATCAGATTTCGACGCACCGTCAGCGCCTCGCGAAAGAAGATCTGCGGCAGCATCGAGGGATCATCGGCGAAGTAATATCTCCCTGCCGTATCCTGGGCGATCTTCTTCATGGTGGCAGGTCCTGTTGGTCCCGGATGCGGCTTGATACAGATGGTCGAGATCCGGATCCCCGACTGGACATATGCATCGATGAGGCTCTGGGTGGGAGGGGGAGGATCTCCATCCGAGATGACCACGACATGCTTGGAGTGAGCATTGACCTCAAGAAGCGTCTGGAGGGCCATCTGCATCGTCGGAGAAAAACTGATCATGTCCGCAGGAGATAGCGAATTGATCTGAGACCGGATCGATTCCTGGTCGGCAACCAGTTGCATCGGGATCCCCCAGCGATCGCCTCCCCCGTCGTAGACAAGCACCCCGAAATAATCCTGCGCCGTCAAAGCATCCAGCGAAGCGACAGCGATGCGACGGGCCCACAGATTTCCCTGAGCGAACTCACAGGTATGGAGAATCACGGCGAGCGCGCCATTGGGAAGTTTCTTGC
>CAWLAN010000166.1:0-5143 GCA_963854815.1 Planctomycetes bacterium UBA1146
ACCTGGTTCCTGAGGTGAGCACCGAGGTGGCAGCGGTCGTTGCCATCCTTGGCCTCACCTGGGTTCACATCCGGGGGTTGCACTTCGGAGCCACCTTCAACAACTTCACATCGCTGGCGAAGGTAGCACTGTTACTCGCCTTTATCATCGGCGGACTGCTCGTGACCGGGGGAGTGCCCGCCGAGAGCAGCAGCGAAGTCGAACTTCCGACCGGTATCGACAGGTTCGGGGGAATCTTCTTCGCCACCATGATGGTGATGTTCGCATACGCCGGCTACGGAGCGATCGTGCTGATCTCCTCGGAGGTGGAGAATCCGCAGCGAACCCTGCCCCGGGCGATGATCTTCGGCGTCGTTGCTGTGGCACTCCTTTATCTGCTGGTAAATATCGTCTTTCTGTCGGTGTTGCCTCCAGAGCAGATGGTGACCGAAAAAGGCGGGGCTCTCACCGATCTCGGCGCAGTGACCGCAGGTCATTTGTTTGGCGACAAGGTCGCTGGTGTCTTCGATCTGGTGTTCGTGATCCTGGTCCTCTCGACCCTCAGCGCGGTCATCCAGGTCGGGGCACGGGTTGCCTGGGCGATGGCGAAGCGTGGCGATCTACCTGCCCCGATGTCGAAACTCAACGGCAAGGGTGCACCCGCCAACTGTCTGATTCTCCAGGCGGTCATCCTGCTTTCTCTGACCCTCTTTTTCGAGGAGCAACAACTGTTGATCCTCAACGGTTTGGTGGTGCTACTGATCACGGCTCCGACGGCTCTGGCTCTGTTCGTGTTGCGAAAGCGTGAGCCCGATCTCGACCGTCCGTTCCGGGTTCCCTGGTATCCCTGGGTGCCCCTGGTCAATCTTGCTCTGAGCCTGACCATCGCCGTCTCCCTGTTTTTGTGGAGGGACTGGCGCTATGCCCTGTGGTCGGCGGGGTTGGTGCTGGTACTGTGGGCGTTGAGACCGCTGCTTCAACAGCGGACGGAGACGGACGGGAAAGGTGCTACCGGATGAACAGAGTTTTGCTCTTCCTGTTGATATTGCTGCTGCCGCAAGCGGTGATCGCAGCACCATCGGAAGCCACCCCTCCTAACATCATCGTCATCTTCTGTGATGATCTCGGTTACGGCGATCTCGGTTGCTTCGGCCACCCGACCATCGCCACTCCCCATCTCGATCAGATGGCCGCCGAAGGGCAGAAGTGGACCCAGTTCTACGTTGCGGCACCGGTCTGTACCCCCAGTCGCGCCGGATTGATGACCGGGCGGCTGCCGATTCGAAGCGGACTCTGCTCTGCAAAGCGCCGCGTGCTGTTTCCCAATTCTGCCGGCGGCATTCCCGACTCCGAGATCACCATCCCCGAACTGCTCAAGAAGGCCGGCTATGCCACCGGCATGGTCGGCAAGTGGCACCTGGGGCATCTGCCAGGCTATCTGCCGCACCGACATGGCTTCGATCAATGGTTCGGTGTGCCCTACTCCAACGATATGGATCGCAACAAAAAAGGTCCGAAGGGCTGGGAGGCCTTTCTCGAACCAAAGTTCGAGTACTGGGATGTTCCGTTGCATCGGGATGATGAGGTGATCGAACGACCCACCGATCAACGTACTCTCACCCAACGCTACGGAGATGAAGCGGTCCGGTTCATCGATGCACACAAGGACGAGCCGTTCTTTCTCTATCTGGCTCACTCGATGCCCCATGTCCCGCTGTTTCGCTCCGATCCCTTTGTCGACCGTAGTGAACGGGGTTTCTACGGGGATGTGATCGAGGAGATCGATGCCAGTGTCGGCAAGGTACTCGAAGCGGTGCGTGAGCGTGGGCTTTCCGAGAACACCATCGTCATCTTCTCATCGGATAACGGACCATGGCTGGAGTACGGGGATATGGGAGGAAGCGCCGGATTACTGCGCGCCGGCAAGGGCACCACCTTCGAGGGCGGGATGCGGGTGCCGACCATCGTCTGGTGGCCCGGCACTGCTACTCCCGGAGTCGTCACCGATCTGGGAGCGACGCTCGATCTGCTACCGACCTTCTGTGCGCTGGCCGGGGTCGATGCGCCGGATGATCGTGTTCTCGATGGAGCGGACATCTCGGGGCGGATCCGCGGTGAGGCGCCATCGCCTCGCGACACCGTCTTCTATTATCGCGGGGACATCCTGTACGCCGTTCGCAGCGGCCCGTGGAAGATACACTTCAGGTCTCGACCGAGATCAGGGGCCAAGGAAACGATCCACGAGACACCCCTTCTCTATCAACTGGAGCGTGATCCATCAGAGAAGAAGGATGTGGCGAAGAAACACCCGGAGGTCATCGAGCGATTGAAAAAGATTGCCGAGGCACACACAGCGACTCTCGAGCCGGTCGAGAACCAGATGGTGAGAGTGATTTCGAAGAAGAAGCCCAACCAGCAGTGATCGACATCCGTTGTCGGGCTGTGGTTGTACAGATATCGGCCATGGAAGCCAGTTTCCCCCGGTGCTTCGATTCGAGCATCAAAATCGGATGATCGCCGTATGTCCCTCGCCCGCGATAAGATCTGCATCTACACTGCCCACCTGCTCGGGGCGCGTCCTGGGGGATGCTGAGATGAACCCGTGGAACCTGATCCGGGTCGTGCCGGCGGAGGGAAGGCAGTTTCTATGAATAACGACGATCATTCCTGGTCACTCCCACTACGGGGAGCAAACAATCCATCTTCTTCTGCAGAGGGGACCAATCCTGGTTCCTTTGCCCTTCCCGCCGACATCGGTGGCCCTCTCTCCTTCTCATCTCCCGACACACCGGGGATGCCAGCCCCCTCGAACAAGACCGCCTGGGATTTCCTTCCCGCCGACTGGCGCATCGAAGCGACCGATCGTGAACAGGGCTGTGCTGGTCACAACCATCCGGAAATCGGCGAACACATTCGATGTGTTGCCCCGGAAGATTTCGAGGCGGTGACTCAACTGGAGAGTGCACGGCTCGGCATCGTGACGGAGGAGATGAAACGAGTGGCCGAGAGAGAAGGGCATCTGAGTGCTGCCCAGGTGCGCGACGAGGTGGCCTCGGGTCGGATGATCATTCCCGCCAACCGCGAGCATCTGCGCCATCAACTCGATCCGATGGCGATCGGTCGTGCCAGTCACACCAAGATCAATGCCAACATGGGTGCCTCACCCGTTTCTTCAGGAACCGATCAGGAACTGGAGAAATTGCAATGGTCACAACGGTGGGGGGCAGATACCGCAATGGATCTTTCCACCGGCGGGGATATCGATGCTTGCCGGGAGGCGCTCATCCATGAGAGCACCGTGCCGATCGGTACGGTTCCCATCTACTCGATGATCATCGGCAGGAAGATCGAGGATCTCAGCCACGAGATCATCCTGGAGAACATCGAGCATCAGGCGGCCCAAGGAGTCGACTACTTCACCGTCCATGCTGGAGTACGCCCCTGGCACATTCCTCACATCCAGAATCGACTGATCGGCATCGTCAGCCGGGGCGGAGCGTTGCTGGCGAAATGGATGATCATCCACGATGACGACAACCCGATGGTGACCTGTTTCGATCAGATGTGCCAGATCATGCGCCGCTGGGATGTCAGCTTTTCGCTGGGAGATGGTTTGCGTCCCGGTGGACTTGCTGATGCGTCCGATGAGGCGCAACTGGGAGAGCTGGAAACCATCGCTGAGTTGACCGAGATCGCCTGGAGCCATGGAGTGCAGGTGATGGTGGAGGGACCGGGGCACATCCCCTTCGACCAGATCGAGTTCAACATGAAACTCGAGCGCAGCCTCTGTCACGGTGCACCCTTCTACGTCCTCGGTCCGCTGGTGACCGATATCTTCCCGGGCTACGACCACATCACTTCCTGCATTGGAGCGACTGCTGCGGCTTATCACGGTGCTTCGATGCTGTGCTACGTCACACCCAAGGAGCACCTCGGGTTGCCCAAACGCGATGACGTCAAACAGGGTTGCATCGCTTACAAGATCGCTGCGCATTCTGCCGACATCGCTCTGGGGATTCCCGGTAGCCGTGATCGCGACGATGAACTGACCAAAGCACGTGCGGCCTTGAACTGGCAGAAGCACTTCGATCTCTCCTTCGACCCTGATACGGCGCGTGCTCTTCATGATGAGGATCTCGATGTCGACACCGATTTCTGCGCCATGTGCGGTCACGACTGGTGTAGCGTGCGCATCTCCAAGGAGATTCAGCAGTTCGCCAGTGGTAAGGCGGAAGGGTTCGAGCGCGGTGCCAGCGTTCGCAGCGCGGCATTGACTCAAGAGCAACAGGAGATCCTGGAAAAGCGCGGAGTCCTCGATCCGGCAGAGATCCACCGCCTCGCCTCGAAGACCCGGAAGACGATGGGTGCTGACGACGACAAGGCATCCTGCCACAGCGATTACGTCGATTCAGACAGTGCCCGCAAGATCCAGGTCGTGGAGGAGAATGTTACCGGTACGACGGCGCCCTGAAGGGTATCGAAGGGAAGGATGGGACGATGGCCAAGAAAAACCGTGCCGGCAAGAGCACCATCGCCCAGAAAGTGGGTACTTTCTTTCTGTGCGCTCTGCTGACCCTGCTCTTCATCTGGCTGCTCGACTTATTGCGCGACGATGTCGGTGACATCGAGGGTCCCGACAGAGATACCTTCTATGCAGCACTCGATCAGGGACCGCAGGAACTGCTGAAAGACCTCAAGAAGCAGCAAGACGAGGTCACGCGGCAGGTGCGGCGCAAGCAAGGATCGCAGCGGGACTACAAGGCGAGCATGGAGAACGCCCGCCAGGTGATGGCGGAGATCGCTGACCTTCAGCGCCTCAGTATCGAGCAGGGTCTTGCCCCTCCCCAGAGTGATGTCGAGGCGCTGGCGACGGCACGCTCGCGCTTCCTCACCGCTCAGGAGCAGTTCGAAAGCACCAACGTCGAGGTCACCGCCCTCAACCTCCAGTCCTACGATCTGCTCGACCAGATCCGCGAGCAGGAGATCGTTGTTGTGGAACATCGTCGTCCCGCCGATGAGGAAGTCGCAGCGGCGTACCGAGCCCATCGACTGAAAATCGCCTTCTTCCAGCTGGGGATCCAGTTGCCACTGTTCCTGCTCGCCGCCTGGCTGGTCAGCACTCGCAAGCGCAGCCCGTACCGGCCGATCTACCTCGCTGCCCTGG
>CAWLAN010000167.1:0-5138 GCA_963854815.1 Planctomycetes bacterium UBA1146
CCTCCGGTGAAAGATGGATCCCCCTGGCGGAGTCGAAGAGGATACGTCCCCCCACCTCGATGGTCCCCGAGTCCGGGTGATGAACTCCGGCGATGGTACGCAACAGGGTCGTCTTCCCCGAACCATTCGGACCGATCAGCGCCACGGGAGTGGCGTTTCCATCCATCTTCACGTCGAGATGGAAATCCCCAAGGCTCAACTGGATGCTCAGTTGCCAGCTCATCTTGGTGCTCCATTCCGGTCCTCGCCTGCACCGGAGATGACAGAAATACGACGACGTGACCACCATGAGGGAGCAAAGCGCAGCGCAAAGAGCAGCAACACCGCGACCGCGGCCAGCACCAGCGACAGCGCCAGCGCAGTGCGGACATCCGATTCGAGTGCCATGTAGATCGCCAGCGGCATCGTCTGGGTGGTCCCCGGCAGGTTTCCGGCAAAGAGCAAGGTTGCTCCGAACTCGCCGAGTGCCCGTGCCCAGCACAGCGCCGCGCCGCCGATGAGACCTGGAAGTGCCAGCGGCAAGGCAACACGAAAGAAGGCTCCCGCGGGGGACTGACCGAGTGTTCTCGCCACGATCAATAGATCGTCATCGACTCGACGAAATGCGGACGCCGCCGATTGGATGTAGAAAGGTGCCGAGACCACCACCTGAGCCAGCACCACCGCAACGGTGGTGAAGGGAATCTGTAAATCGAAAGCCTCCAACGTGGAACCGAGCAAGCCGCTGCGACCGAAGGTCTGCAACAGAGCGATCCCGACCACTGCCGGAGGCAAGACGATGGGAAGATCGACCATCAGTTCAACCCAGCGCAGTCGCCCCCCCGAGGAACGCGCCAGCCACCAGGCCAGAGGGGTTCCCAGAACCAAGACGATGGCGAGACTAAAGAGCGTGGTACGGGCGCTGAGCCACAACGCCGGTACAAACAACGGGTGATTCACACCCTCCAACAGATCACCGGGAGATGAGGCCGTGGCGATGGCGATGAGCGGAATCACCAGTAGTGCGAGCATCGGCATCGCACACAGGAACACGGGCCACAGCCGAGGAGAAGGATGGCGACGCTCCACCATCACACCTCCACGAACCCATGACGGATCAGGATCTTCTGACCTGCAGGAGAAAGTGTATATGTGATCCAGTCACCCGCGAGTTTCCGATGGCGACTCCGGGTCAACTCTCCGATGAAATATACCGCCTGCACATTGATGTCAGACGGGATGGAGATCGACCGGACCTTATCGGAAATCACCGCATCCGTGCGATACACGATCGCTGCATCGGCTACTCCCAGTTCGACCTTGGCGCGAACCAGTCGAACGTTGTTCTCGAGCGAGACCACCCGGGAATGGACCTGTTGTTGAAAGTCCGTTCCCAGTTTCTTGCCGGCATTATCCAGCATCAGATGGGTGTACTTCCCCACCGGAACATGATCGGTCCCGACCACGAGCCGCGAGGCCTTCGGGAGATCCTCGAAAGTCTCGATACCAGCAGGATTATCAAGGGGAACAATCAGCACCAGTTCGTTGCGTGCGAAAACGAGCGGATTCTCCACCAGACCGGATTCAACCAGAATCTCCATGTGTTGGGGATTCGCGGTGGCCAGTACATCCGACGGGGCGCCCTGCTCGATCTGGATTCGAAGTACCTGGCTTCCTGAAAAGACCAGCGAGATATCGGCCAGAGGATGGGACTTCTCGAATTCTCGTTCCAGTTCCTGGAATGCTTCCGTCAGGGAACTTGCGGCATAAACGAGGAGAATCTCGCGATCACCCGGATCATGGTGACGGCAACCGGCGATAACTGCGGAAACCAGAGTAATGGCCATCACGAGCGCAACACCCGGCAAGGTCTGCGGGGATCGATGGCTGCCAGAAGCAGGAGAAAGGACCGTACAAACATTCACCGGCTGATCAGTTCCAAACTATTTTGAGGGCAGGAAGATCGCCTCAGATGGCATTTCAATGGGCCTGATCTGTTTCAGGGCACCGCGGTAGAAAGTAACCTCACCTGACAGAAAGTAAAAGATCCATTACATCCGGAGAGCGTTCTCTCTGTTTCTGATTCGACTGTAGCGTCACTATTCGCACCCATGAAAGAGGTCCGAACATGAGCAAGGGTTGGCTATGGGTTCTGGCGGTGCTGATCATGATCTCCGCAGTGGTCTATCAGCGAACGACGGGACCGACTTATCCTTTCCGGGGCACCTTCGATGCTGGCGGCCAGTCCTACGAGTACCGACTCGTCCGATCACAAGAGACCTCCGGCGAGGCTCGGGTTGCGCTCCCCGATCCGGGAGGCTCATCGGATGAGATGAAGTTCGAGGCAAAGCTGAACCACAAGAGGTTCAAGACCGACGATTCCTTCACCATCGTATCTTTTGTGAAAGAGACCAAAGAAGACGGTGCCGAATGGGCTGCCTATCTGCCGATTCAGCCGGCCGCCGGCAAGATGGAATACTTCGTCACTCTGACAGTGGGCGAGAAAAGCACCAGGATTCCTGCCCTTACGCCAGCATCATTTGTTGGTCGACCTGAGGGGCAGGACAATATCGTGCTTCGCTACAAGGATCCGGTACCTGGTGCCATCTTGTGGCCACACATCATCATGATGTTCTTCTCGGTATTGATCGGGATGCGAGCGGGACTGGCAGCCATCTTCGGTCACCAAGATATGCGCAAACTGGCTTTCATCGCATTGTGTGGAATGACCCTCGGAGGAATGATCCTGGGACCGATCGTTCAGAAGTACGCTTTCGGTGAGTACTGGACCGGATTCCCCTTCGGTGGTGACCTCACCGACAACAAGATGCTGATCATGTGGGGCAGTTGGCTGATCGCAGTGGCAGCCATCGGAACCCGCCCGAAGAAGAACGAAAAAGTCTCTCGGGCCGTTGTTCTGGTGGCCGCTCTCGTGATGACCGGCGTCTATCTGATCCCCCACAGCATGCGTGGTTCGGAACTGGATTACACGCAGGTGGACCAGGGTGTCGACCCCAGCGAAGCGATCGGGACGGGTGACTGATGGGCTCGACCTGGGCTCATTTACTGGTGGTCCATGTCCCCGTGTTGTTGAGCCCGGTGGCCTTCTTCTTCCTGATCCGAGCGTTTCGCTCCACCACAGACTCCGATTTCAAGATCGCCCACGGCTTCGTACTGATCTGTGCCATCGCCTCGGTGGTTGCCTACTTCACAGGAGGAACCGCAGCCGAATGGCTGGCAGAAAAAATCGACCTCGATCAGGAACTGCTGGAAAGTCACGGCCTGTGGGGACGTATTGCTTTCACCATCATGTCGCTGGCTGGAGTTGCATCGCTTGTGGCCGTCATCGCCTACATGCAGGGGGAACGACCTCAACCGCTACTACCAAGGATCGTTCTCGGGTTGATTGTACTGGGCTTTTTCAGCCTCGCCTGGGCAGCTCACCTGGGCGGAATCCTGCGGCGCCCGGAACTGGGATTCTAACTCGATCGGGGACGGCTTCAGCGGCGCGGCTATTTGCGCTTGATCTTGTGGAGAGTGTGTTTGCGCAGTCGAGGCGAGTACTTCTTCAGGCCCGCTTTGAGTTTTTCGGGGAGCCCTCCCTTGACGTTGACCTGGGTCCTGTAATTGAGGTCCCCGGTCTCCGTGCACTGGAGCCACACGTACTCACGGTTCATCTTGCCCTTGGCCACGACCATCTCGCTTCCGGAAAGACAACTGACTCCACCGCTACTACGGCAGAGCCCCGCATCGAACCATCCCCCCCTCCCATCGTCAAGGAAAACGGGGTTGGTGGACGGCCTCTGTGTGGCCATTACTGCTCCCAGTAGCGAATCGGGACGGTTGCTGGCGACCGATGACGCGGTTACACCGAAGGGGAGTCCGACCCGATCAACGCAGAGGGAGTCCCACAGCGATGGAACCGTTATCAGATCCCTACCAGGGAGCAGCTGGAATGGCCCTTCCCGAGCCCCTGATCGGGGCCTCGGTACTGGTCACCGGAGGCACCGGAACGACCGGCAAACTGCTGGTTCGCTGGCTACTGGAACAATCAGGGGCATCGCGTGTCATCGTCTTCTCCCGCGACGAGCACAAGCACCATGACATGCTCCGTGATCCACGATTCCAGCATCCGGCACTGCACTCGATGGTCGGTGATATCCGTGATCCGAGACGACTGCGCCATGCCCTCGAGGGAGTCTCGCTGGTTCTCCATACCGCCGCCATGAAACATGTCCCCATCGCAGAGGCCAATCCGACGGAGGCTGTCCGGACCAACATCGAGGGGACGATGAATATCATCGAGGCCAGTCGCGATGCCGGAGTCTCGCGGGTCATCGCTCACTCGACTGACAAGGCCGTCCAGCCAGCTTGCATCTACGGTGCTACAAAACTGGTGATGGAGAAGTTACTGATCCGCGCCGATGCTGAATCAGGGAAGGATGGGCCTCGCTTCGACATCGTCCGCCACGGAAATCTCATCGGCAGCCGGGGAAGTGTCATCCCACTGTTCCAGGAACAGATGAAGTCGGGAAGATTGACCCTCACCGATCCCGAGATGACTCGCTTCTGGATCGACGATGAAACACTGGTTTCCATCGTTTTTCGCGCCATCGTCGATGGGAAGGGTGGAGATATCTTCATACCGAAACTTCCCGCCTGTCGCCTCGACACCCTTGCACAGGCCATCGCCCAGGATGCCACCATCGAGATCATCGGCGCTCGCCCCGGCGAGAAACGACACGAGGCACTGACCGATCCTGAAGAAGCGAGCCGGATCCGCCAGTTCGACGACTATCTGGTCATCGCCGCCGTGCACCGCTCGGGTTACTCGCATTCTGGAGGTGCTCCGGTGACTGCGGGATATCAGTTTCGCAGCGATGAGGCGCCACTTCTCGAGTCCCAGCAGATGCGCGAACTCATCGAAGGGAACTGCCCGGCAGAACCTGCCTGAACGGCCCAGATCAGCTCTCAGGCAGGTTTTCTGTGCCAGACCCGAGCCCCTGAGGTAAACTGATGGGGAGGCTTGTCTATTACCGTGAGAAGGGAATTCGATGATCCGGTCGATGATCATTCTGTCGATCCTCATCTGGACCCAGGGAACTCTTTCAGCCCAGGGTTTACCGCTCCCGACCACTCTCCTGGATTGGGCACAGCCA
>CAWLAN010000168.1:0-5121 GCA_963854815.1 Planctomycetes bacterium UBA1146
CCTATCCGAGGAGGTACAGAATGGGATCCCAGGGCAATGTGGGTTGCTATCGATGGATTCTGATCCTGTATCTGCTGGCAGCCACGGTTTTGCTCTGGAGTACCAGTTCTCTGGCGGCTCAGGTGGGTGCTCAGGTCTATTACGTCGATCGAGCAGTCAACGGTGTTGCCGGTCTCAGCTGGGCAGATGCCTTCAGTGATCTACAGCAGGCACTTTCTGTCGCCTCCTCCGGAGATGAGATCCGGGTTGCGGGTGGTTTTTATTCGCCCGATCAGGGAGGCGGACAAACTGCCGGAGATGCGGATGCGACATTCACTGTAGCCGATGGATTGTTGATTCGCGGTGGCTATGCAGGATCGGCAACTTCGTCTCCCGATTCGAGAGATACATCCCTGTATCCGACGGTTCTCGACGGGATGATTCAATCGATTCATGTCGCCTCTTACGGTGTCGATACACCGTTCAGTGGTCTGACTCCGGATCTGCCCTGTGCCAGCGTTCAGCATGCGATCGACCGTGCGGTAGAGACGGGGATCGGTGTCATCCGCATCCAGGCAGGAATTTATCCCGGCACCATCGAACTTGCGGATGGGCTGGTGATCCAGGGCGGCTACGACTCCAACTGGCAGTGGGGTGATTACCTCGACCTGGCTCACCGGGTCACCCTCAGTGGAGGGATCGATACCGATGGGCAGGCAGTGACCATCTTGGCGAAAGATCTGCTGGATGGTTCCTTGCTGGTCGACCTGGAGATCTACGGTGTCGGGGCGACCGGATCCGTCAACGGTGTGTCGCGCAGTTCCTATGGTGTTCATGTCAGGGATTCGGTGCTCAATCTGACTCGTGTCCGACTGGTGGGGGGGGCCGGTGCACCAGGATTGACCGGTGACGCGGGAAGCGACCTGTCGGCGACACCGGCAGCATCGGGGCAATCGGGGGGGAATGCCGATCAGTACTTCAGCCCCTGCGACGCGACATCGGCGGGTGCGGGCGGACTGGCGGGCGGTGGTGGTCCCAGCGGAGGGGGTAACGGTGGAACTGGTGGAACCATGGACAGTGATTGCTGTGGCACCATCCCGAATCCGTTCTGCGATGACTACGATGCGACCTCAGGAGATCCTGGTGCCGATGGTGTCGGCGCTGGCGGGTGGGGAGCCGGAGGTTCGGGGGGCGGCACCTGCGACCCGGGTGGTGACGGAGCTCCCGGATCCCCGGGAACTGCTGGATCCGGAGGAACCGGATCGCCCCAGGGAGGGAACCTCGTCGCACAATACTGGGTGCCCTTCAACGGTTTGCAGGGCAGTACCGGCAACGCCGGCGGCGGCGGCGGCGGCGGCGGCGGTTCCGGAGGATGCGATACCGGGATCGACAGTCATGGCGCTGGCGGTGGAGGTGGCGGAGGGGGAGGCATCCCTTCTCCGGTTGCCGGTTGGGGAGGTAACGGAGGAGGCTCGAGTTTCGGCCTGTTCGTGCTCGGAATCTCCGAGGTGATCGTGGTCGATAGCGTCATCTTGCGTGGATCCGGCGGCGTCGGAGGTAGCGGAGGTGTTCCTGGATCGGGGCAACCTGGCGGTAACGGTGGATCGGGCGGTAACGGTGCAGGCAACGCTGATGGTGGTGGCGACGGAGGAGATGGAGGCGACGGCGGAGCCAGCGGCGGCGGCGGTGGTGGTTCCGGAGGGGACAGTCGTGCGGTCTGGAGCGAGTCTTCTGATGTTTTTGGAATCGGAGTGCTGGTCTCCGGTGGTTCTGCCGGTGGTGGTGGTGCTGGCGGGGTATTGGCCGGACTCGATCCGGTGACCTCGGGAGCGCCGGGAGCACCAGGGCAACTCTCCGATGGTTTCATCCACGTGGCTCCGCTGGGCATCCCTGCAGCGCCGCTCGATCGAGCTCGAAGGATTCTCTCGATATCAGGCGATAACAACATCATCGATGGCTGCACCATCGAGGGATCGGTTTCCGATCTCGATGGCTGTGGGATCCACGTCACCGGCGACGCAAATCAGATCATCGATTGCCTCATTCGTGAGCACGCGACTTCGGGGCAGGGAGCGATCCTCGTTTCCGGATCCGTAGAATTGTTCGGTTGCCGCATCGAGAATTGCATCTCTTCGAGCGGTGCGGGTTTGACGGTGGCCGCAGGTGGATCGGTTCGTATCGAGAATGGTCTTGTTGCCGGGAATCTGGCAGAGATCCAGGCCGGTGCCATCCAGGTCGATGGAGACGGATCGCTGACTCTGGTGGGTTGCACCGTGATGGCGAATCAGGCCCAACACATCGGGGGCACCTTGGTGGCTCACTCCGATGCTCAGATCGAGATCTACAATTGCGTCATCTGGGGCAACGCAACCGCATCGCTGGCGGTTCTTGAACTTCCTGTCGGTGCCATGGTCTCGCACAATATCATCCAGGGAGGTTGGCCCGGGGAAAACCTGGATCAGGATCCGCTGCTGGTCGACTTTGTCGCGGGAGATCCGACTCCAGGCCCCGGCTCGCCCTGCATCGATGCTGGGGATGATTCCCAGGTGGTTGATCCTGCCGATCTGTTCGGGCAACCGAGGATCGCCTGTCAGGCGGTGGACCTGGGTGCCGTCGAGAGACAACTCTGCGGCGGGGGATCCGGAATCCCCGAGCCGTTCTTGCGTGGCGATTGCAATGGTGACGGCACCCGCGACGTTTCCGATGCGGTGACCTTGCTGTCGTTCCTGTTCACCGGAGGGATTCTCGATTGTATTGCTACCGCGGATACAAATGATGACGGAGATCTGAACGTCGCCGATGGTGTGACGTTGTTAACATACCTCTTCATCGGGGGGGATCCTCTTCCCGATCCCTTCGAGGTCTGTGGTCCGGATCCCACCGGCAATCCGTTCGGGTGCGAGAACTTCTCCTCCTGCCTCTGAATCGCTGGTATGTGTGAAACCGTGGACCAGACCGTCTCCTTCCGACACGGGAATCGATGAGGTGGATGGTATTTCGACCGCTGCCCTCACTCTGCTGTCGCGTATATCGGTTGTATTTCCCCCGGACAAAAGAGACCTATCCGTCGGCTGCACATTCTGTTTGATGTGGTGTTCTCGATGGGTAGAAATAGGCCAACCGAGAAAATGTCGTGCACCGGTTATACGCGGGGAGGCCATACCCAACATGAGATGCATATCTCTAATTCCATCCCTGGTGCTATTTTTTTCAGTCACCGCTGTGCTCGAAGCCGACACTCTCACTTTTCAAGAAGGTGTTTTTCCCCACAGTGGAACCACCGATACCTGGCTCCAGGGTGCCTCAGGTAATGCCAACCAGGGCAATTCGACGGTTCTCGAATGGGATGGCGAGGATTTTGGAGGACAGAATTTTCTTCTGCTCAGATTCGACGAGATCTTCGGGATCTTGCCGGGTCAGATCCAGCCGACCGATGTGATCACCTCGGCGACGATTGCCTACAGCGGAATTGACCCCGGGGATGCTGCTTCGGTAAACGAAGTGGCCGTCGACTGGTCCCCTCCCTCGCCCACCACCTTCAATAACTTTGGAGGTGACTCGGGAGTGCAGACCGACGAATTCGGCAATCTGGTGGGCATGGCACTGGGAGCGACCGGTATCCAGACCCTCGATGTCACATCCAGCATCACGGCCTGGGCTGCGAACCCTTCCCTCAATCGTGGTTGGATTTTCCGTCCTACAGAAGGTACTAACGGTGCACAAATTCGCAGCAGCGAGGCGACCCAGTTGACCGAACGCCCGCGGCTTACCGTGGTGATCAACGAGGGTGCTCCACCACCAGCGCAGGTAGTTCGAGGTCCATACCTGCAAATGGTCACGTCGAACTCGATAGTGGTTCGTTGGCGTACCGATAACCCGACCACCAGTGGCGTACGCTTCGGTACCACTCCAGGAATGCTATCAACTCTTGTGACCAGTACTTCCAGCGTGGTTGACCATGAGATTGCCTTGACGGGTCTGGACCCCGATACCCAGTACTACTATTCAATAGGTACCGACAGCCAGGATCTTGCCGGCGATACTTTGAATCACTTCTTCGTCACGTCGCCAACGGTGGGGTCCTCGACTCCGTTTCGGGTGTGGAGCATCGGCGATTTCGGGACCGCATCGACCGGGCAGTTTTCGGTTCGAGATGCCTACTATGACTTTGCGGGTACTGATTACACAAATCTATGGTTGATGCTGGGAGACAACGCCTACCTGGAGGGGACCGATATTCAGTACCAGCAGGCGGTCTTCAACGTGTATCAGGATCTCTTGATCCAGACGCCGTTTGCATCGACCCGCGGAAATCACGAGACCGTTCCCTCTGTTTACTACGGACTCGTCAGTAACCCGATGTCGGGGGAAGCCGGAGGGGTCTCTTCTGGAACCGAAGCTTACTTCTCCTTCGATTACGGCAATGTCCATTTCATCTGTCTCGATTCAGAGGGGTCCGATCTCTCTCCCCTCGGACCGATGCTCACCTGGCTGGAACTAGACCTCTCCAGCACCATCCAGGACTGGATCATCGCGTATTTCCATCATCCTCCATATACCAAGGGGACTCACGATTCCGACAACGAGGCCGATAGCGCCGGGCGGATGCGCGATATGCGTCAGAACGCCCTTCCGATTCTCGAGGCTGGTGGTGTCGACCTGACCCTTGCAGGGCATAGTCATGTCTACGAGAGGTCGTTCCTGATCGACGGCCATTACGGCACCAGCGGAACCTGGAATCCCGCACTTCACCAGATCGACGGAGGCAGTGGCGACCCACTTGGCGATGGGCCTTACAACAAGGATGCACTTCCGAACCAGGGAGCGGTCTACATCGTCATGGGAAGTAGCGGTCAGCTCGGCTCCGGTTCACTCGACCACCCCGCGATGTTCAAGTCGGTTCCCGTTCTTGGATCGATCGTCCTCGACTTTAGCGGTCAGAGCCTCGAGGTGAGGATGGTTCGCAACGACGGAGTGATCGAGGATGTTTTCAACATCACCAAGGGACCTCCACTGGACTGTAACGGCAACGGGATACCCGATTACCTCGATATCAACGGGGGAACTTCCGCCGATTGCAATCTGGATGGAATACCAGACGAATGCCAGCTCCTTGAAGGGGACTGCAACCTGAACGGGCTT
>CAWLAN010000169.1:0-5108 GCA_963854815.1 Planctomycetes bacterium UBA1146
TACTGACAGGGCGGGAAGGAAACACAACCGAGCAGGTCCGGTGTTGGATCTGGTCCGCACTCCGGGACCGGGACGTGAGTGGCGGTTCGTTGCTGAAGGATTCCAAAGCGTGTGATGCGTGATCACTCGCAATCCCGGTCGTTTCCACACCGATTTTCACTATAACATTTCAGAGCAACTCCCATTCTGCACAGAAGAATAGGTCGAGACTAGTTGCAAGTTGGTTGCATACATTCGGTTTGAATACGGATGACTGTTCTCTATTGGCAGGTATCAACAACGCCAGGACGTGTGCGCGATGGCACGGGCTGGATGCAACATGGTTACCAAAGCCGGGGAAGCACTACCGCGTCCTGTGGACACAGACATTCCGTCAAACCATCAAGTGAAGACTCCGCCAGCGGAGTGCCGAATGAAGCGGTGATTTTCTGGTGTTTACGTGGCGGCGGCAGTGGCTTCTTCTAACTTCGCTCGCCACCGGGTGGCAGACTGGTCGTGGCCTGCGTCCGGTTCGGCCTTGTGCCATGCATCGTAGAGGACGACGAGTCCCTCGATGTACTCGATTTTCTTTTCGGCGGAAAAGTGCTTCCACGTTTCAAACCTGCCCCAGGCTTTCTTTGCATGAACCTCCGCATCAGCGAAGCGATTCAGCGCAACGAGTGTCAGGCTGTATTTCCAGTTCAAAAAACCGATACACCATTGGTCCCGATCTTGACAACGCCGGATCGCTTCTCTACCAAAAGATTCCGCTTTCTCGAGATCGCCGAGTTCGCGATGCACCCATCCCAGGTTGTGGAACGACATAGCGATCTGGATGTGGTCATCGGGCAGTACACGGAGTCGGCCTTCGAGACATTCTTCCAGCAGTAATTTCGCCTCAACCAGATATCCCTGTTTCAGGAGAAGAACACCCAGGTCGTTGATCATCCTCATGGTGCTGCGGCTGTTGTTACCCTGAATTCTCCGGAAACCCGCCAGCGCCTCCTCGTAATATGGTTGCGCCTCAGCATGCTGGTCACGAGCCGAGCATAACCTTCCCATGCTCTTGAGCACGGTGAGGGTGGTGAGGTGTTCCGGGATAAAAGAACGGCGACAACTTTCGAGTGCCTCCCCCAGCAGGGCCTGTGCCTCATCCAGATTTTGCTCGACCAGATCTTTCTGTTCCAGGTAGATGAGCACGTTTGCCATGCTGGTCATCGAACCGATGAGCTGGCGATGGTCTGCAGGCAGTTCACTCCGGCGTATCTCCAGCACCTTCTCGAGCAACAGACGCGCCTCATCGAGGTCGCCCTGGCTGGTCAGCAACACCCCCAAGTGGTGCATCGAGGTGAGAGTAGCTGGATCATGGTCGCCGAGCACGCGGCGACGACTCTCGAGGACCTTTCGAAAAATGTCGATCGCCTGCCGAGCCTCCCCAATTCGGCTGGTCACCATGCCGATGGCAAAGGTCGACTCGAGGGTATCACGGTGATCAGATCCCAGAATGCTGAGGCGACCCTCATGTGCCTTTTCAAAGTTACGCAAGGCCTCGTTGTGCTTTTCGTCACTCGCCTGGACTTCGAGCTGGTGCCCCTGGTCCAATTGCAGCAGTCCCAGGTTGTGGATCGAGCTGAGGGTATCGGGATGATCGATTCCCAATTCTCTGAGGCGAATTGCGAGGGCCTCTTGTTGAGGAGCTGTCGCAGCATCCAACGAGGCCATTTCCCTCAAGGTGTTCGATAAGATCTGCAGAAGATCGGCGCGCTGTAATGGATCCTCAATCGTTTCGGTATTGATAAGAGACGAGTTGAAGATTCCCGGCACAAAACTCTTCTTCGCAAGTTCTATCCAGTTGATTCTGGATGTGAGTTCCTCGGTATGTCGGAGCTGTTGTTCGAGCTCGATGGCATTGAGGCCCGTGTTTTCAATTGCTCTCCTCGTGTTATTCGAAAAGGTTTTTTGCAATTGGACGGCCATCGAATCAAGATCGATATCGGAGAAGATGCCAGCCAGGTACTCGGTCACCTCGTTGCTTCGTAGTTGGCTAGCCTTTGCTTTGTCGCGCTCGATCAGTGCCGTTGACATACCCATGATCAGCGACAGGAATACCAGAGCAGTAGCCGTTAGGATGCGCCGGTTACGGCGGACCGACTTCTTCAGCCGATAGATGGCACTCGGAGGCCTCGCCTCGACCATCTCCCCTGCCAGGTAGCGCTCCAGATCCCTCGCCAGTTCCTGGGCGGTCTGGTAACGGCGCTCAGGGTCCTTTTCCAGCGCCTTCATCACTACCCAGTCGAGATCAGATCGGAGGCGACGTGTCAGGTGTTCTACTTGCGTCTGAAGGGTGTTGGCGTAGCTGCTCGATCGTGCTTCAGCTACTGACTGCAACCGCATGCTCGGGAGTGCCGGCTCTTTGTCTGTGATTATTCGAACGATCTCTGCGTAGCCACACTCGCGTAGTCCTGCGAAGGCGAGCTCACCGGTCAATAATTCGTAAAGGAGTGCCCCGAGCGCGTAGATGTCGGAACGAGTGTCGACGTCGGTTCCCGACGATTTCACCTGTTCAGGGCTCATGTATTCGTAAGTTCCCAGCGCGATGCCCTGCCGGGTATGGATCGTCTGGTCACCGAGCGTTTGCTGGAGGCTTTTCACCAGACCGAAGTCAATGATCTTGGCCCGTGGAACTCCATCGATCCGCGTCACCATGATGTTGGAAGGTTTCAGGTCACGATGCACCACTGCCTTCGAGTGAGCGTGCTGAACTCCATGACAAATGTCGATGAAGAGACGTAGTCGATCACTAAGAGTGAGGCGTTGCTGCGAGCAAAACTCAGTTAGTGGTAGCCCTTCTACGTATTCCATCGCGAAGTAGGGGAGTCCATCTTCGGTGGCTCCGGCGTCGATGACTCGGGCGATGGCAGGGTGATTCATCATCGACAGCGCGTTCTTTTCCACCTCGAAACGGGCAAGGATATCGTTGCTATCCATTCCGGCACGGATCACCTTGACCGCTAGCTCTCGGTGAGGGGGCTGTTTCTCCTGACACAGAAAGACATTGCCGAAGGTACCACGGCCGATGTGCTTCTTGACGCGGTAGCCGGCGATCGACTCTGGTAGTTGCAGGCGGTCACTTTTCGGTGGTTCAGCACCGGATGGAGACCTCGTAGATTGTCTGAATGACGGATGTCTGTCGAAGAGCCACCGCGCCAGTTCCCGGGGATCCAGCGTGCAGGTTCCATCCCGGGAAGTAGGGGAGCCATCGTCTGTCCAGGAAGATGCTGGTGGTTGCTGGTCTGTCATGAGCGCCTTCTGCAACGCCCGGCGGGGAAGGCGAAGTTATCGTTATGGTTCTATTGATCCGGTTTGAGCGGAGAATCGGACCACCTGACCGCGATTCAGCAGTTCAGGAGAGCCTTGCCAGGGGCTTCGAAGGCGGCGATCATCTGGCAGAATTGACGATGAATGGTCGAGATACGGTGAAATAGGGTGAGATGGGCGATATTCCCCAGGAGCCGGAAGAACAGTCGACAGACGACGGATCGATACCGGATCCGCCCGCGGCTCCCGGCCCCTCCCGTGACCCCTTCCACTCGGTACTGACCACCGGGCTGCTCTATTTATTCAGCGAGGGGGACGACGATGCCCTCAGCCACTTTCTCGATGTCGAGGGGGCACAACTGCTGCGTTATATCGATCGCCGTTTGCCTCCTCACGTGCGCGGTCCCATCGGCATCGATGACATCCTTCAGGAAGTGGTGATCACCCTCGCCAAGAAACGCGACAGTGGCGACCTCGAGGTGATCAATACGGCGGCGTTCCGCGGACTTGTTCGCAAGATTACCGACGGCGTCATCTCGAAGGAATTGGCGAAAGCGCACACCAAGAAGCGCGACATCAGCCGCAAGGCATCGCCGGGAAGGATGGGTAGGGGGGAATCCACCGGTGTGGGTGATCCGCTCGACCGGGTGCCCGCAGACGGCGATCCGCCTTCGATGCAGGTGCGCCGGAGTGAACAACTTGAACTACTGACGAACTGCCTCTCCGAGATGACCCCGGAGGAGGTGGAGATCATCGACATGAAACACCGCATGGATCTCGAACATACTGCCATCGCTGAGCGCCTCGGTATCTCCGTCGAAGCCGCTCGCCAGCGGTTCCATCGAGCGATAGACCATCTGCGAGAACTGCTACATCGCAAATATCCCGATAACATCTGAGGCACTACAATCTACACGGAATGTTAATTCCTTGACTGAAAGGTGGAGGAGTCTTTTCTGTGTTCTAGTAAGAGGAGTGAAGGAGAAAGCTGACAGGGCAAGGATCAGGTGGAAATGTTCTGGCTGCTTAATGTAGTTTCTTCATTGCGGGCCTGGGTCAACTTCTTCAGGGTCGATTAGGAATGGCAATCTTCCAGTTTGCGCTCGCTTTCTTTTTGTGGTGGTTCTTATTGGGCTGGATCATCCACCTCTGGTCGACCATCGATGCCGCGAGATTCAAACCAGCTCAGGAATAGCCGTTTCAAGAAATCACGTGTTTCGATCTGTGAAGGAAACCCGTCTCGCGAAAACTCAAATTTGCCGAACTGACAAAGTAACTTCTCTCATCCATTACTGACAAGGAGGGAAGGAGAGGCAACCGAGCGGACCCGATGTCGGGTCCGATCCGCAACTCGGATGGGGTGGAGGTGGTGCCGGGCCGAAGCCGAACAGGAAATTCAACTTGTAGATGCCATCGGCGATATCGATCTGGTCATCATCGTTACAGTCGCAAGCGTCCAGGCAGGAACAGGGTCCGCCCACGAACAAGTATTGGAGCAAAGTGATCACATCGGCGATATCGCAGGTGCCATCTCCATTGGAGTCACAGCGGATGAAGCACGCTGGTACGTCGAGACTGATTTCGTCGCTACAACACTCCTCGACGTTGCCGATGTCGTCCTTGTGCATCAATGCAAAGGGAACCAGGATCACATCCCCGGCAACGGCTCCGGTGATCGGTACTTCGATGGTCCCGATATCTCCCTGCTGAATTTCCGAAGCGAACACGATCACGTTGTCCTCGACGGTGGCGGTGCCGGATGAAGTCGTTACCTCGCCTGGAATGACCACCTTGTGCACCGGCACTCCAGA
>CAWLAN010000170.1:0-5090 GCA_963854815.1 Planctomycetes bacterium UBA1146
GTATCTCCGGTGCCGATGCGCCGCAAGGACCTGGAGAAGAGCCTCGCCGCAGGTGCTGTCGATGACGACCGGATCTCCAGTTTGAAAAAGAAGGTGGGCGAGGGCGCAACACCGCTTTCGGGGAATGGTTACAAGGTCCTATTGCTGCAGGGGCTGATCGGCAAGGCGGTGCGACAGGCCAGTGGGCACAAGGAGGGCTGAGATGGCGATGCAGAAACCGGAACTACTACCCGAGGATGTCTGTCCCTGCCTGAGAACCAAGACGATGGTGCTCAACACGGAGTATCGCAGGAGCGCATTCGAGGATGCGTTTACTGCCGATACCGCATTCTTTCACTGCCTCCGGACGATGGCCTATCACGGTCCGGACGGGGATGACGTCAGCCCCGATGGGTGTCGTCCAGGTCGTAGTTGCTATCCTCCAGCGGCAGATTTGACCTGAGACGAAAGCCGCAAATTTGCTGCACTGAGCGGCCCGGAACGAAGCCGTCGTTTCGGGCCGCTTGTTCCATCCGGCTGTGCTTGTCACAATTTCTAGGGCAGATAGGATGCCCTGCCCGGACAGATGGACCCCTTGTCGGTCCTGAAAGGAAGACCGGATGAGCAACGCCATCGAAAAGATACTGGTGGTCGGCCTGGGCAACGTAGGAAGCCTGGTCGCGACGCTATTACAGAGATCTGGCTTCGAGGTCTCCGGCGCAGACGCACGTCCGGTAGAGGCACTCTCGTTCCCCAGCGAAGTGTTCGATATCTCCGACTCTGCCGCCCTGGGCAATGCCCTGGAGGGGTGCCAGGGAGTTGTTTCGTGTCTGCCGTATAACTTCAACCTTTCCGTGGCTCAGGCGGCCTTCGAGCGGGGAGTGCATTACTTCGATTTGACCGAGGATGTTCCGACGACCAAGGCGATCTTGGAAATGGCCACCGATGCAAAAAGCGTGCTGGCACCACAGTGTGGGCTGGCTCCGGGGTACATCGGGATCGTCGGTGGTGATCTGGCGCGACAGTTCGA
This sequence comes from Planctomycetes bacterium UBA1146, assembly GCA_963854815.1. GTDB lineage: Bacteria > Planctomycetota > UBA8108 > UBA1146 > UBA1146 > UBA1146. Next base: position 1,010 of record CAWLAN010000170.1, read on the forward strand.
CAGCGTTCGCTCCATCGAATTGCGCGTCGGGGCGCTGCCCAGGAATCCGAAAGGCAACTTCGGGTATTCCGTCACCTGGTCTGCTGTGGGTGTGATCAACGAGTATCTCAACGACTGCGAGGTGATTTCCAGCGGGAAGCGGGCTTTTGTGCCCCCTCTCGATGCACTGGAAACGATAGATATCAACGGTGTTCAGCTGGAGGCCTTCACCACTTCCGGTGGACTCGGCACGATGTGTGACACCTGGGATGGAAAAGTCGAAACTCTCGATTACAAGACCATGCGCTACCCGGGGCATTGCGAAAAGATATCGTTCTTTCTCCAGGAACAACGGAAGACGCTCGTATCCATTGAAGAGACTGCGCGGGTTCTCACCGCCGCCTGCCCGCCCGTTTCCGAGGATGTGGTTTTCACTCACGTTGCGGTCGAAGGCCAGATCGATGGCGAGTTGCGACGTGAGGAGCGAGGCGGGGAGTTTGGCCCGCTCGAGATCGGTGACATCGAGTGGCGTGCCATCAGCTGGACTACAGCTTGTTCCGTTGCAGCGGTCGTGGAGATGGTGAACAGCGGGGCTTTGCCATCCAGGGGGTTCATCAAGCAAGAAGAGATTCCACTCGATGTGTATCTATCGACTGCAAATGGTCGGCTCTACCTGCTCTGAGGGCCACTCGGTCTCGTGATGACATACAACCACCCGGTGGTTGCCAATATGACCGTTGCGATCTTGGCGCCATCTGGAACTCGTTCGTTATATACAAATAAAGGAAACGAGATAGCGATGGCGATCATCACCGTCGCCATCAGTTTTGCCCTGGGATTGATCGCACCATGGTCTTCCCATTCGCGCACCATCGGTCCAAACCATTTATGGTTTTGCAACCATCGATGGTAACGCGGAGATCCTTTGGCAAAAAAGTAGGCGGCGAGAATCACGAAGGGAGTGGTCGGAAGAAGCGGCAGCGGGATGCCGATGACCCCGAGAGCCAGGGAGAAGAAACCGAGGCCAATCCACAGGAAACGATAGTGACTCGACGTAGCGGTCAAGGAGTTCTGGATTTCAGCCAACCAAGGAGTTCGAGTAGTTTTGGTGGTTGTCCGGTACGCAACACTCCAATCCTGAATATTCTTGCCGATAGCAGGAAGACCAGGCCCACCGACACGAGCAACACCACAGCCGTGCCGTAAATCTCGAACTCGGGGGGGCTTGCCGCCATCCGATTCATCATGACAAAGGGGGTCCAGAAGGGGATCCAGGACAGGGTCGTGGCGATGGTGCCATTGGGCTCATTGGGGATGAAGGTCATCGTCGCTAGCGGCACCATCATCAACAGCATCAAGGGGCCCATGAAGTTTTGTGCTTCCTTGATGGTGTTGCAGATACTACCGATTCCGGCGAACAGGAAAGCGTAGAAGAAGTAACCGGCGATGAAGTAAAAGACGAATCCGAGCAGTAGTTCCGGAGTGATCACTGCAGCGATCAAATCGGCAACCCAGGTCGCAGAAGGCCCTGCCTTGAGGTTCAGGATTCCGATCAGAGATCCGATCCAGGCGAACTGCATCGTCACCCCGACTGCTGCCACACCTAACACCTTGCCCATCAACAGCTGGTTAGTCGATAGCGAGGACAGGAGCACCTCGATGATGCGGTTCGATTTCTCCTCGATGGTGTTGTTGAGAAGCATCTGTGAGATGGAGAAAATGGCGATCCAGAGCATGTAGACGAAGCCGATCGGGACATACTGGCGGATCTTGTCGCGGATGCCGACTCTTTCATCTCCTTCCTCCTTGTTCGGGTCGAAGTTCTCCGCCCTGACCCTGAGCGAGGCGATCTCCGCGACCACATCCGATGCGATGCCACGCCGCGAATACTCGCGATCGCGTGCCTCCTCGCTCAGCGCAGCGAGAATGGCATCGAGCAGGTCGGTGTCGGCCAGGTTCGACGACCAGAATCGCACATCATGATCCCGATCGAGCGCGTTTGCAGGGATGATGACCATGGCAAACAGTTCGATCTCCTCGTCGCCGTTCTTGTAGAGCTTGTCTCCTCGAAGGTAGGGTTTCAGTTGCTCCTCGATCTCCTCGTTGGAGTTCTGGAGGGAGACATCATCGATCAGTGGCACCTCGCGAAATCGCAGGTCAGGCTCGGTGAAGGGGGGAGCATCTGCTGGTAACTGGGAGAGCGCGAGTTTCTTGAATTGAGCCCACTGGACATCGTTGAGCAGCATCTGTTCCGGGATCAAATCGCCCAGTTTGACCAGCTGGTTGGGGCTGAAGGGGTTGATCTCCACATCAGAGCGCGACAGTTGCTCCAGTCCCTTTTCCAGTTGGTCGAGCAGTTGGCCCGTATCGATCTCCTGGTCTTCCATCATCTGCTCACGCAGTTCGGCGGTGGCTTTGGAGATGTGAGTCTGCAGAGAGGTCAGGACTTTTTTGCGATTGAGCAGAGTGATGCGCTGACGGGCGATCTCTCCCAGGTCCTCACTGCGATCGATGATGACCACATGTCTGGTAGGAATGCCCCGCTCTTCCAGGAACTGTGGCAACTCGATCAGCATCCACAGCATGCCCGGAAAGAGAAGAATGCCGATCCAGAATCCCTTGGTCTTGACGTTTTCCAGGTATTCCCGCAGGGCGACGCGGTAGATCTGCATCATCGGAAGGCCGCCTCTCTGGCTTTTTCGCCGACCAGATGGACGAAAACCTCGTGTAGGTTCGGATCGACCACCTCGAACACCTCCAGTGCTACACCTTGCTCGAAGGCAATCTTCAGCAGTTCCTGTGGGTTTGCTCCTTCACGGAGCCTCAGTTCGAGCACCCCTTCTCGGCCGTCACTGGAAGGGAGGGCCTCGGTTACCTCGGCGAGGCCCGCAAGGGCGGCCTCGGCTCCGGTTCCACGAACACGCACTATTGTCGGTAGTAACGATCTCGCTTTTTCGACACTTCCATCGAAGACGATGCGACCTGCAGCGATGACAACGATTCGCTCGCAGATTCTCTCGGCGTGAGACATGACATGGGTCGAGAAGAGCACCGTTTTGCCCCTGGCTCGGATGTCCCGGATCACCTCTTCCATCACCCCCTGGTTGACGGGGTCGAGGCCACTGAACGGTTCGTCGAGGATGACCAGATCGGGATCGTGGGCGATAGAGGCAAGTACCTGGACTTTTTGCCCCATCCCCTTGGAGAGCGCTTCGCACTTGTGGTTCTGGAAGTCTCCGAGTCCGTAGCGTTCCAGTAGTTCACGCGCGGTTTTCTTGGCGACTGCTGGAGCGACCCCTTTGAGCATGGAGAAGTAGGCGATCAGGGCCGTGGCAGTCATTTTCTTGTAAAGGCCCTTCTCCTCGGGCAGATAGCCGATGCGTTCCCGGACATCGAGAGCCCGCGGAGTTCCGAGGATGGAGATCGATCCAGATGTAGGCCGGAGGATGTCGAGCATCATGCGAATGCAGGTGGTCTTGCCGGCACCATTGGGCCCGAGAAAACCACAAACCGTTCCTGCAGGAACGGTGAAGGAGACATCATCGACCGCTCGAAAATCTCCGAATGTTTTGGTCACATTGCGTAATTCTATCGGGCTGGACATCCGGATCCTCTCAGGGGCAGCCCAACATTCTAGTCGTCGCTGCGATGAGGGGAAACGAGATCTTCAACTTTGCCCCACCCTCCTCCGCCCGGGGTCTCTATTCGGATCCTGGTCCCGGTTTCGATCATGCCCTGCCATTTAGGAGCGAGAATGTGCTCGCCTTCGGTGTCGATCTTGAGATTGACACCCGCCATACCATCGCCACCGCCGGCGAGACCTTTGGGTGTGTGCTCTCGGCGCTCAGAGAGAATGGATATCTCCATCGGCTCGAGCAGTTCAAATTCTCGAATGATGCCATCTCCACCTGGATGGAATCCTTCGCCACCGGAGCCTCTTCGTAATCCGAAGTGAGTCATCCGGAGCGGAAGGCTGTGTTCGAGTCGCTCGATGGGGGTGTTCTGTGTATTCGTCATGTGTACGTGGAGACCGCTAGCACCCGCTCGAACAGGTCCACCGCCACAGCCACCACCGATCGTTTCGTAATGCGCGCCTCGCGAG
>CAWLAN010000171.1:0-4995 GCA_963854815.1 Planctomycetes bacterium UBA1146
GAGATGGTCGCTCGCACTTTCCAGACCATTGCCGGTCTGGTTCATGCCGGGACCACGACTCAGGAAATCGATGATGTGGTTCGTGATTTCGTCAAGGATCTGGGGGGCAAGCCGCTCTTTCTCGGCTACAACGGATTTCCGGCCCACTGCTGTATCTCGGTCAACGAGGAGGTCGTGCACGGGATTCCCGGTGACCGGGCGCTGCTGGAAGGTGATCTCGTCAGCATCGATATCGGTATCGAAGCCGAAGGGTTCTGTGGTGACTCTGCTCGCACGTATCTGATCGGAGAAGGCGACGACACTTCCCGTCAGGTACTGAGTGTCTGCCGTGCAGCTCTCGCTGCCGGGATCGATGGTGCCCGTGCTGGCAGTACCCTGGTGAAGATGATCGAGGCGATCGAGAGCGTGATCCGCGAATCCCGATTCGGCCTGGTCGAAAACTTCGTGGGTCATGGGATCGGCCGCCAGATGCATGAGGAACCGCAGGTGCCCAACTTTGTTAGTCCGGTTTTGCGCCGAACTGATATCGAATTGCGCCCCGGCCTGGTGCTGGCCATCGAGCCGATGGTCAATGCCGGGACCGGCGCCGTCCAGACGCTCGACGATGGCTGGACCGTGGTGAGTGCGGATGGGGGCATATCGGCCCATTGCGAGCACACGGTGGCGATTACCGAGCAGGGGCCGAGGGTCCTGACATTGGGGCCTGGGGAGTCCTGGCCCCCTGTTTCCGGAACTCCCGGTCAATAGAGCGCTGCTGCCAGCGTCCTTCTGGAGCCGGTGAAAAAGTCAGAAATATTGTGGAAATAGTAAGATAGCGACTTGACGCTAGAGGGACCCTATCAGTATATTCTTCGCTCCCCTTGTCCACATCGGACGAGATCTGTGTTTACGGACGATGGAATCGACCGGCGTTCCGACTCCCCAGGGATCGGGTCGGCCCTTTTCGTGTTTGGCAACCGATGAAGCGTGTTTGTGGCAGGTGGGAGGGTGTTGGGTAGAGGAAGAGATCGCCGGGAATTGAACTTCTTTTTCCAATCTCTGGACGGTTTTTTCGTGGGTGCGAGGAGTGAGTCAGCATGAAGGTACGTGCTTCCGTGAAGCGGATCTGCGAGCGATGCAAACTGATCCGTCGCAAGGGAGTTCTACGGATCATCTGTGTGAATCCTCGGCACAAGCAAAGGCAAGGCAAATAGAGCCATCTTCTCGTGCGGTGTGTTCATCACGTCGTTTCATGTGAAGTAGTTGGGGTCGGGTCGGACGGATGCCAAGGATCCAGGGTGTTGACATCCCGGCGAACAAGCGCGTTCACGTGGCGCTGACTTACATCTACGGGATCGGTCCCTATTCGGCATTTCAGGTCTGTGACGGGGCCGGCATCAAGCCGGAGGTCAAGGCGAGGGATCTCAGTGAGGATGAAGTGAGCCGGATCACCACCGTGATCCAGAACTCGTATGTTGTCGAGGGAGAACTCCGACGTCAGGTTCAGCAGAACATCACACGCCTGAAGGACATCTCCAGTTACCGGGGCATCCGACATCGCAGGGGACTTCCGGTGCGCGGACAGAAGACCCGTAACAATGCTCGCACCCGTAAGGGCCCGGCTCGTGCCGTGGCGAAGAAGAAGAAGTAATTACCCTCTCGAATCGGAGACTTTGAATTGGCGAAGGCAGCGAAGAAGGTCCGGAGAAATCTTGCTCATGTGGTCGTCCACATCAAGTCGACCTTCAATAACACGATCATCTGCCTGACCGATCCTGAGGGCAATGCCCTCATGAGTCAGAGCGGGGGTACGGTCGGGTACAAGGGAAGTCGAAAATCGACTCCGTTTGCTGCTCAGAGGGCTGCAGAGAACTGTGCTGCGGCAGCCAAGAAGATGGGGGTGACCCAGGTGGATTTGAAGGTAAAGGGTCCTGGGCCAGGACGGGAGTCGGCGATTCGCGCCATCCAGTCCAGCGGCCTGGAGATTCTGGCGATCGAGGATGTCACTCCGCTTCCCCACAACGGTTGCCGTCCGCGCAAACGTCGGCGAGTCTGAGGAGGATCAAAGATGGCACGCACCCTCGGACCCAAATGCAAGTTATGTCGTCGCGATGGCGATCGGCTTTTTCTCAAAGGCACTCGATGCCATACCGCCAAGTGTGCCATCGCGAAGCGTGCCTATCCGCCAGGAATGCACGGATTTCGACGCGGGCGTCCGACCGCATACGGAGTTCGGTTGCGGGAGAAGCAGAAGGCCAAGAGGATCTACGGAGTTCTCGAAAGACAGTTCAGGAAATATTTTGCAGAGGCAGATCGCCTTCGGGGCAACACCGGGTCCAACCTCCTGATTCTGCTGGAGCGGAGACTGGACAACGCTGTTTTCCAGATGGGGTTTGCCGACAGTCGAAGTCAGGCTCGTCAGTTCGTGGCACATGGTCACGTCACAGTGAATGGACGGAAACTCGATGTCTCCTCCTACCTGGTCAAGGTCGGAGATGTCATCTCGCCGAAAAATCACAAGACGAGCCAGTCGCTGGCAAGAGAACGGCTCGAGGGGCAACAGGGAAGATCGGTCCCCGAGTGGCTTTCTCTCGATGCCAAGGAGTTGAAGGGTACGGTCGCGCGATTCCCCGTCCGTGAGGATGTCGCGATACCGATCCAGGAAGCGTACATCGTCGAATTCTGTTCCCGTTAGGGGGCTGGATTTCCAAGCATAGAATCCTTGCCGTGTCGAGTGCCTGAGAATGCCTTGCCACCGCGAGAAGGGAGCCCATTCCATGTCGATGCGAGTTCGCTGGCGTGAGTTCGAGTTGCCGAATCGGGTCGAGTGTGAACCTGAATCCAACACCAAGAATTACGGTAAATTCATCATCGAGCCGTTCGAGAGGGGATTTGGCCACACCGTGGGCAATAGCCTCCGTAGGGTTCTGCTTTCTTCCATCGAGGGCTCTGCGCTGGTAGAGGTTCGTATCGATGGTGTAGATCACGAGTTTGATAGCAAGTCCGGCGTGCTGGAGGACATCTCTCACGTTGTACTCAATCTCAAGCAGGTGCTGGTTGAACTCCGTGGTGTCGATGAGGCAGAACTCACCATCAAGAAATCAGGGGTTGGTCCCATCACGGCCGCCGATATCGAGCACGGCGATGAAGTGGTTATCCACGGCCCGAACGGGGCGCCTCCGGAAGACCATCCAATTGCAACTCTGACTCAGAATGTGGAGTTTTCTGCAAACCTCGTCGCGCGGATTGGCCGCGGCTACATCACGGCCAACGAGAACTCTCAGGATCAGAAGGATATCGGTCGGATCTGGCTGGATTCGACCTTCTCCCCGGTGGTCAGAGTTCGGTACCGTGTCGAATCCACCCGTGTTGGGCAGTTGACCAACTACGATAAATTGATTCTCGAGATCTGGACCAATGGGACCATCGAGCCCGATAGCGTCCTGGTCGAGGCCGGGAAGATCTTGCGCAAGCATCTGACTCCTGTGGTGAAGTACTTTGAACTCGGTTCAGAGGTGCTGCAGCCGAGGATTCCCGAGATCCCACTTCCGGATGACGAGGACGAAGAGCTTCGCCTGATTCTCGACATGCCCATCTCTCAACTGGAACTCTCGGTCAGGGCGTCGAACTGCCTCGAAACGGTGAACATCTCCTCTTTGAGGGAGTTGATTCGTATGCGCGAGGACGATCTTCTGCGGATCCGTAATTTTGGTCAGACCTCGCTCGATGAGCTGAAGGTGAAATTGGTGGGCCTTAACCTCGAACTGGGACAGATCCACGGATAATCCCCTGGGAGTATTTCGATGCGTCATCGAGTTGCAGGAAAGAGACTGAATCGGACGAGTAGCCATCGCAAGGCTCTCGCCAAGAACTTGATGCGAGCGATGATTATCGAGTGGCAAGGGAAAGGTCACATCGTGACCACCCGGAGCAAAGCGAAGTTCATCCAGCCAAGAGTCGAGAAATTGATCTCTCTGGCTCGCGAAAAGAGCGTCCACAACATCCGCCGCGCAATGAGCATCATCGGCGATCGAAAACTGGTGCAACTACTGTTCGATGAGATCGGTCCCTACTACAAGGAGCGTCCCGGGGGATACACCCGGCTTCTGAGGATGGTGAAGCCCCGTCTGGGAGACGCATCTGTCCGGGCCTATCTGGGTTACGTCCGTGAAGACGACGATTACCCGGAGGGGGATTGCCGACTGGAGGCGGACACGGATGCCGCTGGAGAAGTTGAAGAGCTGTCTTCAGATGTGACCGAGATCACCGAGGACTCGCTCGGCGATGAACCACAGGCGGACGAAGATCAGCCGGCAGGTGAAGCAGACGAAGAGCAGCCAGCAGACCAAGAGCCGCCAGTAGACGAAGAGCCGCCAGCAGACCAAGAGCAGCCAGCAGACCAAGAGCAGCCAGCAGACCAAGAGCAGCCAGCAGACGAAGAACCGCAGGCATCCGTGGAATCCCCCGCCGAGCAACCTGACGAAGTATCGGAATCTGACGAAGCGGCGCAAGATGCCGGGGCCGCCGAATCTGATGGCAAAGAACCGGACGCAGAAGATCCTCAGGCTGCGGAGGAGACCGCCCAGGAGGCCACGGCCGAAGCGGAAGTTGCTCCGGATGGTGTTCCTGAGCCGGAAGAGACGGCTGCAGAGGACGATGCCGAAGCCCAAGAGGATAAAAAATCCGACTAGGGAAGCAGCGACCTCAATGCTCGAGAGGGGCGCACGACAGCGATCCACTGGCGACTATTGAGCAGCTCAACGGTTCAAATCGTCTCAATTCCAGTGCTCAGACCTGCCATTCGGGCATTACATTCAAAACAGTCATCAATGACAATCCTGCTAACAGAACAAATTATTTCTGAACATAGTATATATAAGTATTGGGATTACTAATAAATGACACGCCTGCTATTACATACTTGACATGCATGGCAAAAAACGATTTGATGGCGTCAGACCGTGGCTGCTCTAGGTGGTGTGTAGGTTATCATTTCTCCACCCAGATTTGCCTGTA
>CAWLAN010000172.1:0-4976 GCA_963854815.1 Planctomycetes bacterium UBA1146
TCATCACCGAGATCGGCAATGTCGCATCAGAGATGGGCATCGAGAAACGGGGTCGCGCCTAGCGATTCGAAGGGTGCGGCGCTGCCGTTACCGACGCTCGAAACGGATCTGACTCATTCCTCCCGATTCGATGTCGAAACCGGTAACGGCCCCGTCGTCGTTACGTTTCAGGTGTAGCTTCAACCACCAGTCGGCGATCAGAACATCCCCTTCGACCGGAGCGAGCGGGATCTTCGAATTGCCGGGACCGATCAAACTGGCAGTCGATCCTTCGGCGATCAGCTGCCACGTCACATCGAGCTCGGCCGAATAGTAGTTGCCGACCACCGATGCGGACTTCCAGTCTTCTGCAGGCGATGCACCGCTTCCACCACGGCGTCGGTCGGACCGCTGGCGGTTGGAAGGTTTCTGTTCTTCGAGCCCATCAACCACCAGCTCGGCGATCTGTGAGCAGACTCTGGATACGTTGAAGCGACTGCAGTTGGCGAGGCAGATGATCACCACTCCTTGATCGGGGAACGCGACGATCTTCGAGCGATAACCGACCCAGGCACCGCCATGTTCCAGCACCCTCTGGCCACGCCAGTGATGGTCGATGACTCCGAGGCAGTAATCGATCATCTCTCCGTCCTCGAGGGTGAAGCGTTGCTGCAGCCTTTCGAGCAGATTTGCCCCGAGTCGTCTTTCGGCCAGAGCGTTGACCCATATCGCCAGATCTTTCACGGTGGTGTAGACGCCACCGTCGCCGACCTGATCGAGAACGGTTCCGTGAATCCGATACTTGCCTCGTCCCGCCGGGGCGTAACCGGTCGCTCGAGAGGGCGTCACCTCGAGGTGATTGTCGTGGTAGTGACTACTCTTCATCCCCAGCGGCGAAAAGATCTTCTCGTCGGCGAACTTCCGCAGCGTTTTGCCCGCTGCGCGCTGGCAGATGACGCTGAGCAGGAAGTAGCCGCTGTTGCAGTAGGAGTGCTTGGTGCCCGGAGAGAAGTTGAGACCCTTCTGCCTGGAGAGCAGTTCGATGGTCTGCTGGGGTGTGAACGGGTCTTCATCGCCGATCCCGATCAGTGGCATCAATGATGTGTAATCACGCAGACCGCTGGTGTGATGCAACAGGTGCCGGACCGTGATCGGCTGGTCGTATTCGGGGATCTCTGGCAGCCATTTGCGGATGTCGGAATCGAGAGTGATGTGTCCTTCATCCTCCAGCAGCAGCATACAAGATGCGGTGAAGTGTTTCGAGACGGACGCGATGCGAAAGACGGTGTCGGGACCGTTCGGGATCGAGTGATCGAGGTTCGCCATGCCGAAGCCACCGCTGTAGATCAGGATGTCGTTCTTGATCACTGCGATGGAGCAGCCGGGACGATCGTCTCGATCCCAGTCCTCGACGATCTCGGCGATCCGTGCCCCGAGTCCTTCCACTGTTGGATCGTCGATGGCGAGGATCGAGGATCCGCAAGTCAACGTCAGGACAGTTAGCATCGAAAGAAAAATTGCACGGTGAATCATCCGGTTCCTCGTCTCTTCTCATCTTCGAGCCGTCGCGCGACGACACGTTCGGGTCTCATCATCACGACCAGTACGATGGGAATCAGCGCACTGGATCCTCCCAGCACGAACAGGTGCCACCGTTCCCACTCCATCTTGTTGAGCTGGGTGCCGAGGAAGGTACCGAAGTTACTCATCGCCATGTACAGCGTGAACTGGGTCGCCGCTGCCGTGGTCCAGGAGATCTTCATGTAGAGCGAGAAGAGCGACACCGTCTGGAAAGCGATCGCCCCCTTGAATAGCGGGATGACCCACAGCGGTGAGAAGGAGTCGTCGAGCCAGTACGGGTGCAGCAGCCCGAAGACGATCAGGCTACCGGAGGCGATCAGCCCACCGATGAAGGCCATCTTGCGGCGCCCGAAGCGATCGCAGAAGAAGCCACCGGCGAGCGCTCCGAGCAACTCGCCGCCGACGCCGTAACTGCCCTGCACCTTGGAGTACTCGGTGGCCGTCCAGTCGAACACGCTGACGAAGGTGTCAGCGGCGAGATTGATGAAAACACCCTGGCAAACCGAGGTGAGGATGGCGACCAGCACGCCGATGGCGGTGGTCCACAGCGCCAGTGCGCGGAACAGTTCCTGCAGCACGATGAGGGGAGAACGCAGTGCGGCGATCTCTTTCGAGGCCGCCTGTCCCTTCGACCAGGGGAATCGTTTCTCCCCGGCCCGCTCTCTGACCATCAGCACCGCCGCCAGGATCACCAGCACCATCAGCGCCTGGGCCTGGATGGTGGCATTCATGCCGTAGTTTTCGATCATCACGGCGCCACCGTAGGTGCCGACCGAGATACCGACGATCTTCGATCCCCACATGAAGCCGTTGACGCGCCCGCGTTCCGACTCGTCGAGGATGTCGACTGCCAGTGCATCGGTGGCGACATCTTGCAGCGAGGCGAAGCAGTTGTGCAGGAAGAAGATGCCACCGACGAACAAGATGGCGCTGATGGAAGTGGCTCCGTCTGCCACATCGGAATCGGGGATCCAGTGGAAGAACTGCACCAGCCACGGCGAGAGTTCGACCGTCGCTTCTTGATCGAGTGCTCCGATGGTGCCGATGCGATCGGTGGCCAGCAGGGTGAGGGCCATGCCCAGCTGGGCGATGGCGATCCACGGCCGACGCAGACCCATCGACGGCCAGCGAACCGAGTCGATCATCGGCGCCCACAGGAACTTGAAGGTCCACGGCAGCACCGCGAAGCCGGAGATCAGCACCGTCTCCGCCCGGCTGAAGCCGCCCTCGATGAAGACCGCGATCAGGGCATAGATGACGAATCCCCACGGGAAGCCCTGGGCGAAGTAGAGCAAACACAGCATCGCCGTGCGCAGAAGCCGATTTTCTTTCAAATTCAACGGTGCTCTCCTCGTTCTGGCCGGACTGAACGGCCCCGAAAGGCACGATACGGTGCAGGAGAGGCCCAGAGGAGTCGTTTTTCACCTTTTGGCTCATCGGCCGGGTCATCTGGTCCGACAGGTATTTGGAACGGGATAGGTAGGTAGAGCGTTGAAGACCACCACAGGGAAAGGAGACAACATGACGAACAAAAAACTGCTCATACTCTCTTTCCTGGCTCTGATCCCCATGATCTCTGCCGGGTGCTCGGCCGGAAACACCTATCTGCGTGCCATAGGCTCCTGGAAGGCAGTCCCGACCACCACCGAAGCGACCACCGAAGTGGCTTCTGCACAAACCACCTCGCCTCTGGCATGGATGTGCAATATGGCCGCAAAGGTGCAAGAAAAGGTCACTTCCGACCTGGAACTGACCATCGACGCCTCCGGCGCATACGTCGTCAAGATCCATGGCCGTGAGATCACCGGGCAGATCGAGGTCACCTCCATCTTCGGCAAGGGACTCGGGGTTCGTACCGAGATCGGCTCTCTCGTCAAGGAGGGGAACGTCCTGATGGTCGACGACGATCACATGATCCTGGTGAGTTCCGGTACCGAGATCGCCTTCGAGCGTTGCCCCTAGACCAGACCGATATCGAGCAGCCGATCCCGAGCAGCCTCTGTCCCGTCGAGGCGCTCGGGGTCGGCTGTTTTCCATCCCTGAGTTCTGGCAGTTACCAATCGTGACCTCGACGCGTCCCGATCTGATGGCGTGACCTCTCCCACTCTCTCCGGTACTCTACCTTTTCCAGGACGTTTCCCCTGGACCCTTACCGACCCGATGAGGAGTACCCCCGATGAACAGAAGCAGAGTATCGATGTGGATGCTGGTCGCGGTGCTGACGTCACTCGGCCCGCTGACCTCCCAGGGTGTCGCGCAAGAGGATGAGAAGCCGCAGTACAGGGGCCGCACCATCGCCCAGACGATGCACTGGAAGGGTGCCGAGTGGCTGCTGCGAGAGACGCGCGAGAAGGAAGAGAGGGTCTCGGTCCTGATGGAGGCTCTTGGCGTGCAGGAGGGGCAAACAGTCTGTGATCTCGGCTGCGGCAACGGCTATCACGCCCTGCGGCTGGCCAAACGGGTCGGCTCCGGCGGAAAGGTCTATGCGGTCGATATCCAGCAACCGATGCTCGATATGCTCGATGAACGCAGCGGCGAGGCGGGGCTCGACAACATCGAACTGATCCTCGGAGGTACGGCGGACCCGAAACTCCCCGATAACTCCTGCGATCTGATCCTGCTGGTCGACGTCTACCACGAGTTTAGCGACCCCGAGGCGATGCTGGCGAAGATGCGCCGGGCGCTGAAGCCCGATGGCCGCATCGCCCTGGTCGAGTTCCGCAGCGAGGATCCCGAGGTGCCGATCAAAGCGCTGCACAAGATGAGCAAGACACAGATCCTCAAGGAATACCTGCCGGCGGGCTATCGTCTCTCTGAACAGTTCGATGAGTTGCCGTGGCAGCATCTGATGTTCTTCAGCCGCGATGATTCCCCGTCACAGACGGATGATTCGCCGCTCGAGCCCCTGGATTCCCCGGCACAGGGTGAATGGATTTCCCTCTTCAACGGCAAGGATCTGAAGGACTGGAAGATCAAGTTCTCTGGCCACGATCTCCACGACAACGTTCGCGACACGTTTCGTGTCGAGGATGGAGTTTTGAAGGTCGATTACAGCAACTACGAGAGCTTCGATCGCAAGTTCGGGCACATCTTCTACAAGGATTCCTTCTCCCACTACCGCCTGCGCGTCGAGTACCGCTTCGTCGGCGATCAGGTCCAGGGCGCTCCGGGGTGGGCGTTTCGCAACAACGGTCTGATGCTCCACTGTCAATCGCCAGAGAGCATCGAGAAGGGGCAGGATTTCCCCGCTTCCATCGAGGTGCAACTGCTCGGTGGGGCGCGCCACGATGAGAGATCCGACCTGTTTCCAGTCGGCGGCGACAAGAAACGCACCACCGCCAATCTGTGCACTCCCAGTACCAACGTCGTCATGAATGGAGAACTCAAGACTCGCCACTGCATCGACTCGACATCGA
>CAWLAN010000173.1:0-4911 GCA_963854815.1 Planctomycetes bacterium UBA1146
CGAAAGAAAAACTGGCATGTGTCGAACGAGCCACCTGAACCATGAGCTGCGCAGTATCTTGCGCAATCGGAGGTAGCCCCTATCGGCGGTGATGAACAGATCACCATGAGACAGATGCCACTTCTGGCCACCGGTCTCCAGTAGAAGATGATCTCCGGCGACATGAACACCTGTTTGTTGTTCGAAAGCATCATCGAGCAGAAAATCGCGGTTCCCCGGAATCACCACCACGTCGACATTCGAATCGGTCGCCCGGCGCAGGGCTTCCAGTTCACGGCGGGTCACCTCCAGAGACAATTGCCCGGGACCGATCCAGACATCGAACAGATCTCCCAGCAGCCAGCAGTCGGCTCCTTCTTGCTGACAGGTTTTCAGCAAGAACTCCAGCATCTCCACTCGACGAGTACTGCCGTCACAGTGCAGATCCGCAGCGATGATGCGGCGGCGAGGAAGAAAGGAACCGGCACCAGTAGCAGGGGAAGTGCTCATGCTTCCGGAATCGTCCAGTCATCGGAATCCACCTGCAAACCAGAATCTGGGGCAGGCGCGGGAGATTCTGGAACCGAAGGTGAAGGGGTAGCGGGTGGTTCCTGGACTTCTGGTTCGACCATCTCGGGGCTGGGGGCCAGCGGATCCGCCTTGGCCGGGGAGTCCCTCTTCGGGCGTGAGATCGAACGATCGTGGCTCGATTGGGCCGGATCAGACGGGGATCGAACAGTGCCGGCGGGTTGTTGAGGTTTCGACTTTTGTTCGAAGCGCTCGGCAGGCGGCTCCATCGGAGGCGACTTCACGGCGACGGAATCGTGCCTGCCGGGCGCAGGAGGTTCTCTGTCCGGTTCGGGAACCTCGCTCAGTCCAAGAGAGGACAGATCCAGGTCGATCTCATCGACTCCCACATCGGTCTCGATCAGAAGATCAAAACTCTTTCTCGCATCGTCATCGAGATCCGGATGCGCGACGAAGATCTGGGAAAGTTCCTGACTCAACCGCGGTAACGCCTGAAGCGTGCGCAACACGCGCATTCGATCCATCACGGGGAAAGGTTCATCGAGGAACAAGAACTGAGGTGCCTGGGTCACAGCACGAACAAAAGCCTGGGCGAAAGCGAGTCTGAATCCGAAAGACAGCCCCTGGAGAGTCCCCCCCGACAACTCATGAGCCTGAAGGAAATCACTCTTCTCGCCGGTGAAGAGACGGATCTCGAAATCGGGCGTGACCTGGGCATCGCGGTAGCGTCCGCCGGTCAGATGCGGCAACAGACGGCAAAGTCCCTTGCCAAGACTGGGACCGGCGCGCATCCGCACCGACTCGACGGTTTCATCGAGAAGTTCGACCAGCAGTCTGTGGATATCCATCTCTTCGCGTATCGCCAGTGATTTTTTGCGCAGGCCATTGGAGAACTCTTCGAGGGCGCGCCGACGTCCATCCTGGTTCTGATACTCGCGAATCTCACTCTGGACGCGATCACGCTTCGAGCGCAGTCGCTTGACCGAGTCATTGGCATCGTCGAGGTTCTTGCGCCGCTCCTTGAGGGTGGTGCGGACTCGATCGAGCGATTTCTTGAGGCTCCTGGAAAAATATTCACCAGGCTTGTCCCCCATCACCTCGTGAAGATCCCGGCGTGACTTTCGCAAGACATCGAGAGTGTTCTGGACAGCTGGAACGTGGCACTCTCCGATCTCGTCACCGGGATCCAGTCCACCCGAAGCCAGGGCCAGATGGGCCCTCGCCGCCTCGAGGGAACTCTTTCCAACTTCCAGTTCCATGCGCAGACGCGCGACGATGCCTTCCGCATCCAGACCGGCTTGTTTTGCAGTCGAAGCCCGGGAAGCCAGCCAGCAGGCCAGTACAAAAAACGCAGCGCCCGCCGCAGCAACAAGGAACCCGATGCGTGGTTCCTCGGTGAACCCCTCGAGAATCGGGATGTACTCGCCGATGCCATACTGATACTGGTGGTCTATTCCCAGAACGATCGCGCCTAGACCGACGACAAACGCTATCAGAGCAAACGCCCTGTATTTCCTCAGCGCAGAGCCTTGCTCTGCGATGGTTTTCTTCTGCTGCTGAAGATCCACCTCGATGGACCCCCCTGTGTCGCCCTCGACACGCTCCTCCAGAGCTTCCCGGGCTTCCTCGAGGCGAGTGGCCAGAAGGCTGCGGATCTTGAAGGCACTGGCCAACTTCTCCAGTCCGTCACAAAGAGGATCGCTGACAGATTCTTGATTTCGCAACGCTTCCGGCATCAGATCCGATTGCAGCAGCCCGATGAGGCCGTTGCATTTTCGCAGCGCTTCACCCGACTCCATCGAATCCAGAGATTGAAGTTCTTGCTGGATCTTCTGCACTTCATCGCGCTTGTTCAGTTCCTGTTCGACCTGACGCTGCAGATCCCTCACCCGTGACCTGGCTTGTTCCACCTTGTCGTCGCGATCACTCAGATCTATCTCGAGATCGGGGATCTTGTCGATGTTGGGCTGCAGCCGCGACATGTGTAGTTCGTTTTTGCGAATCTCATCCTGGACAGAAGTAAAATCCTTCTCCAGTAAATCGAGCGCACTGCTGGCATCACCCCGGGCACCGTGCAAGACGTCAATTCCTGCAACCCTGTCGAGGTATGCGCGAAACTGCTCCGGGTTGGTCACTGACTCACGCTCGGCGAGGTAGAATGCTTGCAGTGTCTCCCCGGCACCGAGATGGAATCGCCGCTGCACTTCTCTTTGCACCTGGATGATCCCGGAAGCGATCTCCTCCCCGGGCGTCCCCCCTGAATTCGATATCCGCATCAATCGAGCAAAGGATGTTCCGAGGCGGTCCATCTCTCGCCAGATTCGATAATCCTGACCATCATGTTCGAGATCGAGTTCGACGACACAGTGATCATCTTCCCAGTGAATCAGATCGATGATGGAGCCGCGCACAACATGATGAGTGGTCCCAAAGATAGCAAACTGAAAAAGTTGCCCTATCGTGGACTTGCCACTTTCGTTGGGCCCGACGATGCCGATCAATCCACGTCGAGGAAAATTTTCGATACGGATCTTGCGAAACTTGAGAAAGCCCTCCGCCCGGAGACTACGGATCAGCACGAGTCACCCCCCGAGTCTAACCCGACTCCGTACTCTCGCTCGGAGATGAACTTCTCACCCAGGCGTCTGGCCATCTCGTACTTGTGCCGACTCTCGGCATCGACCTTGCCCTCGAAGGCGCGTTTCTTCATCTCGAACAGGCGACGGAACTCCTCCATCGGCGGGCGAATCGCCAGCCCATCCAGCAGCCAACCGGAGTCATCCGGTTCGGGTGAAGGAAACTGATTTTCGCCTTCTGTACCTTTATTCGGCATCGATTCTCGATCCTGGTTCGGTTGCGCCGGCAATGGAGAGTCCACAGACACCGATTGTGGAGGCCAGTAGCACTCTTTCAAGTTGCTTCAACAAACGATCGCCCTTTCGAAGACCCGAGAGACCACGTCGTCAGCCTGTTCCCCTGTGGCACGAATCGTCGCTGAGCGCACCTCTGGGCCCACATGAGCCAGGTCGAGGCGCAGCCGTCTCGGTGGCAGGATCGGCTCGACCCGATCGGCCCATTCGACCGCGATGACACCGTCTACGAGCCAATCATCCCAGCCATGGAGTGCCAGTTCGCGCGGATCATCGAGACGATAGGCATCGACATGAAGTAACGAGATCGGCCCGGAGTGCAGCGAAGCGATGATGAAAGTCGGACTTCTGACGATCCCCTCGACACCGAGTCCCCGCGCCAATCCCCGCACCAGCGCTGTTTTGCCCGCCCCCAGTTCGCCGCGCAAATCGACCACGAGACCACAACCGGCGGCTTGACCGATTCGCTCTCCCAGCGCTTCGGTCACCTCCACCCCCACCAGTTCTACCTCGTGAGACCTTTCAGCTGCCGTTGTCACCGCTTTTCCTTCCTCAAGGAGCGAGCCTATCGGTACCAGGAATCGGCCACAACCCTGCTGGCGCTCGATCGTACCAACCAGGAAAATATCCACTGGAGACACTGACATGTCCAAAAGCAAAAAGTGCACATCAAATCGTCTGATCCTTTCCCTGGCATTGCTGTGGCTGCTTATGCCGGTGCTGCTGGCCTCCGATCTTCGAGAGGTCGAACTTCCCGGTCCTCCGGCAGCGGGTCCAGGGCGAATCCCTCACCATCACGGGAACCTCACCCTCGAGCAGATCACTACACTTGCCGCGCAGAATCCTTTCGGCTCCATCACCTTTCAACTGCGTGATTGGATCGAAACTCGACAAGGTGCACTGGTGCTGCCCCCCTACGGGCTTCCGGTCGGATCGCGTGGCACCATCCTGGTACCGCCAGCCGAGTTGCTGCTGGCACGGTGGGCAAAATCACTACCCGAGGGTTTTCTGACCCATTCCTTGCAAAACCTCGAACCGATACCCATCGATGGAGTGCATCCGTTTTTGTGGCAACCCGGACGAGAGGCCGATGCCCGAAGAGCTCTGTCCGAGGCGATCGAGCGAGGGGACCGATCCACCGCTTCGATCCTTCTGCGTCGAGACAATCTGAAAGATGAAGAGAATGTCGAGATCCTCGAATGGATCCACGGCCACGTTCCGCTGGCGGCGAACTGGCAGCGCACCGATGGCCCGATGACGGTCGATGCGATAGCGCCACAAAATCACCAGTTGAAGGGAACGCTGCCGATGGCTCATCTGGCAACCGCTCCAGATGGTGGCTCCTTCACGGCTCGCCATGGACTGAATACACGTCGTCAACCGATCGCCGATTTTCATCCGCTCAAGCGAGACCAGACCATCCTGTTTGGTTCCGGCAACCAGGTCATCGCCATCGATGTGAGCGACTCGCTCGAGGTGATATGGAGCTGGAGCCTGTACCCTTCCAGCAAACACGAGCGCTTCCCGTCACTGC
>CAWLAN010000174.1:0-4870 GCA_963854815.1 Planctomycetes bacterium UBA1146
CTGCATCGCGAGAGCGTAGTGCCAGGACATGCTCGGCACCGCAGAACTCGGGTACCTCGCTGAGGATCACGGTTCCGCCGCACCGAACGATGAGATCGGCGGCGTGACCCAGCGCCGGGTTGGCAGAAAGTCCCGAGAATCCATCCGAACCTCCACATTCAAGGCCCAGCACGATATTGCTGGCGGGGATCGTCTCGCGAACGGCCCGGTTCACTTCGGGGAGCATCTCCTTGACTGCGGCGAGTCCCTTGCTGACCACCTGTGCGGTACCACCGGCGGACTGGACTCCGAGCCAGTGGACCGGTTTTTCGAAGCCATCGTCACCACGACGACGCAGATAATCCTCCATCTTCGACAGGTTGGTCTTCTCGCATCCGAGTTCGATCATCACCACCGCACCGACATTTGGATGGGCGGCGTAGTTGGCGAGTGTCCTCAGGGTGACATCCAGGTTGTTCCCATCGGAACAGCCGCAGCCCTTGTTGTGAGGGATCCCCACCACTCCATCGACATTCGGATACAGTTGAGGATCGAACAGGGTGTGCTCTGCGATGATGGAGATCTGTTGCGCTTCATGGCTAGCACACATGCTTGTCGGCACGATCAGGACGTAATTTCTGGTGCCTACTTTGCCATTGGACCTGCGGAATCCCTCGAAGGTGGGGATCTCCGATTCGCCGAAGTAATCGGGCGCTGGAGTACTGAGTTGATCGGGGACCTCACGCACAACGGGAACATCGTTACTCATGTTCGATCGGGTCACGACCTCGCCGGCGCCGATCCCCATCGACTTGCCGATCGGCTGTCCGTACTGGATCACCTGCTGATCGACCGGGATCTCGACCAGCGCAAATCGATGCCCGGCTGTGGGTTGACCCCTCACCAGCAGCGGATCCTGTCCAGGTATCTCGATGGAGGTGCCTTCTTCGAAGCCAAACTTGATCACCGCGACATTATCATCGGGATGAACCTGGATGGCGTGCTGTTGGAGGGGGAGAGCCCCTGTGGGTCCGAACATCAAATGAGCACCTTCCCGAACTGGATCCAGCATACATGAGGCGCCATACCCCACCCCGATAGTATATCGAGTGATCCTGTTGCTGGGAAACGGCCCTTGGCGCTGATCATCGTTGCTGTACACAGAAACTGTGCCTATTTTGAGGGGGATCAAATGATCAGTTCCGGAGGTATCGATCCGAGGAGGAGCAATCGATGAGCAATCCCAGCAGTACATCCAGAGGCGAGGGTCTGAACCGGAGGCAGCTGATGACGGCTGCAGCGGCCGCGACGCTCCTGTCCGCGGTTTCCGCTCCTGTCAGCGCCTTCGAGCCGAGATTTCGTCGCGCCGATAACAATCGGATCCGTCAGTCGATTGCTCACTGGTGCTTCTCCGAGCACTGGAGTGTCGAACAGACCATCGGTCATGCCGTGGTTCTTGGTTGCCAGAGCGTCGAACTGATCGAGCCGAAGTACTTTCCTCTCCTCGACAAGAAGGGGCTGGTATGCGCAATCGGCCAGATCGACATGGCACCCGATCCACCCTTCGTGAAGGGTTGGAACAATCCGAAACATCACGATCAACTGCTGAAGGCGACGCGAGATAGTATCGACGCCTGCTCTGACCACGGATATCCCAATGTCATCGCCTTCACCGGGATGCATGATGGTTTTTCGAAGGAAGAGGGTGCAAACAATTGCGTCGAGGGGTTGAAAAAGATCGTCGATTACGCGCAGAAGAAGAAGGTTGTCCTGTGCATCGAGGTCTTGAACACCCGTGACGATACCCATCCGATGAAAGGTCACCCGGGTTATCAAGGTGATGACACCGAATACGTCGTGGACATCATTCGCCGAGTGGATTCAGCGAATCTCAAACTGCTCTTCGACGTTTATCACATCCAGATCATGAATGGCGACGTGATCCGCCGTTTGCGCCAGTACAAGAGTCTACTCGGGCACGTTCATGTGGCAGGTAATCCTGGTCGTAACGAACTCGGCAATGATCAGGAGATCTGCTACAAGGCCGTGATGGAGGCGTTGATCGAGATCGGCTACGAGGGATATGTCGGGCAGGAGTTCTTGCCCACGGGAGACCCTCTCGAGAGCCTCGCTGCGGCGGTCAAGATCTGCGACGTGTGATCACCACCCTCAACTGCTGATCTCGCACCACTGACCGCTCTTCGCCGATTCGATGACCCCATCGCAGACCATTTGCGTCTGCAGTGCGCAGCGGAAATCTGGCTGGGCGGCTTCCCCCTTCTCGACTCCAGTCAAGAAGTCTGCCAGTGCGTTGACGAAGGTGTGTTCGTATCCAATGGTGCATCCGGGGACCCACCATCGATCCATGTAAGGATGCTCGAAGTTGGTGGTGTGAATCCTGCGCCAGCCGGTCAGGTGATCCTCGACCTTCTGTCCCTCTGCATTACGGGTGTGCTCGAAGAAATCGAGGTACTGCGGATCTTCCAGGTCGAAATGGACCGATCCATCGTGCCCGTTGAGTTCGAAGGTGTTGAAGTTCTTGCGCCCTCTGGCATACCGTGTCGATTCGAAGGTTCCCATTGAACCGTTCTGGAAGCGAGCCAGGAACATGCAGGCATCGTCGATTTCCACCGGCTGAACTTTTCCTGTTTCCTGGTGCATCCGTTCACGAACGAAAGTTTCGGTGTCGGCGACGACTCTCGTGATGGGACCGTTGAGCCACATCGCAGTATCGATGGAATGCGCCAGAAGATCGCCCGTGACGCCTGATCCTGCGGAATCGATATCGAGTCTCCAGAGGGTTGCGCCACCCTGGGGGACATCCTCTGCGATGGTCCAGTCCTGAAGATAAGTGGCGCGATAGTGGAATGGTTTTCCGATGCGACCCTCATCCACCAACTGCCTTGCCAACGCGATGGCGGGTACGCGCCGGTAGTTGAACCAGACCATGTTGGGAACACCCGCAGCCTCGACCGCTTCTGTCATCTCGATCGCCTCGTCGACGTTCATCGCCAGCGGTTTCTCGCACAGTACCCACTTTCCAGCCTCGGCAGCGGCAACGGCGATGTCGCGGTGAAGATGATTGGGAACGCAGATGTCGATGGCATCGATGTCATCGCGCTCGATGAGCACGCGCCAGTCCGATTCCACCGAGGCGTAGCCCCAGTTGGTCGCGAAACTGGAAGCGTTCTTTTCATCCCTGGCGCACAGCGCCTGTAGAACCGGCTTCGTGTCGAGGTCGAAGAAGTGGTTTACCTTGTGGTAGGCGTTGGAATGGGCCTTGCCCATGAACCCATAGCCGATCATTCCGATTCGGAGCTCCTTCATCGAGATTCCTTCCGGATTCCGTAGCGGGAGTTCAGATCATCGATGGCGCTCTTGCAACTGGCGGTGGCTTGCCACGCATCGGGCCAGAAGCACAGGTCCACGGTCCACCAGTCGTGGGGTACTGCTTCCTTTGCCAGTGCGGGAACGATCGTATCGAAATCGAGGAGTCCGAGTCCGAACGGTGGGTGACTGGAGGTCTCATCGCTTCCATCGGCGGCTTTGTGGCAGGTGTTGTCGGAATCGATCAGGTGGATGTGATTGATGCGTCCGCTGAGCATCTCGATCAGTTCCAGTTGTCCGCCGGGCAGGATTTCCTTCTCTTCCGGATGCCTTGCACCGACGACGGCAACCATCTGGCCGTGGCAAGTGTCGTAAAGGACTCCGAAGTTCGGGTCGGGGATCGTCTCGAGGATCTGAACCACGTCGGAGGGTTTGTTGAAGGCGAATCCGGGTTCGAATTCCCAGGTCATCTGCAGCCCGTGATCGGTGGCGATGACGCAGCACTCTTTCCATGTATCGACGACCCTCTGGAATGCCGTCTGGCGGTCTACTGACTCGAAGATGGTCGGCGGCTGGACCGTATCGACACGGATCGTCTCGATACCCATGTCGTGGCAGAACTCGCAGTTCTTCTTGAATTCCGCGATGTATGCGCTGGGATCATCGGTGTCGATCAGATGCTCTCCCCACAGATTGGCGGCCAGGCCGCTGAATTCGAGACCCATCTCCCGGACACGGGAAGCGGTCTCCTGACGCTGACTCTGCTCGGGAAGATCATCCGGATTCGGGTGCGGCGGGAATCCTCCCACCTCGACACCGTCGAAACCGAGTTCGGAGAGTTTTTCGCACACCGTGAAAAAGTCGACGGGATCCTTCTCGTAGGGGCCGATGGTGTAGGCCCAGGAGCCGATGGAAATTCTTCTCATGAGGCAACCTCCTCTGGTTTCGGGACAGACTGACCCGATTCCGCCTCAGTCGTAGCCTCACCAGCAGCAGTGGTCAAACCCTATCTTTTGACCAACCAACCCGGGCCTGCGGATTGCGATACGGTCATGGCACGATATCTTCATGAGGACCCATTATTGAGCAGGGTTATGGAGCAAGGAGGCGTCTTGAAAGCACTTCGCAGGCAGGCGCGTGAGGCGCGAGCGGTGGCGCTCGAACAGATCGATGAGCCGACACCGGGTCACCAAGAAGTGCTGCTGGAAGTACGCCACTGCGGAATTTGTGGCAGCGATCTTCATGTTTACCTCAACCATAAGGGATACGAATCGGTGTTACCGCAGGTCACCCTCGGCCACGAATGGGCAGGAGTGGTGGTCGGTTGGGGCGATGGCGTTGATCGATGGCAGGAGGGTCAGGCAGCGACGATGATCGCCGTGCAGGGGTGTCTGGGAGATGACTGTCACTATTGCTCCGGTGGGCTGACACAACTGTGTCCCGAAAGAAGAGTTCAGGGATTGCATCTCGACGGAGCGATGGCGGAGCGGATCGTTGTTGACGATCGATACCTGCTACCGTTGCCGGCTGACATCGACACGGTAGCCGCAGCGCTGACGGAACC
>CAWLAN010000175.1:0-4778 GCA_963854815.1 Planctomycetes bacterium UBA1146
AGGTAGGTCCAGAACAGGAAGAACTCGCCGAAGGTGGCGGTTCCCGCCTCGATCCGGGCACCACCCCCGACGACGATGATGACCAGTGCCACCACCGACAGCAATTCGATGGTGGGAAAGAAGAGGGCATACCAGAAGACGCTATTGAGGTGTGCATTCCGCAGCTTGCCGTTGATCATCGAGTAGCGCTGCGCCTGTTCATCCTCCGAGCGGCATACCTGTATCACTTCCATGCCGCTGATCGATTCCTGCGTATAGGCATTCAGGTGAGCGAGCCGCCGCCGCATCTCCCGGTAATGCCTGCGAGCGAACCTGCGGAACACGAGTGTTGCCCCGACCACAACAGGTGCTACCAGCAGGGTCATCGATGCCAGTTCTGCGTTGGTCCAGAACAGCATCGCCACGATGCCGGTGATGGCGAGTAGATCTCCTGCCAGCGAGACGAATCCGCTGGCAAACAGTTCGTTGAGAGCTTCGACGTCGCTGGTGACTCGGGTGACGAGGCGTCCGACCGGATTGCGATGAAAGAAACTGGCACTCTGTTTTTGCAGGTGCGCGAAAACCTGAATCCTCAGATCCCGGGTGGCGTTCTGTCCGGTGCGTTCGAGCACCATGATCTCGCTGTAGTGGATCAGCAACTGGGCCAGCAGGATGGATCCGTAAATTCCGATGATGAGCCACAGCCAGTTGATTTGGTGATCGAGATCGGCACTGTCTCCGTTCGGGTTCAGTCCGACCCAACTTCCCACCTCCGTGACGAAGGTGCTCAGTCCGGACATCCCTTCCTCGGTCCCCCCCAACAAGGAAAGGGGTCCATCGATCGCTTCCTTGATCAGCAATGGCCCTGCCAGCGAAAGGAGGGTGCTGATGACGATCAAGAGCACCGAGAGCAGCACCAGGGACGTGTAGGGGCGTAGATACTGCAACAAGCGCCCGGCCAGAGCGCGACTGAAGGGACGGTCGATCACTTCCTCGACATGGAAATCCTCGGCGTCATCTCGTTGGCTCTTGCTGGTGGTCTTTTGCTGTTTGCGGGAGGTCATTGCAGGTCCTCCAGCTCGCTCTCGACCGTTTGTTTGCGCCACAACTTGTAGTAACGACCGCGCTTCTTGAGCAGGCTCGGGTGATCGCCACGTTCGATGATGCGCCCCTGGTCGAGGACGATGATCTCATCTGCATGGATGATGGCACTGAGGCGGTGGGTGACGATCAGTGCGGTGAGATCCTGAGTCCAGTCCCGCAGCCCCTCGAGGATGGTGGTTTCCGTCTCGGAATCGACCGCCGAGAGCACATCGTCGAGGATCAGGATACGCGGGCGCTGCAGGATCGCCCGGGCGATGGCGATGCGCTGCTTCTGTCCTCCGCTGAGGGTGACCCCCCGCTCCCCGACCCGCTGATCGTACAGATCAGGAAACTTGCAGATCTCGTCTTCGATGCGGACCAGCCGGGCGACCTTCTCGATTTCATCCATCGATGCATCCGCGACACCGAAGGCGATGTTCTCGGCGATGGTGGCACTGAAGAGGAAAGGTTCCTGAGGAACCATGGCGATGGATGAACGGAGCTCGTCGAGCGTGTATTTCTCGATGGGATGACCATCGACGAAGATCTGACCACTAACGGTGGGAGAGAGCCGGGGGATCAGATTGAGCAGAGTCGTCTTACCGCTGGCTGTGGCGCCGACGATTCCCAGCGTTTTTCCGGCTGGAAGGTCGAAGGAGATCTGCTCCAGTACCACGCCAGTTGAATCCGGATAGCGAAAGGAAACCTGATCGAAGCGGATCTCTCCCCGATCCACATTCAACCCATCCATTGCACGGGAATCGTCGACAGCAGGCGTGGCCCCGAGGATCTCCTGGAGCCGCTCGGCGCTCGCCGCCCCGCGGTGGAACAGGTTCATCACCCAGCCGAGGGCGATCATCGGCCAGATCAGCAGCAACTGGCAGCCGTTGAAGGTGGCGAATTCTCCCAGGTTCAGATCACCCGAAAGGATCCTCAGGCCGCCGATCAATAGCAGCGTGACCAGCGCCAGATCGCCGAACAGGAAGAACGCGCTGTTGGAGAGGGCACGCACCCGGGCGATGCGAAGGTTCTGCTGGAAGTAGGAGTGGCTGAGACGATGCATTCGTTCGATCTCGGCATCCTCCACAACGAAGGCTTTTACCACCGGCGCGTTGGCGAAGTTCTCCTGCGCGTGGACCGAGATGTCGGAGAGCATCTCCTGACCTCTCATCGACAGACGGTGCACTTTTGGGCCCACGAAACGGATCAACAGGGTGATGAGGCCGAGCGGAAAGAGTGACCACAGCGTCAATTGCCAATCGATGCGGAGCATCAGCGTGACCGAGAAGATCAAGATGAAAATGGTCTGCACCGAGTACATGATCGCTGGTCCGAACACCAGCCGAACCGCCTCGACATCGCTGTTGAAGCGATTCATCAGATCGCCGGTGTGGAGCTTTGCATGGAAGGAGCCATCCAGATTCTCGATGTGGCGGAACATCTGGTCGCGCAGTCGCTTCTCGATGCGACGGCTTGATCCGATCACTGTTTGTCTGGCCCAGAAAGAGGTGATACAGCGGATCAATACGATCCCTACCATCGCCATCGCGATGTGGATCACCATGTCGATGCCAATTCCGCTTTCAAGTTTTTCGACAGCGAGACCAACCAGGCGCGGAATTGCGACCTGGGACAGGCTCCCGACCAGGATCATAAAAATTCCGAGGAGGATTACGCTTCGTTCACGACGCAGTAGCGGTAGCAGGAAGCGGAAAGCTTTGAGGGGAATCATTCGCTCTCCTGGCTCCTGAAGTTAGGCCCGGGCATCGGATTCAGCGCGATTTGCGACAAACGACGATATCCCCGGCTGGCGTGAACACGGATGCCAGAATCCCCTCTGGGCCAGCCCAAGTCGAGCGATCAGGGCTTGTCTATTGGTTGTGGCATCGGGGCGTTGCGCTGCTTACGCCAGGCGGCGAGTGTCTCGGCGAGGTCCGTGACCCGGTCAGGCAGCTTCTCGGAGAGGTCATTTTGCTCGGAGATGTCCGCCTCGAGGTCGAACAGAAAACGACGACCGTCCTCGAAGAACTCGACCAGTTTCCATTTCCCTCGGATGATGGAAGCCGCCGGCGTGGTGCGCCAGTTGCCATGAAGTTTGGTTTTTCCCTCGAGGTATGCAGGGAAGTGCCAGATGAGATCTCGTTCGGAGAGCGTTCCTTTTCCGGTCAGAAGCCCAACGAGACTCTCGCCCATCAGGGGAGTCCCCGATGGTGCGGAAGTTTCCGCCATCTCCAGCATCGTCGGAACCAGATCGGATAACTGGATCGGAACATCGAGAACCCGGGTCTCGGAACCGGTTCCGGCTCCCCAGGCGATGAAAGGAACACGGACTCCTCCCTCGAACAGCATCCCTTTGCCTCCACGAAGCGGTCCGTTGTCGGTGAATCTTTCGACTCCTCCGTTGTCACTGGTGAAGATGAGCAGGGTGTGATCGGCACAGCCGTTCTCCTCCAGTGCTTTGCGAACACGGCCGACGGAGCGGTCAACGCTATCGACGACAGCGGCATATCGGTGTCTCTTGTTCGGTTCATCGGGAAGTTTCTTGGCCCAGCTGGCAATCTCGGCAGGAGGAGCCTGTATCGGTGTATGGACCGCGTAATGCGAGAGCATCAAGAGGAACGGACCTGCGGCATTGTCCTCGATGAATTTGATCGCGTGGTCGGTCAGGGCATCGGCGAGCGGGGTTCCATCGGCTTGCTCTGGAAGTCTCGGGAGATTCCAGGGTGCCAGGTGTCTCCTCGTCGCTCCGCGCTGGTTTCCGGCGATGGAGACATCAAAACCTTGCAGCGCCGGATCGGCTCCCAGGTGCCATTTTCCGATGAATGCCGATCGGTACCCTTTGCCCGCCAGCATCTCGGCGATGGTGAGCGCCTCCGGGGTCAGGGCGTGCTCCGTCCGGGGTGGAGTCAGTTTCCGGTTCTCTGCCTTTCCTCTGGCCGAAGGGCGCACGGTGAAGATGCGATGTTCGGCCACATCGGTGCCGGTGAGCAGGCATGCGCGGCTCGGTGCGCAGTTCGGGCCATTGGATGCGGCACGAGTGAAACGGATGCCATCGGCAGCCAGAGCATCGATGGACGGAGTCTTCCACGGGCTTCCCTGACAGGAGACATCGGCCCAGCCGAGATCGTCGGCGATGATGATGACATAGGAAGGTAGCGATTCCTGGCGTGCATTTGCATGAACGCATCCGCAAATGAAGAAGAGAGTCACGGAAATCAGCAGGCGATGGATCATGGCGTCGCAACCTCCGTGACAACAGGATTCCATAATGCCGACCCGATTGCCATTCACCAACTGCTGTCTTGCCCAGGGCGTCTCTCTCTGCGAGCCTTCAACGCCGGGTTTCCCGAGAAGATCCAGAGATCGAGGTGAAGGGTGATCGTACCGATTCCAGTTCACTGCATGGCCTGCGGGATCCAGTTGAGAGACGAGATTCCCCCGGGCGAGGATCGCACCAGAGGGGTCTGCCCTGATTGCGGTACGATTCATTACCGCAACCCGAAGATCGTGGTCGGGACCGTCATCGAAGAAGCGGGCCGAGTGTTACTTTGTCGCCGCGCCATCGAACCGGCAGAGGGTCTCTGGACGCCCCCGGCGGGCTTCCTGGAGATGGAGGAGTCGATGGAGGCGGGGGCTGTTCGAGAGACGATGGAGGAGGCGTGTGCCGAGGTGGCCATCGTTCGTACCTTTGCGCGCATCGATTTGACCAGGATCGG
>CAWLAN010000176.1:0-4768 GCA_963854815.1 Planctomycetes bacterium UBA1146
CTGCCGGCAAGATCACCGGGGAGGAGGGTCGTGCTCGCTACGAAGCGTTGCGCAAGAAGCTGGCCGATGACAAGGCTCGCGCTTCCGACAAAAAGGAGCAGGCCGAGCCACAGAAGAAGCGCAGCATCGATGGTGCCGGAGTGCGTAAGCGTCTCGAAGCGGCCATCGAATCGGGAGCGATGACCTGGGAACAGGCCAGGGACAAGTATATCGAGGTGATGGAGCAAGACGACCGAGGCCGCGGGGCTGTGATTCGAGCCCGACTCGAAAAAGGCATCGAGGCGGGAAAGATCACCGAGGATCAGGCGGTCGAGATCTACATCGAAATGATGGAAGAGGGCCAGAAGGAATCCGAGGAGAAGAAAACCACCGAGAAGAAAGAAACTTCACAAAGGACCTTCACTCGCCAGCAATACGCAGAAGCTCAGGCCAAGATGGAGAAGATGGTGGAAGCCGGCGAGATCACCGCCGAGCAGATGCAGCAACGACTGATCGAGATGCGCAAGACGATGGGCCGCAAATCAGAGAAGACACGCACCATCACTCGCCAGCAATATGCCGAAGCCCAGGCCGAGATGGAGAAGATGGTGGAAGCGGGTCAGATAACCCGTGAGCAGATGGAGGAGCGACTGGCCTCCATGCGCAAGTTGATGGGCGGCTGATCGAACTGTTCTTGTGAGAGAAGTCACAAGCCTCGTCGCGGGAACCGCGCCGGGGCTTCTTTCCTTTCAGGCAAGCGTCACTCTTTCAGTCGAAATAGAGATCGACTGTTGGATGTGGTCGCGGTCAGCACCGTCTTTCGATCGGTGCTGTGTACCCGTGCCAGTTCGTCGGCAGTATGTAGCGAGTGCATCGGTTCATTGCGCTGACCGCGCACCGGTTGCGGTGACAGAAATGGGCTGTCTGTTTCCAGCAGTAGCCGATCGAGCGGCACCACTGCGGCGGCATCGCGGAGATCCTGCGCCTTCGGGTAGGTGAGGTTGCCGGCAAAGGAAACGCACCAGCCAAGACCGATGGCCCGACCTGCCTCATCGACGGTGCCACTGAAGCAGTGAAAGACACCGGTCACTCCATCGCCGTTGCGGTCGATGATATCGAGCGTGTCGGACCACGCCTCGCGACAGTGAATCACCACCGGCAGGTCGCGCCGACGGGCGATGTCGAGCTGGGCGATGAAAGCGCGCTCCTGATCTTCCGGGCTGACATCTTTCCAGTAGTAGTCGAGGCCGATCTCGCCGATGCCGACGATCTGCTGCGAATGTTCATCGCACAGGGTCTCGATGTTGCCGAGTGTGGTTTCCAGTTCGCTTGCGGACATCCCGGAGTGGGTCGGATGCACTCCGACTACCCCGTGGCAGAAGCCCGGGTATTGCTTTGCCAGTTCGATCACCTCGAGACTGGTCTGTTCATCGACGGCGATGTTGACGATGGAGACGAAACCGGCATCGCGAGCACGCTCGATCACCTCGTCGCGATCGTCATCGAAGCGATCGAAGTAGAGGTGAGCATGACTGTCGATCGCTTCTGCGGGCACGTGAACTCCCGTTCGAGGGGTGACTTGGCAACCCATATTGACCCTAGGAGAGGTCTCGTGACAATGCGACCTGTTGCAGGTGAATCGACAAAATTGGTATCGAGGCGGAGTAGGCGTAATGCGAAGAGACTATAAAGGTATTTCCATCAATACCTCTGAAAACACCCACGAGACGGTGTTTGAGTTGGTCGGGAATGGACCCGAATCGCGGATTGTCGATGTTCCGTGCGGTAGTGGCGCCTTTGTTCAGCGTCTCAAGGATCACGATTACCACCATGTGTACGGCATAGATATTGAGGATGGTCTCGAGATCGATCACGAGTCTTTTCGCCAGGGGGATATGACGGATCGACTTCCGCTCGACGACGAGAGTGTCGATACCCTCGTTTGCATCGATGGCATCGAGCACATCGATCGGCAGCAAGATTTCGTTGCTGAGGTCATCCGTGTTTTGCGGCCAGGAGGAGAGTTCATCGTCTCAACGCCGAACATCAGTTCGATCCGTTCGCGCTGGAAGTGGCTCCTGACCGGTCATCACAACAAGTGCAACTCACCACTAGATGAGAGAAATCCTGGCCCGCTGCATCACATCGGCCTGCTCTCGTTCCCGGAGATCCGTTATCTGTTGCATTCTGGTGGTTTCCACATCGAGCAGATCACCACCAATCGCACCAAACCTGTATCTTGGCTTTATCTTCCGCTGGTGCCTCTGCTTTATCTGGCCACCTTGCTGGTCTACCACCGCAGAGGCAAAAAGGAGGGAACGGAGCATGTTTGTTCGGAAGTGAGAAAGAGCATGTTCAGTCTTCCTCTACTCTTTGGTGAGACGATGATCGTCAGGGCGGTTCGCAAATAATCTCATGGCCACTCGTTGTTGTTTGGGTCTCGGAGTTGGCCCTCGCTTCATAGAATCCCGGATCTCGGGTACGCTGACCCGAGCGAACGGGGGAAGAGGAGCCCATGGATCCGATCTGTTCCCTCCACCTCAATACCGCCACCAGCTGGCGCGGTGGGGAACGCCAGACCCTGCTGCTGGTCGAGGGGCTGCGGCGCGAGGGCCATCAGGCCTCCATCGTCTGCCCTCCGGCAAGCCCGCTGGCAGATAGAGCCCGCTCCAGTGGCATCCAGGTCGATGAGATCCCGCTGCGGGGAGAACTGGATCTGTCATCGGTGAGGCAACTGCGCCGGCTGATCCAGCACATCGATCCGCAGATCCTTCAGTTGCACACCGCCCATGCCCACACCATCGGGTTGCTCGCCAACTTCGGGCTCCGTCGAGCTCCTGCGGTGATCGTGCAGCGCCGTGTGGACTTCTCCATCTACCGCAGCGGAACTCCGTTTCTGACACGCTTCAAGTACCGTCACGGGGTCGATCGTTACGTCGCCATCTCGAGCAAGATTGCCGAGGTATTGCAACAAGACGGCATCGATCCTCAGCGGATCCGGGTGGTCCACTCGGGGGTCACCGCGCTGCCCGATCCAGTCCGGTCGGTGAAGGAACTGCGCGACCAGTTGCATCTGCCGGATTCAGCACCGCTGCTCGGATCGGTCGGTGCGCTCAGCGAGCACAAGGGGCATCGGTACCTGATCGAGGCGATGGGCTTGTTGAGATCACGGCAAGCAGCCGCGCATCTGGTTTTGATCGGAGACGGAGAAGAGGCCGAGGCGATCGATTCCCTGGCGCAGGAAAGTGGCTTGGCTGATCGCATCCATCGGGTTGGATTTCAGGAGGATGTGGCTTCCTGGCTCGCCGCTCTCGATCTCTACATCCATCCCAGTCTCGAGGAGGGTCTCGGAACCAGCATCCTCGACGCGCTCGCGGCCGCCAGGGCGGTGATCGCCAGCGATGTCGGTGGGATTCCCGAGGTGATCGAGGATGGGGTCACCGGTCGTCTCGTTGCCCCGGCAGATCCTGCTCGACTCGCCGAGACGATCGACCAGTTGCTCGACGATCCGACCGCCGCCGAAGATCTGGCGACAGCGGGAAAGCAGCGGGTCGAGCAGCATTTCAGCGCCGAGGCGATGGTGCGCGGAAACCTGGCGGTTCATCTCGAACTGATCGAGCAGATGCATAGCGGGCAAACCAATGAAAAGGTCGCCCGCTGATTCGATGGAGATGGTGCTGATCCGACCAACTCATGAAACTTGACGCGTAGGTGGGTTTCGTGACAATGCGAAGGTCGATTTTGCGCGGGTGTAGCTCAGTGGTAGAGCGTTAGCTTCCCAAGCTGAATGTCGTGGGTTCGATCCCCATCACCCGCTCCATCGATCTCGTCGGTGTTGGCCGACGGGGTCCACCTTTTGAATCGGTCCATCTCGGGAGGGAGCCATTTGATGCGCTTTGGCTTCTTGCTGCTGGTTCTCGGGTTGCTGTCGATTCACCCCGGTTGTATTCGCAGCCCGAACCCGGGTGGCTACTTCGGCGCGGGCCAGAAATTCGGCGGTACCAACGACACGGGTGATTTCTGGGAAGTCACCGTGATCAACGATTACATCCCCGCCGACAACAGTCGCCCGACCATCCGCTACGGACTGATCCGCTCGCGGCCAGCAGGGCAACCGCAATACAGGTGGTTTGTCCCGTGGGTGCTGGTCGATAAGGCGATGGAGAATGTCTCCTCGTTCGGAGGGCCTTCGACTTCGGGGAATTCCAAAACAAAGCCGTACCTGATCGAACTGAGCCGAACGTTTGAATACGACCAGACATCGGTGCAGTTCTCGTGGTCGGCCGATTGCTCCGGGACGGTTCCTACCGTCGCTTCATTCGTGGTGGATGGTGAGCCGATCGATCTGGCAGAGGGCTCGCTCATCTTCTTTGTTCGTGATGGGCAGGGCCAGGTGGAGGTCGATCAGCGCCACTGGCAAGGGGATTTCCAGCAACTGGCGCTCGGGGCAATCGGTGTGTCTCCTCCCGCGGTCGATCTACTCGCTGATGCGATCCTGACAGAACTGGGCTACTGAGCATCCTCGAGCATCTCCGGCTGCAACGCTCGCCCGTCGATCCAGGTGCCGATCACTTCGCCTCCGAGGGCACGCTCCAGCAGTGGACCATCCCCTTCGGCAAGCGACACCGCCACCAGGTCCGCCGGATCGCCTTCCTTCAGCGTGCCGCTACCGAGCAGGTCCGGATGGCCCGCTGCTGCCAGCCAGCGTCGCGCATTGATGGTCGCCATCTGCCAGATGGTCTCGGCATCGAGATCGGGGCCAGCGGTGCGTGCGGCACGCATCTCATCG
>CAWLAN010000177.1:0-4694 GCA_963854815.1 Planctomycetes bacterium UBA1146
ATGACATCACCGTCACTGCGGAGTCGGGACAGAACAGCGCAGCGGCAACCTGGAGCGATCCCTTGACCAGCGACAACTGCCAGGCGGTTTCTTTGGCAAGTGATTATCTTCCCGGCGATATTTTCCCGGTGGGTACAACGCTGGTGACATATTTTGCAACCGACAGTGCTGGGAACGTGGCCACCGATACCTTCAATATCACGGTGAATGATGCGGCACCGGTGGCGGATTTCACCGGAACGCCCTTGAGTGGCACCTACAATTTGTCGGTGAATTTCATCGATACCTCGATAGGGCCCATCACGGATTGGTTGTGGGACTTCGGAGATGGTGAGACTTCGGTCATGCAAAGCCCAACTCACGTCTACACCCAGGAGGGCGACTACACCGTGACGTTAATCGTGTCGGGTCCCGGTGGTAGCGGGTCGATGAGTTGTCCGGCTTGTATCCATGTGACGGTTCCGCCCGATTACCTGTTGGAAGTCACCAGCGGGACGATCGAAGAGGGAGCCCTGGGTTCCTTCCTGATATTCCTCGATAACAATGGAATAGAAATCCAGGCCTGGAGTTTTGGAGTATGTCACGACACGACACTCCTCACCTGTATTGAAGTCACGGACGGTTCCAGCATGGGCGCATTGAACAATGGTTCGTCTCCTGACTTCAATATCGTACAGATCCATCCAGGTGGATTCACCACCGGGGTCGTGATCAGTTTCACGTCTTCATTTGCGCTCACTCCGGGATTTGATTACGAGCTCAACGTGGCGATCTACCAGGGTAATGTTGCGGGCTCTACTTCACTCGATTTCTGCAACACTCTCGGGACTCCACCGATCGGAACCGTTGTAGTGGTCAACTCTCAATCCGTTGCGCCCGTGCAAGTCTCAGGAATGGTAGAGGTGATTGAATCTGACTGACGAATATCAAAGAGTGCCGGGACCCTTTTGGGTCCCGACACTCTTTTTCTTGAGGCCAGAGGTCTCTGGTTCTTATTCGCCCTTTTCGATCCACCCGCCCCCGAGTACGACATCTTCATCATAGAGTGCCGCTACCTGTCCCGCAGCGATGGCGAAGACGGGCACATCCAGGTGAACCTCGAGCCAATCTCCACCTCCCAGTGTGGCCGACTGAACGGTACACGGTTGTGGGGTGCCGCGGTGGCGGATTTGTACCGTACAACGCAGAGGAATTTCTGGCGTTTTCGGCAGTAGCCAGTTCATCTCGGAGATGAAGAAGTGATCTTCCAGCAATGAATTACGCGGACCGAGGACCACCCGATTGGTTTCTCGTTCGGTACGCACCACATAGCGTGGCTCAGCGCCGGCGATGCCAAGACCTCGTCGCTGTCCAACGGTGAATGCAGCGTAGCCCTCATGGGTACCGAGTTTGTCACCGGACTCGTCGACAATCTCGCCTTGTTGAAGGCTTTCAGGAGCCTCCTTGCGGATCACTCGTCGGTAATCGTTGGCAGGA
The DNA here is from genome assembly GCA_963854815.1 of Planctomycetes bacterium UBA1146. Taxonomy (GTDB): domain Bacteria; phylum Planctomycetota; class UBA8108; order UBA1146; family UBA1146; genus UBA1146. The sequence goes on from CAWLAN010000177.1 coordinate 1,477, forward strand.
ACGAAGCAGATCTCCTGGCTTTCGGCCTTGTGGACCACCGGTAGTTGCGCAGCGCCTGCGATGTCTCGCACTTCGGGTTTATGCAGACCGCCAACAGGGAACAGGCACTCCTTCAACACATCGTAGGGGACCGTGGCAAGGAAGTAAGACTGGTCCTTGTCGACATCGATTCCGCGAGCAAGGCGAGGTCCATCATCTGCATCGAGTACGCGCGCGTAGTGACCGGTAGCGACGAAATCGGCACCGAGGTCATGGGCCAGATCGTGGAAGACATCAAATTTGATCCACTGGTTGCATCGGGCACAGGGGTTCGGGGTTCGTCCGTCGCGGTACTCATCGACGAAGTAGTCGATGATCTTGCGGAACTCTTGTGCGTAGTTGAACGAGTAGAAAGGGATGTCGAGACGATCGGCAACCCGCCTGGCATCGATGGCATCCTCGACGGTGCAGCAGGCACGGCTCTTTTCGGCCGCCTGACCTCCATCGCCAAGTCGGAGAAAGGCGCCGATCACTTCGTGCCCTTCTTCTTTCAGCAGGTGGGCCGCCGCGCTCGAGTCGACCCCACCACTCATCGCCACCAGTACCTTCGCCAATGAATTTCCTTCTCGATCAGTGTGTCTCCAGCGGAGACCAACATTTCTTGAATTGACACTTACCGAATGAGAGTCTCTTGCCTCGGCGTCTCTTGCGCCTACGGTCTTCAGCGGACAAAGTAGCGCAGCAAACGGTTCCCGTCTCCCCTCAGTGATCTCCCAGCGGGGATGATCCGCCAGATCCGGGAAAGGCACCTGATGGTATCCTTCGCGCTCTCCGACGAACAGCAAATGTTGGTCGATATGACCCGGGAATTCGTCGCCAATGAAGTCATCCCCGTGGCGGAGCATCATGACCGTACCGGTGAGTATCCTATCGCAGTGGCGGCTCAGGCGTTCGAACTGGGGCTGATGAACGTGACCATCGATGACCAGTACGGCGGAGCAGGACTCGGGCACTTCGAAGAGGCCCTCATCACCGAGGAACTCGCCTTCGGTTGTTCCGGCATCGCCATCAGCATGACGGTCAACAACCTATCCTCGGTTCCGATCATGGTCGGCGGTAGCGAAGAACAGAAGAAGAAGTGGCTCGGCATGCTCACGTCGGAGCACTGCACAGCTTCTTACTGCCTCTCGGAACCGGATTCGGGAAGTGATGCGGCATCCTTGCGGACCAGCGCTGATCGCAAGGGGGATTGCTATCTGATCAATGGCAACAAGGCATGGGTTTCGGGAGGCGCTCATGCTCGATTTTTCACGCTGTTTGCCTCGACTGATCCGGGTAGCGGTTACGAAGGGATCACCTGCTTCGTGGTGCCCGCAGATGCTCCCGGTATCGAGATCGGCAAGAAGGAAGACATGATGGGGCAGCGTGCTTCAGACACTGTGTTCATCAACTTCCAGGACGTCGAGATCCCGGTCGATCATCGGATCGGTGACGAGGGGCAGGGTTTTCGTATCGCGATGCGTACCTTTGACCGCACACGACCAGGTATCGCTGCTGCAGCAGTGGGGGTCGGTCGCAGATCCCTGGAAGAGGCGACCAGGTACTCTCTTGAACGCCATGCCTTCGGCAAACCGATTGCCCGTCAGCAGGCGATCCAGTTCATCCTGGCAGACATGGCCAAGGATGTGGAGGCGGCACGGCTTCTCTCCTGGCAGTCGGCGTGGATGATCGATCAGGGGCAGCGCAACACAAAGCAATGCTCGATGGCGAAGTGCTTCGCCGGGGATATGGCGATGATAGCGGCCACCAATGCAGTGCAGGTTTTCGGTGGCTATGGCTATTCGAAGGAGTTTCCGGTCGAGAAACTGATGCGTGATGCCAAGGTGATGCAGATCTACGAGGGCACCAATCAGATCCAGCGGATCATCATCGCACGGCACCTGCTGGAGGCATGAGTCTGCTCTAGCGGGCGAAATCCCACAGGGGGAGCACAAAGGATCCGGCGCTCTCGCCGCGATGGGCCCGTTCGAAATGAAACCGGATCTTGCGTGCAACCAGGTCGTCATTGAGGTAGGGCATTCCGAGGCAATCCCAGAACTCGTGCGAGATTCCCCCGGGATAGCTGCGGCAAAAGGTGGAGAAGTCATCTGCTATACCACGGAAGTAATCATCCAGGTCGTTGCCCCAGTATTCCTCGTGGGGGTCCCCTTCTACCGGAGCCTCCTCGAAGCGAAGTGAGCCGTGACTGATGAGGTAGTCGCGTGGCACCCAGGATTTGCTCGATCCGTACCGCACCCGGATTCTGTATTCACCACCTCCATCGGCAAGCCGGTGTTCGATGGCCGGTTGTCTCTGGCCGATCAGGTACGGAAGGTACCGCTCCTGGAGCATCCGGATGATCTCGGCATGCTGGGAGGCAGTATCGCGTTCATCCTCCCTGAGAGGAGCTACCGGGAAATCAGCGACCTCTTCGCAGGTCTCATCGTAGGTTCGATTCTCCTCGTCGTCGAGAATTTCAAGACCCGAAACCTTGCCTGTAGAGGAGACTTGCCCTTCTTCGATGACGATGTTCTCTCCACCATGGAGCGCCACTACTTGCAGGGGAAGATTCTCTCTCAGTGCAGTTTCTTGCTCGATGCGGGCGCGATCCGAGATGCGAACGGGAAACAGCAATCGATTCCACTGGCCGACCACTTCATGAGGGATCGAGATCCCCTGACCGATGATCACACGGATGGTCCCTTGCTGGCTCCAGGGGCACACCTCAGCTCCGTTCGGGACGATTTCCGACTCGGCGAGAAGGGCACTTTCGCTGCGATGATGCGCGATGGCGATGCGACGTGTATCCGCATCAGGGGCATCGACACTCGCCATCGTTGCTTCCAGTTCATTGCGAGTAGTCAGGAAGATTCGCTGTTTGGGTCCAGTTTCCAGCAGCAGGTTCCCCACCTTTTCCCGGATGTCTGGATCTTCCATCGGCAACACGGCATCGGCCTCCGAGAGCAGCGCTTCCTCTCCATTCTCGAGTAGCAGCACCATGCAGTCATCTTCGTTGGTGGCTTCGGCACGAACATTGAAGAAGGCATGTGCTCGGATTCCACCGAGATCAATTGGCTGCTCCTGTTCGATGATCGTGATGGGCCAGTCGGGTAGAAACTCCTCGAAGATGTCCTCCAGATAGGAAAGACTCACGGGAATCAGCAATCGAGGATTCTCATCAAGTTGCCGATGTAGCGACA
>CAWLAN010000178.1:0-4632 GCA_963854815.1 Planctomycetes bacterium UBA1146
CGATGGCGTTCGGTCGATTCCATCGTGGTGGCCATCGGGTCGGAATTGGATTCGGCGCACACTATCGGACTCGTGTGATCACCCGCATCCCTGTTTATCTACGCATCGAGGGGAAATCCGGCGACGCGCCGGGGTCGGAGAGAAGCTGGCGCAGTTCGGCGGTAAAGATCGGAACGCGTGGCAACCTCGACAGGGTATTGCCGGCACTGGTGTGGGCGCTGCGAGATGTCATCGGCACCTCGACAACAGGCAGTCGCATCATCACGGTGCCGCTCGATCCGCAAGAGATGCAATAGCGCAACTGCTCCTCTAACCAGTACGAAACATCAGCAACGCTGAACCGATTCGATTCGTTCCGAGCGATTTTGTTCACCATCTACAACGGTTTCTACCGCCTGTGCCAGAATTGGCACAGGCACCTCGTCACTGTCAAACCGAGTTCACCCTTTTCATCACCGTCACCAGTTGAATCGCTCGTGAATCAAAGATGTGTACACCCATGTGAATTCCGGATCGATCTTTGCTGCTCATTCGTACTGGATAAATAGCCCGCCGCCTGAAGTATCCCTCGGAAAGGAGCTCCAATGCATCTACGCACAGGCCTCGACCGGTCCGTTCGTCAGCGCATTCCTCTTCTCTTGCTCGGATTCATCTTCTGTGCGGGCATCTTCGTCAATGCTGCCGTGGTCCTCGCCCAGAAGGTTCCGGAAGAGAACACAAATTCCCAACCCAAGAAGGTCTATGACCTTCCCTCTGGTGGAGGTAAATCCGCTGACGAAGATGACGATTTCACCGAGGTGATCCCCATCTTCGGCAGTGAGATCTACGCCGACAGTCTTTACATCTGCATCGAGCAAACCGAATGGATGAAGGGGGAACGAACGGCTGTGATCTCGACCGAGTTCAGCGGTTTGATCACATCGCTGTCGAAGCACGCTCGTTTCGGCGCCATTGCATTCAACGATCAGATCCACAGTTACCAGCACTTGCCCGTCTTCGCCGTCACCAGTCACAGGACTGCGGCAAAGTTGTGGGAGCCTGCCAGGGAACGACAGGACGGAGCATCGCTGGCCGAGGCGCTCGAAAGGACACTGGAACTGGCGCACCGGGATCAGACCAAACACCGGGCCGTGGCTCTCATCATCGATGATCGCTACGCCCAGGGAGAGATTCCCCTCAACTTCGCAACAGTTCTGGGACAACAAAACCGTGATTTCCTGCCGATTCACATCTTCTTCGTCAGTGGCGGCGATCCGGATCCTGGTCTACAGGACATATGTCGACAGATCAGCAGTTTCACGGGAGGTAGATTTCGAACCATTGGGATCCAACCGCAGCCGGGCCAACCTCCGATTCCACCTCCTCCTGCGCCGTCACCGAGCTGTCCGGGAGACTGACGTGTAAGGAGTGAACAGCGAGATCTTCCCCGAGCGTCCTGACAGGATGCTCACCTCCCCGGGCGACGGCCTCTGGATCGTCGTCCGGGGCATTTCTTATACCGACAACCATCAAACTGGATCCATCCGCTCCGAAAGTGGATAATCGGTGGTTGGAGGCGATAGAGATGCATTGCTTGAAGTGGCTGCTACCACTGCTGATTCTCGCTCCCGGGCTGGTCGTCGCGGATGTCGAGGTCTGCGAGAACCCCGAGATCGATTTCGGCGGAGCAAACGGTACCCCTCAACAGGTGACGAGCATCGTCAACGTCACCGACAGTTTCATCATCCAGGATCTGCAGGTTGTGGTCGATATCTCGCATCCGTTCATCGGTGATCTCACGGTCGATCTTGACTCGCCGGGCGGGACCTCGCTGCGACTCCACGACAGTGATGGTGGAGACACCGAAAACATCCTGGTCACCTACTCCGATGATGGAATCCCCAACGGCTCCGTACCGTATTCTAGCGGTTGCTACATGCAGCCCAGTACCGGAACGTTGGCGATGTTCGATGGCGAGCAGGTTGCGGGATCCTGGTCACTTTCCGTGTTCGACAGTTTTCCGACCAATAACGACGGAACCCTGGAGAGCTGGTGTCTGCGTGGCTTCGAGGCCCCCACCACGGTGACCGATCCTTGTGCCGCGCCGCCGATCCCCGAACCGAAAACCCCGATCGTTGATCGCGTGGTTCTGGTCCTGGTCGATGGGATGCGCTACACCGAGGGACTGGGCCACCCGACCCGTCAATACGTTCCCAACATGGATGCGCTCGCCCAGCAGGGAGTCATCATCGAACCATTCCTCAACGATGGAAACACCGTCACCATCGCGGGAATTCCGGCGATCATGAACGGTTCGTGGGCCGGTTCGACTCCCTTTTTCGATCCCGATTGCCAGCAGGACTCGATCTTCTCCAATACCCCTTACGTTCAAGAATACATCCGGCGGCAACTCGGTTTCTCGGCGCAAGATTGCGTCTACGTGCTGGGGCCCTACTGCCCGTGGAGGGGTAGTTTCCATCCATCCTACGGACCCGATTACTGGCCCCAGTGGATCTCGACAGGCGGCGGCGACGATGCCAACTGGATGGAAACGCAGAATCTCCTGCAGACAACAAAGCCGCGCTTTCTGACGCTGTATCTACCCGATGTGGATCATGCCGGACACGATGGCAACTGGACCGAATACCTTGCGGCCATCGAGCACGCCGATGAAATCATCGGTGAGTTGTGGACGTGGATCCAATCGGACCCGGACTATGCCGACAACACCGTGATGCTCATCACCAATGATCATGGTCGTCATACCGATGACTTCGTGGGACACGGCAACGGTTGCATCGGCTGCCGCCAGATTCAGTGCCTCGCCATCGGCCCCGGGATACGTTCCGGTCTGATCTCGACGATGGAGCGGACCATTCCCGATATCGCACCGACCCTGGCCCGGCTACTGGGAGCAGAAGCTCAGTTCTCCAGCGGTGAGATCATGACCGAGATCCTCGAGCCGGAGATGTTCCTCAGAGGCGATTCCAACATGGACGGAGTGCTCGATCTGAGCGATGTGGTCACGAATCTGGCAGTGTTGTTCCAGGGGATGCCAAATACCTGCCACGCTGCTCTCGATAATAACGACGACAATTCTCTCGATGTGGCAGACCCGATCTACCTGCTCACATATCTGTTCCAGGCGGGCCAGGTTCCATCGATGCCCTATCCCAACTGCGGCATCGACCCGACAGGGGCCACCCTCAGTTGTGTCAGTCATCTCAGATGCGATTGAGGATCAGCGCCAACTCGATGGAAAAATAAATCAGCGAGCGGCCGCGGCAATCTGCGCACGGTGTTGATCGAGCCGTTCACGCAAGGGAGGGATCTGGTCGGCGGCCCAGTCCAGGTCGATCTTGCCGCGAATCTTCAGCTTCGGCACGATACCGTTGATGGTTCCGCGCCAGACAAGGCCGACCTGTCCCGGCCCGAGGTTCTTGAGCACCTTCTTGTTGTCGGTCTGGTGCTTCACATTTCCATTGATCAGGGTGCTGAAACTGCCGTTTTTCAGTTCAAAACCGAATTTGCGGTGATCTTCGTAGACGATGACCGGTGCCGGACCGACGCCCCCGGTGGCCTTGGTGCCCGAGATGCGAACCAACTGGCGACCCAGATTGCTACCGACTCGTTGACGCAACTTCTTCGACCAGGCGAACACGGCAGCAACCATGTCACCACGACGTCCACCGAGGAAGGACACGTAGGTCAGTTCCATCCGCACGTCCGGTTGCCAGACGGCACTGTGAAACCACTGGCCGGTATCGGAGATGATGACCCCGCCGGAAACGCCCTCGCAGTTCCCCTCCCAGTCACGGCTCCAGCGCACCCTCTGCCCGCGCAGCGCTGGCGGCGGGAACCAGTCGTCACCGAGGCTCTGCTGTTCCGATTCAAAATTGTAGACCAACTCGAGCACGCCATCGGGGGTGATCTTCTCACCGGTGGCCTGGAACAGATCGAGCACCCGTTCCTGCTCCGCTTCGGTCAGCTGGAAGGAGGGCACCGCAGTTTCCGTCGGTGGATCGGCCAGCGCTTCGGCCAGCGCCGGAGCGTGTAAAACACACAACAACGCAATCGTGGGTATTTTTAACAGGCTGGACACTGGGACTCTCACTCTCTACTCACGGGGTCGACTTCTCTATCCGGTTTCTCGAAACAACCGGACAAATGCTTTATGAGATCGCCAGATTGCCCCTACGCGTCATTGTCACACAATTACCAGGCTTTCCCGACATCACTCGCGAGCCAAACGGTGGCGATGATCCCACCGCGGATGGTTTAACTCGCGCAACTTTTGCACTCTGCCCTTGAGTCCAGTCGCTCGATCGAGAAGGAGCGATTCCGATCCGACCGATCGGACCGACGATGTGCTGGGTTGCGAGGATATTTTCTGCCCATATGGTCAGTGTCAGCATCGTTGTGATGTCACTTCAAACCTCTCATCCGGAACTGGAAGGAAGTCATGAAAATTAAACTCGCCCTCGGGGGCATTCTCTTCGCTGGAGTCATCGTGGCCGCTCTCGGGCTACAAGGTGTCGGCAGTGCCCAGGTCAACACGAGCTTGTTTCGCGGTGCCGGTCACGCCGGAACCGTGAGCGAACGCGCGTTCCGGTTCAAGACCATCAAGAAGAACGCGGGCGTCATCCATACCGA
>CAWLAN010000179.1:0-4568 GCA_963854815.1 Planctomycetes bacterium UBA1146
GTGATTCCGTCTTGGTCGGCATGAGCCGCGCTGATCCGGGTCGATGGTGTGGCGAGATTGATCAGTACCGGGTCTTCGAGTGGGATGGCGATGCTGAAAGAACCTCTCAGCAGGTAGATCCTCTCGGAGGTAGCTGCGAGACAGACCAGATCGACGCGACCGTCTCCGTCAAAATCGCCCACCGCCGCTCCGGCGAGCGGTTCGGGAAGGGTCCAGCTGGTGGAGTTTCCGGGGCCAGAGGGGCTCGAATCCTGCAATTCGACGATTCCGTCACCGCCGACGATGGCCCATTCGTCGACACCATCGGCATCGTAGTCGAGGAACACGATGGTTCCCGCTCCCAGTGAGGTGCCGGAGTCGACCGTGGTGCCGGGCCATTCGTCGGAACCGAGGTTCAAGACGGTCACTCCCAACAGGGTCGGATCGAGCGGGGTTCCGTTGAAGCCAAAGAGACCGTCGAGAAGCGCAACACTGACTCGCTCTCCGGCGAGGAACGGGCGGTCCGAGACGATGGTGAGGGTGTCGATTCCGATCAGCACATTTTGCAGCGTCACTTGCCGGGCTCCGGAGCGCGAACCCTCGACCATCACGGTGGCCCCTGCCGCAGCGAATGGGTCGTAGGGGCTGGTGAAGGTCGGTTGCAGCAGGGTTCCCGGAGCAGCGGTGACACTCTCGATCGAGGGGTTCATCGAAGCGACCAGGAAATCAGATGTGGGGGGATCATCGGGGGGATTATCGGGAAGGGCTGATATGACCTCGAAATTCCACGAGTAGGGATCGAGCGCTTTGCCCGATTGCGAGCGTATCGATGAGGTCAATCGAACGGTGATCGTCTCGTCATGAATCAGGTCCGCTATGGCGGTGAAGACGACCTTGTAATCGCCGTTTTCGAGCGAGAAACCACCGGGGATGTCCCCGGTCTCGAATCCGTTGACGACGAAACTGTCATCATCCACGCTGGAGAAGTCCATCCGGTGATCGAACACGACCTGGATCTTAAAAAATTCATCCTGGATCAATTGGTGGTCCATGCCCGCGGCAGGAGAGACGGACGTGACTTCGGTCAGGATGGGGGCGCAGCCGGCCAGACCGACCGCGACCAGGGTGAGTATGAATTTCCGCATCAGCTTGATCTCCAATCCAATCCGTCTCTACAGCGGCAAACTCCGGACCCGACGCGGGCTAGATCCGGCTTGTTCACTGTAAGCCGCACCATGATAGCGTTTTATGGAATTTGTGGTAGGGGGACCTGTGGCTGCCTACTATCGTCTGCTCGGTACTAGGAAGGGACGTGTTGTCATCGATCTGGACGGTTCTGCTCCACCAAACAGGGATCACCGACTCGATCTTCCGGGAGAGTGGAGTGTTGGCGCCGCTCCAGTGGGTTCTGGAGCCGCGGCAGCGCTTCACGTCGTGGTCATCGATCATCGCGATTCCTTCACCTACAACCTGGTCCAGGCGCTCTCCGGCCACGGTGCGAGGGTCTCCGTGCGGCTTGCAGATTCCCTCTCCATCGATCAACTGGAGCAACTGGCGCCCGATCGCTTGTTGCTGTCACCGGGACCGGGCAGTCCTGAGCAGGCGCTATTTGCCCATCAGGCACTGAGACGCTATCGCGGCGAGATCCCGATACTGGGGGTCTGTCTCGGCCATCAGGTGATCGCCACCAGTCTCGGAGGCCGAGTCGTTGCGACCGGAGCCCCGGCCCACGGCAAGGCGGAGCCGATCTACCATACTGACGAGGGCATCTTCGCCGGGGTTCCCAACCCTTTCGAGGCGGCGCGTTATCATTCGCTGGCGGTGAGCCGTGAAGATCTGCCCGAGACGCTGCAGATCATTGCATGGAGCGATTCCGGCATGGTGATGGGCGTGGCGATCCCGGGCGAGGCGACCTGGGGGGTGCAATTCCATCCAGAGTCCTTCCTCACTCCCGATGGGGACCTCATCCTGTCATCCTTCATCACAGGGATTCCCTGTTCGGGAGACCGCCGGCAGCAACAGCCCGAGAGGATGGACAGCGGTGCTTACTGATACCGCAGGATCACTGGCCTGGAGAGTCGTCGAGCGATTCTATTGCGCACGACGGGTCTTCTCTTCGGTCCATGACCGTTACGAGCAGATCGTTCAGGGTTACGTCGAGAAGTTCGATCTGCCGCGCGAAGAGATTCGACTGGCTCCTCGTGAACTGGTCGAATTGCTGTCCACCCAGGATCTCGAGGAACTGCGAGACCAGTACCTGATGCCCCTCAAGCAGGCCTGTCATCGCCTGTTTCGTACCGAGGTCAGCACCGATTTCCTCGATCGCCTCGTCAACGACATCTTTCACGAGTTGAGCATCCTCAAGGAAGAGCATTACAACGTGTTGACCTACGACGTCGATGACGCGGCCAGGAATTCCGATCCAGAACGAGATTTGCAACTGGAGCAGAAGGCGGTACTCGACGAGGTCCACGCTATGTTCCCGCAGAAGGTGCACCGGATCGCTCACCTGTTCGACGTCGGGACCTCGGCACTGGAAGCGTTATTGCATCGCTGGAAGCAGGATCCGGTGCTGATACGAAGCCTGTTCTTGCAGCGCGATCGATTCGTCAAGGAATCCTATAAAGACGGTCTGTGCCACTTCTACCGTTTGATGTATGGCGAGCAGAATGCGTGGCAGGGGTATCGGATCGTCGGTGATTCATTTCTCGCCAGCGGCTTTGTCAGCCATGCTCATGTCGCCTATTCGGAGGGGTTGGAGAGTCTGTCGCGTTCGGATCTCGCCGGACCCGGAAAGGAATCGGCCGTTAGCGGATTCCAGTCGTCGATCGCCGACATGGAGGAAACGATGGCCGGTTCTTCTGCCGAGCAGCCAGAGGAGAAACGATGAGTCTCGATACTCACTTCTCTGACCGTCTGGTGGCCAGGATCCACCAGATCGAGAGTCGACTGGTGGTCGGGATCGATCCACGGCTCGACCGACTTCCGGCCGAGATCAGTGCCGATGATCCGGAACAGGCGTTGTCTCGTCTGGGCGAGGGTGTGATCGAGGCGGTGGCCCAGCACGCTGCAGCCGTGAAGCCACAGGTGGCATTCTTCGAACGTCATGGTTGGCGCGGTTGGCGCGCGCTGGAAACGGTCTGTGCCAGCGCCGCCCGGGCCGGGATTCCGGTGATCCTGGATGCCAAGCGCGGCGATATCGGTTCCACCGCCGAGGCCTACGCCGAGGCGTTGCTCGGCGACGAGCCGGGCACTCTCGGTTGCCACGTCGATGCATTGACGGTCAATCCCTACCTCGGTTCCGATTCGCTGGAGCCATTCCTGGCCCGGGTTCGTGACCATGGTAAGGGGATCTTCGTGCTGGCTCGCACCTCCAATCCGGGTGGCGCAGAGTTCCAGTGCCGTGACGGCGATACGGTGCCGATGTTCGAACAGGTGGCCCGTAGTGCCGAGCGCTGGGGACAGGATTCCCTCGGAGAATGCGGATTCCATGGCGTCGGACTGGTGGTCGGGGCGACCTATCCCGATGATATCGCGCGGGTGCGACAGGCCGCTCCAGGTTCCATCCTGCTGATCCCGGGAGTGGGAACTCAGGGCGGTAGCATCGAGTCTCTGGCTGCCGCTTTCGACGACAACGGTCTCGGGGCCGTGGTCAACTCCAGTCGCGGTATCGTCCAGGCGTTCGAGCAGGATCTCGAGCGACCGTGGCAGGAGCTGGTTCAAGAGGCGGCGCGCGACAAGCAATTGGCGTTGCAGGGGGTCAGTTCCGCCGGCTAGTTCCAGTTGCGAGTCTGGCTGCGCACCAGATGGCAGCGGATGCTCGACGGTTCAGTCTTCTTCGAGCATCTCCAGTAGGTCGCCGACGGCGATCTCACCCTCATCGAGCACCTCGCAGTGGATCCCGCCGCGCCAGTCGGGAACCATCAGATCGTGCAGGCCGGTGACTTGCTCTTCCATGCGGAAACAGGGTGTCACCTGGCCATGTACGAGCACCACCGCAGCACCGATACGAAGCCTCTTGCCGCTCCACTCGGGACCGAACTCGATGTCAGAGACGAGCACATTGGCGCGCCGGATGGTCCAGGGAAGATCACGTCCGAGCTGGTCGCAGATCGTCTGCCACTGAGGCTCGGCAAGGATGGTCAACTGCCGTCGCGAGCCGGTGGTGTGGTCATCGGCGACCCCCGACGATGGTGCCAGTTTCAGGCGGGGGCGTTGTTCGGGTTCAGCCCTCACCGCGGTACGTACTGCCAGGTCCAGTACCCGTCCCTGTCCAGGTAGCACACCACTCCCGTCATCGATCCCATCGCCTGCTGGCGCGGTGGAGACCACCGCCTAGGGAATCAACTTCTCAGCCGAAAAGTTCGTTGATGTCGAGGATGCCGATCTTCTGTGCCAGCACCACCAGCACCAGTGCCGGTGCGACGAAGCGGATCAGCAGCAACCAGCCGCCCACCAGTAGCGGCGACATATCCTCCACCTCGGCTGCTCGTAACCGTGCTGGCATCACCCAGCCGGCATAGATGGCGATCAGCAGTCCACCCATCGGCAGCAGCCAATTGGAGGCGAGGTGATCCATCGTGTCGAAA
>CAWLAN010000180.1:0-4562 GCA_963854815.1 Planctomycetes bacterium UBA1146
CCGATCATCATCGCCAGTGCAGCCAGGATCATTCGCCGGTCCTTCTGGAATACCTGGCGCGCAGCGGTGACGGCACAGAATCGAGTCATCGAGAGGATGGCTCCGGCCACCAGCGCCACGGTCAGCGAAATTAACCACGGAGCATGCTTCGGAGCAGCGGCGCTATCGGGACCAGGACCGTCGAGGAGGCCGAGATACCAGAGCACTCCCGCCAGTCCCAGCAGCACCGGCCCGAGCAGACCGACCGGCGCAGGGACCACCTGCGTCTTACCGACGCTATAGCCACGCTTCTCGAACAGCAGCCCGAGACCGACTCCAGCGATGAAGCCCGGCAGGGCGATCCATGCTGTCAGGTCCAACCCCCCCAGCCGCTGCAGCATCCGGAAGGGACAACCGAGGAACACCAGGCTGCCGATCCCCATCCAGATGCCGAAAAAGAAGCGCGTGACTGCGTGACTGCCCGAACGCGCCTGCCACTTTCCTCGTAGCAGCATCCACAGCAGCGCACCGAACACGAGGCCGAGAACCTCCGGACGAAGGTAGTGCAACTGGGTAGGATCACCGAAGAGACGCAGTGATCCGGCACTATCACGCAGGAAGCAGGCACCACAGATGCCCATGTTTCCCGGGTTGCCGAAGTAAACCAGGGTTCCACAGCCCAATCCCACCAGCAACATCGCGACCAGGCCGTTTCGTGTTCGACTGGAATTCACATCTCCACGGAGCATCGCAGCCCCCTTTCGATGGCAAGAGGGTACTACAGCGGCAGATCTCTTCCACCCCAGGACTCAACGCCCGAAGATCACCTCGAGAACCAGTTGCACCGAGACGTCGCTGCCGTGGATCGACTTCTCCGGATAGAAAACCCGCGGTGCGATCTCACCGAAGAGCCAGTCCTCGTGGAGCAGACGGCGCAACCCCAGTCCCAGGCCGACACCGGTACGGGCAGGATCGTCTCCGAGCACACCGCGAATATCGCCAGAGATCCTCAGCAAGGTGCGATCATCCAGCGGAAGAAAGTAACTGGTGACCAGCAACGCCTCGAGATCCTGACGCTCGAACCAGACCCCCTCGATAGCGAGACGCAGCAAGCGTTGATCGAAGGTTCGCTCGAAACGCAGTTGCGTGCGCTCGCCGTATCCGATCTCGCCCCGGTACTCCAGGCTCTGGATGAAACGCAAACTCCAGGTATCTCCCAGTTCGTGATCTTCGCGCCAGCGCAGTCGTACCCGCGCCTGGGGATCGCTCGAGAGCTTGACCCCTCCATCGAGCGACAGGTGACCGCGGTCACTGCCGAATAGTGCCGCTCTCAGTCCCGACACATCTTCCTCGGGTAGAAGGGACTGCTGCTCTTCCTCCTGTGCCGGATCCCCCAGCAGGTTTCCCAGGTCGGTCAAGAAATCGCTGCGGAACGATTCGAGGAACAGGCCCAGCCTTTTCTTGGTATTGGGTAGTATTGCGTGGCCCCGGATGCGCGTCCGGAATTCGGACTCTCCCCCCTCCAGCAGCCGCAACTCGGTTCTCACCCGGTATCGAGTCTCTCCGGCATTCTCATCGAGCCGAACATCACCAAAGAAGTTGTCGATCCGGTCGCTGAGATCGAGCACCCGATCACCGATCCTCCGGTGCATCGCCGACAGTCGGTCGGGAAAGGTAGAAATCTCTGGATCAGGGTTCTGCTCATCCGGGAGAGACTGAGCCGCAAGCGAACCGGCAGCAAAGAAGTGGAGCAACCCAACCACACAGATGAATGGGCACCAGAGTCGACGGGAAATCTCCCTCGGATGATGGTATCGCTGAGCCGACAACTGAAGAGTCCCCCCTGTCCGCTGACACGACCCTCGACGCAAGGCACCTCACTGACCCGGAGGGTAATCGCCAGAGAGTTGCGGGTGAACAGCGGGTTCAGAAAGTCAATTGAGGTTTTGGCTCACTGCTGCCGTAGATCGAGGACCATGTACTCCTCGTCGACCGCCGTGCCTTCCCAGATCAGGGCACGCTCCCGGATTCCAAAAGAAACAAACCCCAGTGAGAGATAAAGCTGACGTGCTTCCGGAGCTGCACTAGAGACCCCCAGGTCAATACTCTCACAGCCCCAACTCCTGGCACGCTCAATCAGACATTTCATCATCTGTCGTCCGGCACCCTGACCCCGGTACGATGATCGAAGGTAAGTGCCCCAAACATAGGCACGGTGTCGCTCCTTCAGCGACGAATTTCTTCTCATCCAGACCAGCCCCACCACTTCTTCCCCATCGAGAGTGCCAAACAGGGCATGGGCATCGGAAGCCATCAGTTTCCGGTAAGTTTGCGGATTCATCCGGTCTTTGTCAGGGGAGGAACTAAAGGCAAGGGGATGTTCCGACAGAGCCTCTTGACGCGAGAGGAGCACCTGTTGCTCATCCTCGGGGGACAGTTCCCGTACCTCGACCAACGTGAACTCGCCCTCTACGTACAGGGAGGCTGGTTGAGACAATCCTGCGCGTCGGTAGTCGGGTCCGTCCCACAGGCGGGGAACGGTGGCGGTGGCGGATTTCCGTTCGAGAACAGATACATCAGCAGGTAGATCGGGTCGGAGATATCGTTGGCAGAATCGTCATTGGCATCGAGAGCATCGGGACAGGCGCAAATCGTCTGGCAACCGCTACCAAAAAGGACTGTCAGCATCATCACGGCATCGGCGATGTCGACCTCTCCATCCCAGGCGGCATCACCACGGATGAAGTCGGGCAATACCAGACCCTCCTGCTGATAGATGATCACCACGTCGGCCAGCTCATCGATCAGAGTCAAATCGAGATCTCCATCGTTATCGACATCCATCATGACGGCACAACTGGCCGCAATCGGGGCGAGGAACTCCTCCTGAAAGGTGAAGTTGCCGTTACCGTCATTGACATAGAAGTACCAATCTCCCAGGTAGCTGGAGATGATCCAGTCGAGATCGCCATCGCCATCCATGTCGCCCACATCGGTCGCCAGCGGGAAATTGTCAGCGGGATACACATCCGGTGGAGAGATGGTGCCATCTCCGTTGCCGAAATTGACGGTGCCATTGTCCTGGCTCGCGTTGACGCTGGTGACGTCTAGATTGCCGTCGCCGTTGAGATCTCCCAGTGCCAGCATCCAGGTTCCACTCACCGCCGGTTCACTGTCCGACTCGGTGAAAGTACCGTTACCGTTATTGAGATTGATGACGATCTCGCCACTGTTGATCATGCCGATCACCAGGTCGAGTAGACCATCTCCATTCATGTCTCCGGTCGCCAGCGATCGCTCCCCGGAACCACCGCCTTCAAAGAAACTGGGGCCCGAGAAAACGCCACTGGCATTGCCAATGTTGATCAGGATCGAGAGATTGCCGTTGCCGTAGTTGGTGTTCACCACATCCATGTCGCCATCGCCATCGACATCGAAAACCGCGACGCCGCGAGGGGCGAGACCCACATCGATTTGCTGTTGCGGTTGAAATGTGCCGTCGCCATTACCCAGCAGGATGGAGACTGTATCAGTAGCGATGTTGCAGACGACCAGGTCGATATTTCCATCGCGATTGAAATCAGCGGGCTCGTTGGGACTTGCTTGCAGGTTTACAGAACTGATGGGAGTCACCAGTTGGCTGAACAGACCGCTGCCGTTGGCCTGATTCAGGTAACAGCGCACATCAGCGGTATCTTCGTTGATGACCGCGATATCGAGGTGCCCATCATTATCGAGATCACACCCGACTCCACCGTAACTGCGGGTGGAAACATTGGGATTGGTACGGGTCGACCAGTTGGCAATCTCTGTGAACTCTAAAGTCGCCGGCCCGGCTTTGGTCCAGAACAGGAAACTGTATCCGCCCGACTGAATCGAACTACCAGTGAGGGCAGTGATGGATTCAGAGAGGATCACCATCACCTGCTCACCGGCCGAAAATGGATTGTTGGGGGTGAGTCGAATCGTCTGCCCACCATTCACGATGGAGATCACACCCTCAGCCGGTCCGCTCCAGCGCCCAAAAGCCCAGAAGGAATTGGAGGTCACCGTCGCAGGAATGACCGCTTCATCGAAGTTGACCGAGATGGATGTATCGACGGGCGCGGTCAAAAAGTTGCTAACAGGCGAGATCCCGACCACCTGCAGCCCGCCGGCTTGGGCCGCCAGCAGTGGGCACAAAAGCAATGTGGCAGCCAGAAGCACTAGCCCCAGCCCGACAACCCATTTGGCTGTGGCGATGCAAAGCGAGAAGACAGTGATCGGTAATAGAGGCCGTTTTTTCATCGACATACTCTCCAGGTCTAAGGTTGAAACGAGTCCCCATCATAGCGGACCCGAAGAGCACTAACGAGGACATCATCCTCGATCGAGGTGGCCACCGTCGCTATCACCCATCTCGACATTTCGACCGCCGAAATATTCTTTCCAGCGTCCGTCAACGAGCGCTGAGGTGTCCGGATCGCAAAATAGTTCCTCGGGATAACCCGCTTTCATACGGGCGTCGATGACGATGGGAGGATGATGGGCGACGTGATTTCGGACCACCTCGCTGTTCCTGGAATGGATGTCTGCGGCCGGCT
>CAWLAN010000181.1:0-4515 GCA_963854815.1 Planctomycetes bacterium UBA1146
ATCTCCCCTTCAGGGACACAGGGTGAAGGAAGCACAATCGAGTGGATCGGCCGTTGGGTCCGGTCCACACGCCGTGTGAGGAGGCGGTGGGGCCGGGCCAGATCCGAGCACATACCACACCAGGTAGATCGGATCGGCGATATTGATCGCTCCATCATCATTGGAATCTGCAGCATCGAGACAAAGCACAGGCAATCCGGAGAAGAGCAGAGCCAGTTCGGTAACGATATCTGCAATGTTGATGGCACCATCGACGTTGGCATCACCACGAATAAAGTCCTGTGTTGGAGGAACTGAGAACTGGCAACAGGCTGGAGGACTGACTCCGCCTGGCCCACCCACTCCCTTGACACACACGACGTATCCGCCAGGTCCTGGAAGTGGCACCAAGGCGGTGATGACTGCGCCTATACCTGCAGACGGGATGACCATTGCAAGCCCCCCATTGACGGTCACATCGAACTGGAAATAAGTGCCAGGATCGATGAATGAGATAAAGACCTGATATGTCCCCGCGATGGGATCACAGTTGATCGTCAAGGGAGGCACTTGAGCTTCAGCAAGACTGGGGGCGATGAAGAAGCACAGGGTCGCCAGCAGTACCAGTGCGATCTTTGAGTTGGTCATGGGGCCTCCTTTTGTTCCTGTCGGTGTCTACCGATCGCGGTTCGGCAATACCGCTCCGAAGATGCGGAGATAGATACACATCCGATTACACAGACAAGTAGGACCATGCATCTTGGGAAAACAGCGCCAGTTCGATCCGCAAACTGGTTCTCTGATGCACAGATTTTTATGGGCACGGAGACGTGATGTGACAGATGAGGGTGTCGGGTGTCGGATCAACCCCGCACAACGGGAAAGGTGCCGGTGGTGCCACTCCACCACCGAGAAGATACGTGAGAACGTAGATAGGATCGGAGAGATCCATGGCTCCATCATCATTTGCATCGACAGCGTCATGGCAGGTCATCGGCAAGGAACCAAACAACATCTGCAGCGAAGTGATGGCATCGGCGAGATTGACTGTCTTGTCATCGTTGGAATCCCCACGCATGAACTGTCGCGGAGTTGGCAGCGTAATTTGACAACAACTCGTCTGACCAGAGCCCTGCGGGCCTTGAATCCCCTGAACACAGATCGTGTGTGTTCCGTTGCCTCCGACAGCAACCAGTGCCGTGATCGTCGCTAAAGGGGCCGATGCCGGCAACGCCATCACAATTACACCGTTAACGCTCACATCGAACGATGAATAGACGCCCGGATCGGTGAATGAGATGTGAATCATGTTCGTACCCGCAACAGGGTTGCAACAGACGTTCAGTGGCACGATCTGAGCATCCACAGAAACCGTCAGGGAGAAGGTGCAAATAGCTGTCAGAAGTACGATCAGCGGAATACGGTTCTGCATCGATCCTCCTGTTCGAGAGCGAGATGACGTGTACCCATTGTATCGATCCGAATTTCTGCCTGAATCGGACCGAAGTGCTGAATTTGAAGGGTCTTATCACCCACAGGCGCGCCAGATCCCCTTTTCGGCGCCTTGCACACCACGAATTTCTTCGTAGCATCGAGGGCGGTTAGAGTTCTGGGTATTCCTGAGACCGAGCCCATCAAAAAAGGAGTCTTTGATGTCCATATCCGGTTCTTCTCCACTATTTCCTGCTCTTTCTGCTCTCGCGGTGGTACTCGCCGGTTCAGCGATCTACGTCGCACAACAAGCCACAAAACCTGTGCCAACTCAGACCCAGACAGCTTTCGATGCCAGTGTCCTCGAGCAGAGCATCTCCAATTTGCGAGAGGAAATTGTTGGTCTGCAAACGAGATTCGAATCGATGGAAAAGGTTGCCCTCGAGATCGAGAAGTCAGCAGCCCTCGGAACTACCGAGGTCGAGGCGGAAGCCAAGCGAGTCCAGTTGCGGGCACTGGAAGCAGAGCGAATCACCGCGGCAGTCGAAGCGGTGATCGATGAGCGCGGCGTCGATCTGGCCAAGGAAGCTCAACGTCGCGCCAAGAGAGAACAAGGCCGTACCGGCATGTCCAGGTGGGTCAACAATTCTCGCGACAAGTTGCCGAACCTGTACGACCGAATCGCCGAAAAGATGGACCTCGACCTCCAGACCGAAATTGCGGTCGAGGAGATCCTCGAGACTGGTTTTGAAACGTTGACGATGATCACTACCGAACTGGTGGAAGGTGATCTCGATGATGACGAGATCCTCGCCCTCCAGATAGAGGCCAAAGATGAGTTCGGAAATATCATCGGACAACTCGACGAGGTGCTTGATCCCCAGCAGATGATCCACCTCGGTCAGATTTATAGCGAAGAGGTCGACCCCAAGGTAGGCGGTGCGATCACCAACAACGGGAACCAGGGAGATAGCGAGGACGAGGGATAGAACTGATCTTCCCGAAAATTGGATGTGCAGGTTTCCAAAACAGATGGATACTGCAACTCCTGCTGATTTCTGGGGTTTTGAAAGAACTGTAGCGTTTGTTTCCGATTAAAAGGAGTGTCTCATGTCCGTCTCCAGTTCCCCTTTGTTCCCGGCTCTCTCTTTTGTGTCCGTTCTACTGGCCGGATCAGCGTTTTACTTCTCTCAACAACAACCAGAACCGGTACCTGTCCAGACTCAGGCTTCCTTTGATCCCAGTGGCCTGGAGGAAAGCATCTCCGCCTTGCGCCAGGAAGTGATGGGACTACAAACCAAACTGGATTCGATGGGAAAAACTGTGTCAGAAAAACCTGGCGCATTGACCGAGCCCGAAAGCGAAAAAAAGCAGATCCAATTACGTGCGATAGAAGCCGAGCGAATTACCGCAGCTGTCGAAGCAGTGATGGAGGAGCGCGGTGTTGAACTGGCGCAGGATGCTCAACGTCGCGCCAAGAGAGAAGACCGCCGTACCGGCATGTCCAGGTGGGTCGGCAATGCTCGCAGCAAATTGCCGAACCTGTACGACCAAATTGCCGAAAAGATGGAGCTGGACCCCCAGACCGAAATGGCGGTCGAGGAGATCCTCGAGACTGGTTTTGAAAGGATGACGATTCTCTCCGAAGAACTCTTCAATGGCGATTTTCCCGAGGAGGAAGAAGCTCAGATGGTCGCCGAGATCCAGGGTGAGATCAGACAAGAAGTAGGAACGTTGATCGGCGAGCTCGATGAGGTCCTGAATCCGGCACAGATGGTCCAACTCGGTCAAATTTACGGCGAAGAAGTCGACCCTCGTATCGGCCAGGGAATCGTCAACAACGGCAACCAGGGAGACTAAGAGGTCTAGGGATAGAACTGATCTTCCCGGGTAATTTTCGAGAAAACGATCCGGCACCCTGTCCAGAGCCGGGTGCCGATTTCTTTTGACTGGATAAAATCGATGAGCGATTCAAAAACCTCACTCTTTCCTTCCATCTCGTTGCTGGCGTTGATCCTGTCAGCCACCGCCATCTTCTTGCAGCAACAGGCCACTCCATCGCTACCCTCGCCTGACAACCAGGCCGCCGTTGAAACCGCTACGACTGCACTCGAGGAGAGCCTCTCGCTGCTGCGCGACGATGTGCTGCTGTTACAAGCGCGTCTCGAGGCGGTCGAAGTCAGCACCAGCCAGGATCCGAATTCAACCAGCGAGATCCTCGATGAGACTGCAGCCACTGGCGCTTCTTCGAGGTCCCTCAGCGCTCTGCTGGGCCAGGATCTCAGTACCGATGAGAGACTGCTGGCGGCCGTCGAGGCGGTGATGGAGGAGCGAGGGGTCGAGTACACCCGTGCTGCTCTGCGCAGATCCGAGATCGAGGAGTCGCGCGATGAAACCACCGAGTTTGTCGACGGAAGTCTCGAACGGGTTCCTCGCATCATCGACCAGGTGGCTCGTGAGATGAATCTGGGCGCGGCTCGCCAGTTACAACTGCAGGATGTTCTTTTCACCTATTCCGATACTGCCGCGCAACTCACCGATGAACTCTACAGCGATCCGCCACCGAGTTATGACGAGACCGAACAGATCATCGCAGAATACTGGCAGATCTTCGGCCAACTCGGCGGGCAATTGCGGGAAGTTCTCAACGAGGAAGAGTTGAAGCAGTTCGGCCAGATCGTCGGCGTCATCCGCCAGCAACAGGCCGAGGAACAGCAACAAGAAGACTGAGCCCTTACGCCAACCACTCCTCGATGACCTTGCCATGAACATCGGTGAGACGATGTTCACGACCCCCGAACAGTTTCGTCAACCGTCTGTGATCGACTCCGAGAATATGCAGCATCGTGGCGTGGAAATCGTAGATCACGACCGGTTTCTCCTGCGCCCGGTAACCGAATTCGTCGGTGGACCCATAGACACTGCCGGCTTTCACCCCGCCACCTGCCATCCAGAAGGTGTAGCCGTAAGGGTTGTGGTCGCGGCCGTCACGGCCCTGGGCAAAGGGGGTACGACCGAACTCTCCGGTCCAGATGACGAGCGTGTCCTCGAGCATTCCGCGTCGCTTCAGGTCGGTGAGCAGGGCGCCGATCGGTTGATCGACGG
>CAWLAN010000182.1:0-4493 GCA_963854815.1 Planctomycetes bacterium UBA1146
GCGGCTTCTCGAGGAATCCAAATGCCTTGGCTTCACCGGAACGGAAGGCGACCTCACTCGATGCATAAGCTGTAACGAGCACCACCTCGCAAAGGGGGTCGTCATGGCGAGCTTTCTGCAGCAGTTCGAGGCCTTCGGTATCGGTAGGCATCCTCAAGTCGGTGACGACGACACCGAAGGGATCATCGCGCTTCATCGCCTCCTCTAGGGCTCTGAAGGCCTCATCGAGACCGGAAACTCCCTCTGCACGAAAGCCTTCCTCGCGCAAGGAAGAGACCAGAATATCGCGCTGAGATCTCTCGTCATCAGCCACCAGGATGCGAACAGAAGAACTCATCAACTGGCCTTTCCATCATCGGATGGCATCAGGAACCGGACCTCGGTACCGACACCAACTTCGGATTCTAGTTCGAGTCGACCACCATAACGCTCTGCAACGCGACGAGCGATGGCCAGACCGAGACCGGTGCCACCGGGACGCATCGTTACGTAGGGCAACATCACCTTTTGCTGATCTTGCTGGGGGATTCCCGGGCCGTCATCGATAAAGGAAATCACCGTCCACCGATCATCGGATCGTGCCGTCATCCGCAACGTACCACCGACACCATCCATCGCCTGGAGGGCATTCATCGCCACGTTGAGGAACGCACTCTTCGCCTCGATCCGATTCCAGCGTATCTCGCCCAGATCGTCTTCGACCTCGACCACAAAACTCACCTGATGTTGCGCCGCCTCCTTCTCGAGCAGTCGGCACACTTCCTCCAGCAACTCTCCTGGAGCCACAGGCTCCGCCTCATGAGAGGAGGGCTGTGCCAACTGAAGGAAATTGGTGACGAGGCGGTTGAGCCTCTCGATCTCCTCCTTCACATCTCCGGTATAGTCGAGAAATCTATCACGAGCTTCCGGGTTTTCCGGTTTGAACTCACGACGGATCCTGCCAACATGAAGAGAGATGGCGCTGAGAGGGTTTCGGATGTCATGGGCCACACCGGCGGCCAGATCCCCCATCGTCTGGACGCGCTCGTGGTGCTCGAGGCCCCGTTCGATGTGACGAGCATCTTCGAGTCGCTCGACCATGTCGTTGAACTGGCGACTGACGAGACCGAATTCCGGATCTTCCCGTGCCGGCAGCCTTACTGCGAGATCACCACTGGCGACCAGGCGCATTCCATCGACGACCTCGGTCACCGGACGTACCAACCGTGTTCCCAGCAACCAGGCCAGCACCACCCCCAACAAGAACACTCCTACAGTGGCCACCAGGTCACGCTGGCGCGCTTCTCTGACCAGGTTCTGTAGACGGTCCAGGTGCGGCTGGAGGTCGATCCCCGAGATGAGCAGATCATCCTTGTCTGTCTGGTAATCGTCGGCCTCGAATGACCTGGTCGCTGCCACAACCTCCCTCTCTCGTAGCAGTTCGCTACCAAGTTTCATTGAAGCCGTTTCCATTGCCAACTGGGCGGATCGAGTCTTACCCTTTTTTTGCTCCGACTCCCTTCCGCCGAGTTCCGGCTCCGATTCTCCAGGCGCCGAAACCAGATTGATCGGTGCGGCCGAGGCGAGCAACATGCCGTCTTTCCGGACCGAATCTCTGCTACGTTCGGTTTTCTTCTGGCCCTGATAGGACCACGACAGCGCTTCCTGGACGTCGAGATCGGGATGGTTCGTACGAATCATGGCGCGGATCAGATCATCGAGCGGTGATCTCAATAGCGCCGCATCCAACTCTTCGGTCGAACTGCGGTCTGATCCCAGCACCATCGCCTGCTGCAACTGGCGTAACATCTGCGCGGTCTTCTCATCCGGAACCAACAATCGGTTCTCTCCCGCGACGGGGGTATTGATGCGAAAAGTGATCGACACCCGCCTCGGCTGGGTCGGGATCGCCGCGGTGGCCTTCATCATCATCTCGACCGCCTCGGTGGCGATCTCTCCGGCCACTTCCTCGACGGCACTCAATAACTTGCGCTCGCTGGCATCGTGTAACCAGGCCTGGGCTGCCAGGGTGCCTGCCAGCAGGCACCCGAGCAGCGCGACCAGTTTGACGCGCAGATTCCAGAAGCGGTTCACACGGAGCACAGATCGACATCCTTTCGTCGCGGTGTCGGGGAGCTTCAGAAAGAGCCCCGATCACCCGTTTTCCTGCAAACTCTGTACCTCGGCCGTATCCACTCGTTGATAACGAGGATCGATCACAGAAATTCGTCTAACTACCTACCAGTAAAGGACTAAAAGAACTGGAACTGTGGATCGAAAAAACCGCCTTTCAGCATTTTCCTCATATGAGGCCTCATATCAGGTAAAAGTGTAGCATTTTCACCAGGGTTTTCCCAGATGAGGAACCGGTGGCCCCTCCCCTCGATGGTGAGGATGTGCGAGGATCCCGCCCAAATTCGCTACCACGAGGAGGCTCGATGAGAATTCCCTGCCTGGGTCTTGTGTCCCTCACATTGCTCCTTTCCGCCCCCATCTCGGCGGCCGATTCTCCGACCGATTCCGACTGGAACCAGGCGATGGATCAGGCGCTTTCGGCATTGGTCGAGAAGCAGGAGTCGATGGAGCCCGAGGGCAAGAGGAGCAAGAAGGAGATCGTTGCCCGGGAGTGGCCCTACGAGGGGGTCTATCGCGAACAGGGAGAAATCCCCCCCGGATATCGTGTCGGCGGTACTGCCATCGTATTGAGATCGCTGGTCGAATCACCCGGATGGAAAAAGGACCCTGCGCGACTGCAGTCGATCGCTCGAGGTTTTCAGTTCCTGCTCGAACAATCGCTGCTGGCTCCCCGTATGGGAACCGGTTTTAGCGGTGGCTACGATGTCCGCGACTGGGGTCATATCGAAGCTCTGGAAACATTGTTGAGGATGAAGGAACTGGGGGCGATCCCGTCAAAAGCTAAAAAACCAACTCAGAGTCTGTGCGAGAATTTGATCGACACCCTCATCAATAACGAGATCCCCGGTGGCGGCTGGAACTATTCCCGATCACGTCGAGCCAACCGTCCCAGCAACGCCTCACCCTTCATGACCGCCCCGGCGGTGATGGCACTGATGAGAGCCCGTGACCACGGATTCAAATTCGACACCGCCGTCATCGATCGCGGCCTCGACACCCTGGAAGCAGCACGACTCGAGAGTGGTGCCTTCCAGTACTCGACCAATCCGGATCGTGTTACCGGCGAGGGATTCGAGGCGGTCCAGGGGGCTTGCGCACGGATGGCGCCGTGTGAGACCGCGTTGTGGCTTGCAGGTCGTTCGGATGAGGGCAGGGTACGCTCATCGGTGAATGCATTTCTCGAGCACTGGGAATGGCTGGAGAAGAGACGCTCCCAGACCGGCACCCACGTCGCTCCCTACTTCATCGCCCCATACTACTTCTTCTACGCCCACACCCATGCCGCTCGCGCTCTCCAGGCACTACCCGAACAGGAGCGCACAGCACTCAGAGACCGGATTCTGGCGCGACTGTGGCAGGTTCGCGGTGAAGATGGTCTGTGGAATGACCGGGTATTCCCGCGCAGTTCCGCCTTTGGCACCGCGATGACGATTCTCGCCTTCCGTGCTCCGGAGAGTCCGCTACCAAAAAAGAGCGCGCCGAAGAAGCAAGGGAAAGAGCAAAGAACGAAGCGCAAGGCGGATCTCTAGCCGACCAGTTGCTCGCGCAAAAGGCGCACGAACAGCCCGACATCGGTGATGATCCCGAGCGCGTGAGACGAGCCACGATCGGCCAGTTTCGTCGCCACCGCAGGATGAATATCAACACAGACGAGCGGAACACTGCCTGGCAACATGTTGCCGACACCAATCCCGTGCAACATGGTCGCCAGCACGATGACGAGACCCGCGTCTTTTAGATGTTCTGCATATTGTTCCTGTGCTGCGATGAGATCCATCTCGGTTTCGGGTAACGGTCCATCATCTCGAATCGATCCGGCCAGAACGTAGGGGATCTTGTGCTTGACCAGGGCATGCATCAGTCCTCCGGTCAGGACTCCCGATTCGACCGCGGCCTCGATGGATCCCTCGGCACAAATCCGATTGATGGCACGCATATGATGAGAATGGCCATGCTCGACAACCTGACCATCCTTGACCGAGACGCCGAGACTGGTTCCCAGCAAATCCGCTTCGATATCGTG
Source organism: Planctomycetes bacterium UBA1146 (assembly GCA_963854815.1). Taxonomy (GTDB): domain Bacteria; phylum Planctomycetota; class UBA8108; order UBA1146; family UBA1146; genus UBA1146. The sequence goes on from CAWLAN010000182.1 coordinate 4,139, forward strand.
AACGGCAAGGGCGTTACCACTGAGAACGACATCAACCCAGCCCTCTGCCGCCAACTGTGCGAGGGCGCTGCAAGCTCCTGTGTGAACGATCACTGGCCCGGGAACCCAGACCACTTTCTTGCCGGCCTGGCGAGCCTTGCGCGCAAGATCCGCCACCGCCCGGGCATGAACGTCGACCCTCCGCTCGGAAGAGACATCGTTCGACATGAAGGTGAACGGATGGGCATCCTGATGCCGTTCCCCGGTGACGAGACGGACCCCGTCCATCCCCACCACCACCGGCTCTCCCTCGATCAGGTCGCGAAGCTGGGTACAGGTGGGCAACTTCTCACGCAGGGTGATGCAGCCATCCATG
>CAWLAN010000183.1:0-4426 GCA_963854815.1 Planctomycetes bacterium UBA1146
CGGCGGAGATCTGGAAGGGCGAAGTCGCTTCCTGAGGGATCTGATCGCACAGGTAAGGAGTGCCGTTCCCGGTCTCGGCATCGGAGTTCGATTGTCGGTGACCGATGTGGTGCCCTTCCGCAAGTCCGCCGATGGGGCTGGCGAGCCGGACTGGCCCGGCAGCGAATCCTACGAGCATGGTTTCGGAATCGATCCGCAAGACCCGCTGCAGCCATGCTGGGATGAACCGTTGCAGTTGGTCTCGATGCTCCAGCAGGCGGGCATCGATTGGCTCAACCTGACCATCGGATCTCCGTACTATTGTCCCCACCGGCAGCGACCCGCGCAGTATCCACCCAGTGATGGTTATTTACCGCCGGAAGATCCGCTTGTTGGAGTTGCCCAGCACTTGATGGCGGCGAGACGGGTTCGTAGCGAGTTCCCCGATCTCGGTCTGGTCGGTACCGGTTGGAGTTATCTGCAGGAGTGGCTCCCTGCGGTGGCCCAGTACGAGATCCGCAATGGTTACCAGGATGTGATCGGTCTTGGTCGTTCGATGCTTTCTTATCCAGACTTGCCAAGAGATGTCATTCACGGACGACAGATGCCAAAAAAACTAATTTGCAGAACTTTCAGCGATTGCACAACGGCGCCACGCAATGGGCTTCTGAGCGGCTGTTTTCCGCTCGATGACTATTACAAGAATCACCCCGCTGCTGCTGATCTGAAAATTGCCAAAGCGAGTGCCAAACAGAGTTCCCGGGAGGGGAAGAATGAATGAATGAATCAGAATCGGCTCCGCAGGAGCCGGTAGTCCTTCCGATGGTGCAGCCACCGGATCCGGCGGAGTTGGCCGAGGAAAAGAAGTGGCTCACGTCACTCGAGAGTGCCCCCGTCGCCAGGCGATGGATGTCTTATCTCAGGCGAGGTGGCCCGGGTTATCTACAGAGTGCGTTGACCCTCGGCGGCGGCACTGCGGCCGCAACCCTGTTGGCCGGCGGCGCGTTCGGATACCGGCTGTTGTGGGTCGCTCCGGTTTCGATGCTGCTGGGAGTAGCGGTGCTGTCGGCGGTCGCGCACCAGACCCTGTCGACCGGAAAAAGACCATTGCCGGCGATTCGCGAACACGCCGGACCCTTCTTCGCCTTTGCCTTCATCGCCGGAGCGGTGCTGTCGAGTGTCATCTGGCATTTTGCCCAGTACGCCCTCGCATCGGCAGCGATCGAGGACATCGGAGCGGTCAGCGGAACGGGAATTTCGCGCTGGATGGGGGGGCTGCTGGTTCTGGGGTGGGCCGTCTTGTGGTCGACCACCTATGGTCGGTCGCCGGTGCTACTGAGACTGTTCGAGCGCAGCATGCAGGTGATGGTGTGGCTGATCGTGCTGTGTTTCGCTGCCGTTGTCGTGAAGACGGGGCTCAGTGATCCCGGCGCATTCTTACGGGGGTTTGTCCCTGGTGGCATGGGGGAGACATTCACTCCGGCAGGCGACGAGACCAAGTCAATTGATGCCCTGAGTCTGGTGGTGGCCGGGTTGGCGGCCGCCATCGGTGCCAATATGGTATTTCTCTACCCGTATTCGTTACTGGCGAGGGGATGGGGAAAGGAACACAGATCACTGGCGAAGTTTGATCTGTTCGCCGGAATGTTCGTTCCTTACCTGTTGACCACGACACTCATCGTGGTGGCGGCAGCGAGTACCTTCGGACCCGATGGAATCCCCTTCCCCGGCAAGGGCTTCGCTCCCGTAGATGCGGCGAAGATCCTCGGTCAGACCTTCGGAACCGTGACTTCTCGAATTCTGTTTGATCTGGGGCTCCTGGCCATGGTCACCAGTAGCATCACGATGCACATGGTTTGCTGCGGTTTCGCTGCCTGTGAGGCCTTTGGCTGGAAGGTTGGATCGACCAGGTTTCGTCTGGCTTGTTTGCTGCCGACGCCGGGAGTTCTGGGGGCATTCTTCTGGGGAGATATACGGATCTGGATCGCCGTACCGACGACGATTCTGACCGGATTTCTGCTTCCCGCGGTCTACATCGGTATTCTCAAGATGCAGCGATCCAAGGCATATCTCGGTGACGAGCGTCCTGAGGGGATGAAAGCGATGCTGTGGCAGGGCACCATCTTGCTGGCGACACTGGTGCTGAGTGCATTCCTGATCTGGGTGACGGTTTCCGCGGTTCCTGGCTGGTGGGCAGGTCTCACCGGATGAGGATCGAACTTCCTATCACGGGGAGAGAACCTCTTCTGCTCGAAGATGGGCATCTCGACAGCGAGCCGGAACCGGATACCTCTGCATCGGTACGAATCGGCTACGCTGCAGCGCATATCATCCTCAAGGACTCCTACAGCGATGATCCACAACCATCGGATGTCAGCGAGCATGTCGACTGGAACCAAACGATGGTCTTTCGCCAGCATCTGGCTCGACAGGGATTTGGCATCGCCGAGGCGATGGACACCGCGCAGCGTTTTGAACTGGGTTGGCCGACTGCTCGTCGGCTCATCGATGAGTGCGGTGCGCTGGAGCTGAAGACGGGGTTCATCGCCGGCGCCGGAGCGGATCAGTGTGGCGATGTCGCCGATCTCACGACCCTGATCGATGCAGTGGTCGAGCAGGTTGGCATCATCCAGCAGGCCGGCGGCATCCCCATCATCTTGCCGATGCCGTGGCTGTGTCAGTGGGGGAGTGACGAGGAGCAGTTCATCTCGACCTATCGCTCCATCTTCGAGCAGTGTGAAGGGCCGCTCTTCATCCACTGGCTCGGTCCGATGTTTCTTGCCGAACTGGAGGGCTACTTCCCTGGCGATTCGCTGCGGAAGATCCTGGAGATCGACCCGGACAAGGTCCGGGGGGTCAAGATGTCGCTGCTGGATCACGAGCTGGAACTGCAGGTTCGTGGCCACTGTCGAGATCGCGGCCAGATCGTACTTACCGGCGATGATTTGCACTTCAGTGCTCTCATCGAGGGAGATGGTCAGGCACCGACAGGGACCGTGTTGCTGGGAGATCGTCAGATTCCTGATGGCGACTTCAGCCATCCGTTGCTCGGAGTTCTCGACGGCGTTGCGATCCCTGCCGGTCGTGCTCTTCGCCACCTGGCGGCAGGTGATGTGAGCGGATACAGGCGCTGGATGGAACCCTGTGAGAAATATGGTCAAAAGGTCTTCGAGGATCCCACCCATCTTTACAAGGTGGGCCTCGCCTTCACCGCATGGCTCAACGGCCACCAGTCACAACCGATGCTGTTGAACCGCATCGATCTCGAGCGTGATCGAGAGCACCTCCTTGAAGTGGCGCGACTCGCATCGCTAGCAGGGGCGATCATGGATGCCGGGGAGGCGGCAGAGAAGATCGAGTTCTTTGTGGCCGGTGTCGGTCGATGAACTCACAGGAGAAGGTATCCATCCGAGTCGACGGTACCCTTCTCGAAGTGCGATCGGGGACTCAACTGGCGGCCGCTTTGATGGGAGAAGGAATCCTTGCGCTCAGTTCTTCTCCGTGTGGGGATAAGCGTGGTGTTCTTTGCGCCATGGGGAGTTGCTATGAGTGCCGAGCGATGGTCGATGGTCATCGCCTGGTGAGAACCTGCCTTGTCACCGTGCAAGACGGGATGGAGATCACCACCGAGCGTCCGCTCGAGAAGAAACTCCTTCCGGCCGTGGAAACTACCGACATCGTCGAAGATGAGACCGGTGTGGTCGTCATCGGATCGGGACCGGCAGGTCTCTCCGCTGCCTGTGTTGCTGCAGAACTGGGACAGGACGTGCTGCTGATCGATGAGTCTGCCCGGCCAGGGGGGCGGATCTGGGCCCATCGGGGCCAGATGCCTGCCGTGGTTCGATACTGGATCGATAAAGCCGATCGAGCAGGAGTGCGCCGGTTGCAGGGAGCCACGGTGATCGACGGGGAGGTCGGATGGCTCGAGGCAGCCTCCGTCATCAGCGGTGCTCGCACCCGCGTCCGTTGCCAGAAGATCATCGTCGCCACCGGTGCCCGCGAACGATTTCTGCCCTTCCCCGGCTGGACTCTTCCGGGGGTGGTGGGAGCCGGCGCATTGCAGTCCCTCATCAAAGGTGGGCTCGATGTGAAGGGGAAACGATATGTCATCGCCGGTACCGGTCCGCTTCTTCTGGCGGTCGCAGCGTTAGCGGTCTCGGAAGGTGCCGAGGTGATTCTCGCCGAGCAGGCATCCCTACTTCAGCGTGTTCCACTGGCTTTTTCCCTGTTGGCTTCGCCCGAACGGATGACAGAAGTGTGGCAACTGTGGAGGACTCTTCGGGGAGTCGAGAAGATTTCATCTTGCTGGCCGGTCAAGGCGCAGGGGAACCAGCGTGTCGAGAAGGTATATCTGAAGACCGGCAACGCAACGCGAGTCGAGGAGGTCGATGGTCTGGCAGTGGGTTATGGTCTTGTTCCTGAAACCCGGGTTGCACAGGGTCTCGGT
>CAWLAN010000184.1:0-4378 GCA_963854815.1 Planctomycetes bacterium UBA1146
AGTGCTGTGTGCCGGGGAGCCGACCGGTATCGCAGGGAGCGAGGCGGCTCTGGCCTCGGGACAGATCGCAGGAACCGTGGCGGCGGCAGGTACTCCTTCTTTTAAACTGTTGCAGAAACTACGGCGTCATCGAGGCTGGGGGATTGCCCTCGAGCGGACTCATTCGCTGCGTCCTGAATTGATCCGATCACTGATTGAAGACGTCATCGTCTGTCGCTGCGAGGATGTTGCCTCTTCCAGCATCCGCGGGGTCAGGTCACTGAGGCAGGCGCGGATACAGCACCGGATCGGCATGGGTCCCTGCCAGGGGAGGGTCTGCATGCCGATCCTGGCGCTCGGCGATACCCTCGAGCACGATTCGGTGCGGCCACCGTGGTCTACCTGTCCTTCTCCAAGGACGGAACTCTCCTCGACCGATGGACACTAGGGCTTTCTGATCGGGTATCTTCCTCCGGATCACTTCAGTTCGGAGCGAGCCGATGGACCGTGTCTCTCTCATCATCATCTGCAGCCTGGCAGCGCTGGCGATCGCCATCGCTTGGATGCTGGCACCTCAACCGTTGTCAGAAATTCCCGCAGTGGAGGCGGGCCAGCCGATCGCCTCGTTGGCGCCCTGCATCACGGCAACATTGCAGGCTCTCGATGCTGCCGGGTCCATCACGCTGGTGAGTGATTACTGTTTCGCCCCCGATGAAATTCCCCGAGGGGGGACAGCTCTCGCCCCGGATCTGGAACGGATCTTACGCTCCGGTGCTCGTCTGTTGCTGGTTCGTTCTGCAGCAGGATTACCCCACGATGAACTGAGGAGGGTCGGAACGCCGGTGGAACTTCCCTGGTCCACGGTCGAGGAGGTGGCAGACAGCATCGAGATCATCGGATCTCTGGTGAATCGTCAGGTGGCTGCAGTTGATCTGGCGCAGAGAATGCGAGAGGCCCTCCGTTCGCAAGTTACCCCCGAGTCACCACGGGTTCTTCTGGTCATTGGGGATTCCTTCGACGAGTCAGGTGGACTCTGGGTCATCAAACCGAACTCAATTCATGGAGCGGTGCTGGAAGCAGCAGGATGTCGAAATGCCGTCACGGAATCGATGCGAGGCACCCCGCAGATGTCCCTCGAGCGTCTGCACAAGATCGATCCCGACATCATTTTGCATCTGGTCACCGGGGAGGGCGACTCGAGTGGAACGCCCGAGCAACTGAGGCGAGCTTACTCGGCGCTGGAGGGGCTCCAGGCGGTCAGGCGGCAAAAAATAGCGCGCGTAATTCACCCCCGCATCCTCGACGAGGGACCGGAGTTGATCGAACTGGTCGCAGCGATCCGCCAACAGGTCGAGCAACTGGAGCGGGGAGATCCCTGATGACAGCACTTCTGGCTCTCAACAGGGCAACGGTTATCGCCGGCGGTCTCCCCATCCTCGATGACGTTTCCATCGAGGTCGCAGAGGGGGAGATGATCGCCATCATCGGGGCTAACGGTTCAGGGAAAACCACGCTGATCAGAGCACTGCTTGGACTCATATCGCTCGATTCGGGCACCGTCCAGGTGGAAGGAAAGCAACTCTCATCGATGGGTGCGAAACATCGCGCGAGAGTGATGGCATGGCTTCCCCAGGAGGGGTCCGCTACCGATGTACTGCTGGTTGAAGATGTAGTGGCGGCATCTCGGTATCGGTTCGATGAACCCAGGGCCGTGGCTCTCGAGGCAGCCCACCTCGCGCTGGCAGAGGCGGGAGCGGGAGATCTTGCTCGACGCTGGGTGACGGAACTCTCCGGTGGAGAGCGTCAGCGTGTCGAACTGGCGACGATGGTCGCCCAACAGGCTCGATGCTGGCTCCTCGATGAACCCGCCAATCATCTCGATCCGGTGTGGCGAGCCAGAACCCTTCGTTTTCTCGACGGTAAGGTCAGCGAGGGAATTACAGCACTGGTCGCACTTCATGACGTTCATCTACTGGGCCATGTCGATCCATCCAGGACTCGGGTCATCGGGCTGCGCGAAGGGAAGATCGTCTGGCAGGGGCAACTCGATCACGATCAGTTCGGAGAGGGTCTCGAGCAGATTCATGGGGTGCCCTTCCACCGCATGGAATCGGCAGGCAATGAGTTCTGGCTGCCTGCACTGGAGGAGGATCTGTCATGACGGCTCCGCTTCGTCTGCTCGGGTGGACCCTGGTGGGTATCGCCATCGTGGTGGCGACCGCATGGATCGGGCCATCGCTGGCCGGAGAGCGCGGTGATCTGATTCTCATCGAACTGAGACTTCCCCGGGCTCTGGCCGGGGCACTGGTCGGAGCGGTTCTCTCTGCGGCGGGGGCAGTTGTGCAGATCCTGCTCCAGAATCCACTGGCAACCCCGAGCACCGTCGGGACCACGGCGGGGGCGACTCTCGGAGTTCTGGCAGCGCTGGTCCTCGGCAGTGGAAGTACCCTGCTCGGATTTCCGCTGTTACCAGCGGCGGCCTTCATCGGCGCGTTGACGGTGACCCTGGTGATCTCCGCGGTCGCCTCGAGGAATCGTGCTCGCACGGAAGATGTCCTGCTGGCAGGAATCGCCCTGACGTTAGCAACCGGTGCCGTGTCTTCGGTATTACGACTGGGTGTTGACCAGATCACGTCACTCAGTGCCCTGCGCTGGTCGCTGGGGAGTTTGACGATGGTAGGAATGGATCGCATCGCGATGTTGACCCCGTTCGTAGTCATCACACTGCTTGGATTGGTGTGGTTGATCCGACCGCTGGAAGTGCTCGTTTCCGGTACAGAGCGAGCTCGGACTCGTGGCGTCGAGGTGCCACGCATTCGAACTCTCGGACTGGGTTTCGCATCCCTTGGTGTTGCGGCGTGTGTGGCGACTTGCGGTCCCATTGCGTTCGTCGGCCTGATCTGCCCACACATCGTTCGTAGAATTGTCGGCGCTGCTCCGAGAATCCTGGTTCCCGGTTCGATGTTGCTGGGCGCGGTCTTCTTACCGCTGTGCGATTCCATCGGCAGGGTTCTGGTGGATCAGCGAGAGATTCCGGTAGGAGTTGTGACGGCAGCCCTCGGAGCCCCGGTACTCTTCTGGCTCGTGACACGCCGATCTCGCAATTAGGGTCGAGGGTGTTCCTGGCCCCGGCACGAATTCACTCTCCTTCAGCGGATGTGACGCCTTTCCTGCGCCGGTAGGATCGGGCACCATCCGGGCCTCGGATGTCCCTGCACACAAAGGAGATCTATGAATCCGAATCCCATCGCCTCCATCACCTGGGCAGGTGTCATGCCAGCGGTGACCACGCCCTTCACCGAAGTGGATGATGTGGATTACGCCTTTCTCTCGGAGCACTGCGACTGGCTCGTCCAACAGGGTGCCTCCGGAATCATCCCGTGCGGATCGCTGGGCGAAGGAGCCACCCTTACTTTCGATGAGAAGCAGAGGGTCATCGACACTGTTGTCCGGGCGGTCGGGGATCGGGTTCCGGTGATTCCCGGTATCGCTGCAGCTTCTACCCGGGAAGCGGCGAAACTCGCCGCAACCGCGAAGGTGATGGGTGCTCGTGGATTGATGGTTCTTCCCCCATACATCCACATGGGACCCTTCCATGAAGTCGAGGCGCACGTCGAAGCGGTGATCGAGTCGACAGATCTTCCCTGCATGCTCTACAACAATCCCATCGCATACGGAGTCGATTTTCCTCCGGGTTGGATCGCAAATCTGGCCGAGCGAACCGAGAGACTTTGTGCGGTGAAGGACTCGAGTGGAGATGCCCGTCGGATCACCGCACTACAATCGATAGTTGGTGATCGACTCGCCCTGTTTGCGGGACTCGATGACATGGTTGTGGAAGCGGTGCGTCAGGGGGCAGTGGGGTGGATTTCCGGTCTGGTCAATGCATTGCCCAGAGAGTCAGTGCTGCTGTTCGAGAAAGCAGTTCAAGGGCTCGAGGATCCAGCCGCGGCTCGCGAGGCGGATCGAATATACAGCTGGTTCTTGCCGCTGTTGCGGCTCGATTGCGTGCCAGAGTTCGTTCAACTGATCAAACTGGTCCAGCACGAGGTGGGGCGAGGATCGGAGAGAGTGCGCGCTCCTCGATTTCCTGCCGTAGGAGCGCTTCGAACGGGGGCACTCGAGGTGATTCGTGAATCACTCGCCTCCAATCCGGTCCAGGACGTGGAGGAGAACCGATGAGCATCCAGGGTGTTCACCTCATCGCAGGTGAGGAGATCGAGGGCGAGGGAACCCTCCGGGCGATCAACCCGGTCAGTGGCGTCGAACTGGAGCCTACATTTGCGGAGGCAACCGCCGAGAACATCGATGCTGCCGTCTCGGCGGCACTCTCGGTCCACGAGAGCAGATCAGTGGCCGATCCCGAACAGCGGGCGAGATTACTGGAAGCCGCTGCCGA
>CAWLAN010000185.1:0-4204 GCA_963854815.1 Planctomycetes bacterium UBA1146
ATTTGATCTCGTCGACCTGCTCCTGCGGGTCTGAAAGTAGTACTTGTGAGGAAGTTGCGGTTGCCTCCGATCACCGTGACCTTGACGCCGGCTACCGACTGTCCAGTGCTGGCATCGATGATCCGACCCAGCACTCGCCCACCCTGACCGAGCACGACGGTGGGAAGATCGATCCGGCGGTTCGAACGAACAATCACGTTTTCAATCACGTCCTGGGCATACCCCGGGGCTCCGATGAGAACGTTGTAGGTGCCTGGCTGGAGACGATCGAAATCATATCGACCTTCTTCAGACTGGAAGGTACGCGAAGGAACACGGGTGACTTCGCGATCACCCTCGATAATCCGGGGCGAAACGCTGAAAGCTCTCAAAGGGCTTCCGGACTCATCGATCACCGTTCCTCGAATACCACCGAGTGCTTCGAGCCGGATAGAGATGGGTTGTTGATCGACCGGCTGCTCGAACAGTCGTACTTCTGCATAGCCGCTCTTTTCAACGATCAGGTCAACTGGATAGCGCCCCAGATTGTCGAACTTGAAGTAGCCGGTCAGGTCGGTCGACCGGTTCAACTTTCTCAGTCCCTCACTGGTGTCGATGGCGATAATGCGAGCTCCCTCGATCGGATTTCCATCCATCGACAAGACCTGGCCCTCGAGAATCGCTCCCTTGACCACCTGCAGCTCGATATTGGCGGTGTTACGACCCTCGGAAACTACGATTCCACTGCGCTCGATGATGAGATAACCAGGAACCGAACAGATGATGGTGTGATCACCATCCGGCACGCTACGGATCATCCACTGTCCCGCTGCATCCGAGTAGGATTTGTTCGGCAGCGATTCTGGATTCACCTCTCCGAGCCACTCGTCGCGGACTGCAACAACAGCTGCTTCTATCGGTGCACCCACTTCATCGATCACAATCCCGCTGAGAGCCCCGCCGATCTTCATGACCAGAGTCAGACCATCGATCGAAGCTCCGGCTAACAGGTCAAAATTTTCTGATTGGCTGATCAGATACTGGGAATGAGAACCTTCGAGGAACAACCCGGCACCTGGAGAAACCTCGACCACCTCGAAATTGCCATCCGAGTCGCTGGTGACAGGAGGAGCCGCGTTGACCACGACCGGGTTCTGTTCCGAATGCATCTTCCGAGCGCTGACAGATACTCCAGGAAGTGGAACACCATTGGCGCTGACGACCTGACCACGAACCACGCCATTTCGCTCCAGGTAAAAATTCGCCTCGGGGGTCTCGGATCCATCAGCCACCTCGACCTGCTGATTGCCTGAACGTGTGTATCCGGTGGCGACCACGCTCACATATACTGTAGGACGTCGCTGTTCGGTGATCCCACGTACGAAATAATGACCATTACCGTCAGTGACCGAGGTCTTCTTCACATCCGCCACATCATTGACAGTCACAACCGCTCCCGTGATGGGGCCATTGGTTTCAACATCGAGAACGCTACCGCTGATCGCCGCACCCTCGCTCAATTGGATGTTGAGGGGGTCGGCTCCCGGACGGATTCGAAGTTCCTGATAGGTGGCGAAATCGGGGTAACTGACCAGCAATCGGTAATCGCCGTCGGTCAGTGTGTCGAAGACGAACTGTCCACTTTCGTCGGTCTCGAGACCGTCATCGGTGAGATCGATGGGAGGTCCTTGACTCCGTGCTCCCATCTGATTGACCTTGCAACGTGCTCCCGGTAGAGCGGTTCCGAACGGGTCATATACCGTTCCGCGGATCACCTCGCCGGGAGAGAGGACCACATCGACCTCTGCAGTACCGCCGGAGTCAACCTGGAGATTCTCGAACTGGCGCGGCTGATAACCTGTGGCGCGGGCAACGAGGCGGTAGTTACTCCCTCCGCCGAGTTCGTTGAACTCGAAGAAGCCACTTCCGTCAGTCTGGCGCGAAGCCAGTGGAGGCATCGCCCGTTCCTGGATGATCTCGATGATGTCCTGGGTACCGGACTGGCGGTAGACCTCGACGAGAGCATCGGCGATTCCGACCGCACCCGGATCCTGTACTGTCCCGACCAGAATACCTCCTAGTTCGAGTACGAAATCGATCCCGATACTGCCAGCCGAGATGTAACGTTGCTCGGCCGGAGAGAAACTGGCAGCAACCACCTGTAGCCGATAACTGAGATCTTCGAGTCCCACGATCTGGTAGTGTCCCGAATCGTCTGAAGTGGCGATGATTCCGTTTTCTTCCTGCATATCTTGAAGGTCGAGAAGCACCTGGAGCCGCTTCTGCAGCGGTGCATCCCGTTCGACCCGTTCCTTGAACGCAGCGATCTGGGCACCCGCTACCGGCTTGCCCAGTGGATCGAAAATATTACCGCTGATGGACATCCCGGAAGACAGCACCAGCACGATCTCGGGAGCGCCGACTCCCTCGATCACAGCGACATCGAGCCGGTGACTCTGAAATCCAGCGAGATTCGCCTTGAATCGATAGAACCCTGGGACCACCTCGTCGAACTGGAAACGACCATCGGTAGTGGAGTTGATCTCACTGAGCCGAGTCGCCTGAGATAGACCCGTGCCTCCCTTGATCCGTGACAGCACGACGGTAGCACCCGGAAGAGGGGTGCCCGCTTCATCCTGGACGATGCCCGATACGGTCACCTTTTCGACGTCGCGTTCGGGTAATCCAATATCACGGGGACCCGGCTTTTCAACAGCCGCCCCACCACCATTGGACAGAGATCTATCATCGATGGCGGGAGGACCGGAATCCCCCAGGAAAGTCATCAACACAAACCCGATTCCGACGATCAAAATAGTCAGGAGGGCAGCCTTTGTTGCCGCATTCATCGATCTTCTCCTTCGCAGTGTCTTGCCTCATGGACAGCATCACTGCCGTGGTCCCAAATCCGAGAAACTAGATCCCGGAGCCTACTACACCATGATCACTCCCGAGGGAGTGTTCTGGAACGGACCATCCGTTCCAAAGCCTAGACGATTCGCCCCTCGCCGCGGATGCTATCATCCACAGGGGCGTCATTTTTTGTGTTCAAACGGTACTTCTTGATGCGGTACTGGAGCGTTTTGTAGGTGATCCCGAGCATCCTGGCAGCAGGCTCCAATTTCCCACCTACCCGCTCGAGAGCCTGTTCGATGAGATCCCGTTCGAGGTTCTCCAGCACCAAACCCTCACTCGGGAGCCTGAAGGCGCCCGTCTCGTCGATCGGAGCCTCTCCGTTGACTCCCGAGATGGTGGGAGGAAGCAATTTTTCCCCCAGCAGCTCCGAATCCCCGAGCACCATCATTCGCTCGAGAGAATTTTCCAGTTCCCGGACATTACCGGGCCAAGAGTGCTGCTCGAAGGCAACCAGTACCTCGGGAGAAACCCCGATGAATTTGCGGCCGTGACGACGACTTCCCCGCACCAGGAAGTAATCGATCAGTAATGGAAGGTCTCCTTTTCTGTCGCGCAAGGGGGGCAACTCGACAGCGATCACGTTGAGACGGAAGAACAGATCCTCGCGGAACTCTCCGGTGACGACCGCCTTTTCCAGATCACGGGAGGTCGCCGCCACGATTCGGCCCTGGAAGGGAATCGTCTCGGCAGATCCGACCCGAGAGAACTCCATCTCCTGTACCGCGCGTAATAGTTTCGGTTGCAGATCGAGTTGCATCGAGCCGATCTCATCCAGGAACAGAGTCCCTTTACCAACATCTTCGAAGCGTCCTGCTCTGCGTGATGTCGCTCCGGTGAAGACACCCTTTTCGTGTCCAAACAGTTCGCTCTCGATGAGAGCCTCCGGAATCGCTGCGCAATTGATGGCGAGGAAAGGAGCTTCGGATCGCGGACTCATACGGTGGATCGCCTTGGCAACCAGTTCTTTTCCGGTACCACTCTCTCCTCGGATCAGGCAGGTGGCATCGGAGCCGGCCACTCGATCGATCAAATGGTAGAGTTCCAGCATCTTGGGACTCTTGCCAACGATGCCACAGAAAGAATCCTCACCATCGATGATTTCTCGTAGGGTTGCGTTCTCCCGCGCCAATCTGGTCTTCTCCGCTGCAGAGCCGATGAGGATCATCGTCTTCTCGAAATCGAGCGGCTTCTCGAGGAATCCAAATGCCTTGGCTTCACCGGAACGGAAGGCGACCTCACTCGATGCATAAGCTGTAACGAGCACCACCTCGCAAAGGGGGTCGTCATGGCGAGCTTTCTGCAGCAGTTC
>CAWLAN010000186.1:0-4189 GCA_963854815.1 Planctomycetes bacterium UBA1146
GCTACCGTTATCCAGATCGCCATCGAATCGTTGTCAACCTGGCTCCGGCCGCCTGGGAGAAGGAGGGCGCGGTATTTGACCTGCCCATCGCGCTGGCGATCCTGGCAGCGAGTGGACAGGTGCCGTGTGGATCGCTGAAAAACTGGGCAGCTCTGGGAGAACTGGCTCTCGATGGCCGCCTGCGGAAGGTGCCAGGAAGTCTCGGAGTCGTCACCGCTTTGCGAAACGTCAGCCTTCCATCCGTCATCGTTCCGGCAGAAAACCGTGCTGTTGTTCGACAGGTGGAGGGGATCCGAACGGAGGGAGCGCGCCATCTTCGCGAGGCCATCGCTGTGATTGTCGATGGTGCTGCCGGTACGGGCATCGAATCTGCCGGTCGGGCCAAAAATTGTGCAGAACGATTCTCTCCAGACCTGTCCGATGTTCGAGGTCATGCAGCGGCAAGAAGGGCCCTCGAGATCGCGGCTGCCGGAGAACATCCGATGTTGATGATCGGACCTCCTGGTTCGGGCAAGAGTTTCCTCGCCTGTCGGTTGCCATCACTATTACCTCCGCTCGATCGGGAGGAACAACTCGAAGTGACGCAGATTCAGGATGCTTGCGGACTCCAACAGGAGGCAATGCCGATATGCGAGCGTCCTTTTCGTTGCCCTCATCACAGTGTTAGCTGGGCTGGATTGATCGGTGGAGGATCCCCGCCTGCTCCAGGCGAGGTAACCCTGGCACATCGGGGTGTATTGTTTCTCGATGAATTTCCGGAGATTTCCCGTCGATCTCTCGAGGCGCTGCGGGAGCCACTCGAAGCGGGAAAGGTGACCATCTCCCGTTCTCGATCTGCACGTACTTTTCCGGCCCATTTCCTGCTGATTGCTGCCATGAATCCGTGTCCTTGTGGTGGGCCTCGATCTGTCGTGGGCGCATCCGCTGGAGTTCGGCGCTGCCGGTGTTCCTCCTCGGCCCTGGCAGCCTATTCGGCTCGTGTTTCAGGACCTTTGCTCGATCGATTCGACATCCGGATCCGGGTCGAGGCGATTTCCGGGGCGAGCCTCTTCGACGAGGATCCCACCCGTCTGGAAACGAGTGGCGAGGTTGCCGCTCGTGTCGTAGGGGCACGCAGACGAGCGATTCTCAGAGGGCAGCGCGGCAGCAATCGTGATCTGGAATGGAGAGATCGACACCGCTGGGCTCCCCTCACCCGGGAGGCGAAGAAATTCCTGCTCGATTGCGATGCACAGGGAGAACTCTCGACCCGGGGGATGACCCGTCTGCTGCGTCTGGGTCGTACCATCGCGGATTTGCGTGCTGAGGATCGAATCGAGCAGGTCGATTTGATCGAAGCCCTCTCTCTGAGAGGGGCGAGCTGGTCAGCAGTATGAAACGGACAAGTTGGCACCTGGTCGCTGAAATAGATACCCTATCGCTAGCAGAGGCACAGCGACAGAATCCCGGCAGGATCGGAATCAGTGGGAAGAAGGATCGACATCGAATCAGCCAGTGATCGCCACGAGCAGCCACAAGGCGCCACCAGGACCACGGTCCCGGTTGTCGCCCCACTGCGCATCGGTTCCCTCGAGCTGGAGACACCGATTCTTCAGGCGCCGATAGCCGGGTTCACCGATCTGGTGTTTCGGCGCATCGTCCGGGAGTTGGGCGGTTGTGGTCTGATCTACACGGAGATGATCTCCGCCGGCGGCTGGGTGAAGGGAAACATTCCCCCTGACAGGTTGATCGGTGTCAAAGATGAGCCTCGACCGCTCGGGGTTCAACTGTGGGATCGGGAGCCCGAGATGGTGGAGGAAGCCGCCAGCCGTCTGGCCGATCTCGACATCTCCGTCATCGATCTCAACTTCGGCTGTCCAAAGAAGAGAATCATGGGCAAACAGGGCGCCGGTGCCCAGTTGCTGCGTGATCCCGCGACAGTGGGGCGACTGGTAGAGGCGACCAAGCGTGGCGCCGGTGAGATTCCGGTGACAGCCAAGATCCGCCTGGGGCCGAACTCCGATCAGATCACTGCTGTCGAGGTGGCCAGGGCTTGCGAGCAGGCCGGAGCCGCTGCCATCACCGTTCATGGCAGAACTGCCCGCGATGGCTACGGAATCCCCGTTGCTCGCGACAGAATCGCTGAGGTGGTCGAGGCAGTTGGGATTCCGGTGATCGCAAATGGCGATATCGTCGATGCCGCCAGTGCCCTGGAAATCCTCGAGTACACCGGGGCTGCGGGAGTCATGGTGGCACGTCGTTGTCTCAGTGCTCCCTGGGTTTTTCGGGAGATCGCTGCGGCTCTCGCCGGCGAACCGATTCCGTCGCCGCCTGCTCTCGAAGAGCAGCGTGAGCAACTACTGAGGCATCATCAACAACTGGTCGAGGTTCACGGTGATCCTTTCGGTACCGTTTTGATGCGGAAGTTCGCAGCCCGATACCTGGGGGGCGTCAAGGGAGCCAAAGCATTTCGCGCACAGGTGACCGTTGCCCGGGATGCTGCGGACTTCCGTCGGATCGTCCATGATCTGTTTCCTGCTGGAGATGAAGTCGAACCGGACGTGGCGGGACAATCCCTGGCCGAGGAGAGTTGCGAGTGAGGGGGGACTGAAGCCTTGAAACAGGTCGTCATCATCGTGGCGGGCCTTCGAAAGAAGGATGTTGATGCCCTGGCTTCGCTGGAGGACATCGCAGCGCAAGGATCGGTGGCGGCCATCGTTCCGCCCATTCCCGCTGTGACCTGTACTTCCCAGGCGACCTTCTTGACCGGGCAATCTCCATCGGTACACGGCATCGTCGGCAATGGCTGGTATCACCGTGAAACCCGGGAGGTTCGTTTCTGGCTCCAGCCTCGAAATCTGATCGAGGCACCGACTTTCATCGACTGTCTGCAAAAAGAGGGTTTCACGGTCGCCAACCTGTTCTGGTGGTTCAACATCGGAAGCGGTGCCCGCTGGAGCCTCACCCCCCGTCCCGAATACCCTGCCGATGGACGCAAGATTCCGTCGGTTTACGGCGAACCGGCAGATCTTCCGGTCGACATGCAAAAACGTCTTGGCCGTTTTCCACTGTTTGAATTCTGGGGACCCCTTGCAGGGATCGGCTCGACTCGCTGGATCGTCGATGCATCTCTCGAGGTGATAGAGCAACAAGATCCCGACCTTCTGATGGTCTACTTGCCGCATCTTGATTATGACCACCAACGTCATGGCCCCGATTCGCCCCAGGCCGATCGAGCCAGGCGAGAACTGGACCCGGAACTGGGGAGATTGTTGGATGCATCGCGCAGACAAGGTGCCGATTTGATGGTGCTTTCTGAATACGGCATCGAAGAAGTGGATCGTCCTGTATTCGTCAACCGGGAACTGGCACGACGGGGAGAACTCGACGTCCAGGTCACCTCCCACGGAGATCTCCTCGATGTCCATCGGAGCAAGGCGTTTGCCGTTTGCGATCATCAAATTGCTCACGTGCATCTTTCCGCCGATGCAGATCGGAAAACCATCTGTAAAGTTCTCGCTGATCTCGACGGGGTCGAGCGCGTTCTGGACAAGGATCAACTTGGCTCGATCGGTCTGGCCCATCGTCGCTCGGGGGATCTGGTGCTGCTGGCGGAACCTGGCTGCTGGTTTGCATATCCGTGGTGGCTCGACGAGTCGCGGGCTCCAGATTTTGCCCGCACCGTCGATATCCATCGCAAGCCCGGGTACGACCCGGCGGAGTTGTTTCTCGATCCTGATCTGAGGTGGCCACGATGGAGGGTCGCCAGCAGGTTGATACAGAGGAAACTCGGCATGAGAAGCCTGCTGGACGTGATCTCTACCGATCCCTCGATGGTGCGGGGAAGTCACGGGCGTCTCCCCGCCAGCGAGGATCATGGTCCGGTGTTGCTACGATCCTGGGGAGCCGAGGAGGCCGCTGTAATGGCCTCTTCGGTCCACGACGAAATCCTCGCCCGGATGCGCGGGGAGAGTTGAACCGATGATGGATCTGACCTGGATCAACGATCCCAATGCTTGGATTGCTCTGGCCACTCTCACCGTCCTGGAGATCGTGCTCGGAATCGACAACATCATCTTCATCGCAGTACTCGCCGAAAAACTGCCAGAGAATCAACGTGATCTGGCTCGGCGTCTCGGTCTTCTGGTCGCGATGGGCACTCGCATCGGCTTGCTCTTTTGCATCGCATGGATGATCCGGTTGCAGGAAC
>CAWLAN010000187.1:0-4178 GCA_963854815.1 Planctomycetes bacterium UBA1146
GCTGCACTCCATCGAGGCGTCTGGCCAGCGCCAGGTGTACGGTTCCCAGTTCGTTGAGTAACCGATAATCCCTGGAGAAATCGAATCCACGATCTCTGGCCTGCTGGTATTGGGTTTTAACCAGATTATTCAGCGACACGAGAGCCTCCTCGTAGTGCCCGTTCTCACGATTCACTCGAGCACTGAACCAGTCGAGGGTCCAGGGTACGGGGGGTGGGTCATGTTTCGCTGCCTCCGACAGTGCCGTTGCCGCCTCGTCGATCCGACCCGATCGCATCAATGCACGAGCACGATTGATATCGCCATCGGCACGTCCGAGTCGAGTTACCTCGTTGAACGCAGAGATGGCAGAGACAAGTTCGCCTCGCACTGCACCCATTCCACCTTTTCGCAGTAAACCGATCCCATAGTCATTCCAGCGCATCCACAGTGGATGTTGATCCTCGGCAACTTCACCTTTCCCGTTTCCGATGGGGAAGGTGACGGTGTCTTCTCCCAGGGTCACGATGGGAAGGTCGTTAATTCCGGGATCTCCGGGCGGGGGAGGGCGAAAGACGTGCAGGAAATGGGTATCGAATTTTCTGTAGAGTGTTCGAATCTTGACCGTGATCTCACCCGTGGCGTTGTCAGGAACCTGTAGCCGATAGTGCAGAGTATCTGCTGCACCGGGAGGGATTTGGTGATTGTAGAGCGCGACGAAGATGTCCTCGACGTTTCGCTGGTCGATCCTGTTTCCAGCCTTGCTCAGGACGAGGGCGTTGACGAAGTGCGACCAGGGATCCACGACACCTATTTGGTCCTGACTGCCACTGTGACCGATCGTCTCGCCATTCAAGGAGACATCGACCTCGACCCAGACCTGGTTCGAATCGACGGTCCCTTGAGTGAAATGATGCCCCATCCCCATCGTTCTGAGCACCGTCTCGATGAGCACCGTTTCTCCCGGCTCGAGGGTGGGAACATCGGGACCGATGGGCCCTTCGAAGGTAGCGTCGACATCCTCGCCTCTACGGATTCCGAAGATATCGACACGCAATGACCCCTCGAGAAATTTCCTGTGGATTTCCAGGGAGTCCTGGGAAGTGCCGACCATCGAACGCATGGCGGTATTGGCTCCTGGGAACAGATGATCGTGGATGCTACGTACCCCGCTGCCATCGAAATCCCTGGCCCCGAAGTCATCGCTTGGGACCAGTGGCATATGGCAGCCATTGCAGTTGGTCTGTGCCTTGGGCGGATAATAGAAGGAGGCCACCCCGTGCCCGCTGACCCCACTCAACAGCCACGAATCAAAGTGATTCTGTCCGCGCAAAAACCGGTAGTGATTCAACTCTTCTGGAATGTGGACCTTGTGGCAGGTACTGCAAAACTCTGCTGATTGATGGAGCGGCTTCAGATAAGTGCGCTTGTGAAACGCGGGTTTCGCCTTGATCAGTTGCCTGTTGATAAAAGTAAGCAACGGGGAGTCACTCAATGCGAATGGATATAGATCCGGTTGTCCGATCAGAAATTCTGAATTTCCCCGTGGCCCCGGGATCGATTCTATGGCATGGCACACGGTGCATGTGATACCTGCCTGCGATGTTGGATCGTTGACATCGTCGTAAGTCGGATTGTCGAAGGCACCGCTGAAGAAGGGCACCGGATCGTGACATCCGGCACAAAAACGGGATGCATGAACGTTGCCATCCCTGGCCAGCAGTACTTTGCGCGTGTTGCGAACACTGGCAAGGTAAGCGGGATTGTTGAAGGAACTGAAGCGATGTGCTGATTGGCTCCACAACGCATGGGCAGAGGGGTGACATTCGAGGCAGGTGTCTTCTCGCATCAGCCGATCATCGGGTATGAACTTTCCATCGACAGTGCGGGCGAGGGAGGGTTCGAAATATTGATCACCCTCAGAGGGGGAAGCCCCTTCCTGTCCCGAGTTCTGGTGCCAAAGCAGCATTCCTCCGGTGAACAGAAGTGCCACGACGCTCCACATGATTCCGGCAGACCAGTGGATCTGGGGTCCAGCCAGCCGATGCAGGACAAACAACCAACCTGCCAGCAGCGGGGTCGCGACGTGGGCGAAGTAGAAGATCGATCTCCATAACTCTGATCGAACCTCGACGATTCCCTCGAGGCGCATCAAAAGCAGTCCGGAAACGAGCAGCATCAAACTTACCGAGAAGAGAGCCAACCCTGCTTTGACGGCACGGCGGTTCGGATGAGACCAGGCGCGTCTCATGTGCCATAGCCCGAACAGCACCAGAGGCACGACGAAGACCAATCCCAGTGCCAGATGTCCCAGGAACATCCACTGGTAAAAGGAATCCTGAAGGAGACGACCGGTCCAGTTCTCGGCCACGGTGACGGTCACGAGGTAGAGGGAGTTGACAGATAGGATCGCGAACAGACCCAGCACCAGCACCAGCCACCGCTTGAGAGCGGGGCCTACTGGCTCCGGACGTTCATCCTGCGGCTTCAGATTCTGTTGAGAATCATCGGGAGTACTGGGTTCAGTCTGGTTCAAGGTGTTTTTCTCCGGTTACTGTCGTATCCAATAGCGATTCTCACCGACAGCATGACTGCTCGATTCCACTATTTCACGCTATATTCCGGTGAAGTGAAGCCCTGGCGGTGGTGGTGCTGTTTCACGGAATTCTTGGTGCAGGTTGGAAGACCCAGGCCACTGGCTCATGTCGAGGCACGGAAGCCCTGCTTTTACTGCTTCAGCCGAGCTTCGCCGCTACCTCAGCGCTCGTCATGGAAGGAACTTCTTCGGGTTCTTGAGTTTCGCCGGAAGATACTCCTCGATGACGTAGTTCAATCCCCACATGGCGAGAGACTGCTGTTCGGCTCGGACTCCCATCTCGAGCAATTGCTCGAGAGCGGCTTGCCACTCTTTCTTGCTCTGAAAGAAAGGATCGTTTTTAAGAGCGTCCTTGGCTCTTTTTATATCCACATCCTTGAGGGGGTGGGTGGGCAGATCGTAATCGATGATGTCCTGGGGAGTTACTCCCAGATATGAGGCATTCGGGACGCAGAAGAAACGATTGATGTGCGCAGCATTTCCTGAGCCCACCTTCAATGTCCTGTAGATGTTGGAGATCCCATAGGGGTCGCAATCGACGAAGGCATAGACAGGGATCTTTGCCTGTTCACTGAGCTTCCGGATGAAACGGCGTGTGGAACGGGTAGGAACTCCTGCCAAACTGACCAGGATGCAGTTGTAACTGTTCCAGAACTTGTGGCTCTGGAGTCTCTGGAAGACCCCCCCGGTTTCGATGGCGAGCACGAATTTCGCCTTCGTTTCGAAACTCAGATGCTCGACAGAGGACGGAATGGAGTAAGCGCCGCTACCGAACTTGGTGCAATCGATCCTCTCGACGACTCCGCTTTCTAGATCGGGATCCAGTACGACAAGGTCTCCTGCAACGGCTCCTCCGTGTTCGTCGGGAACAAATCGTAATTGTTCGCGACTGATGTCATCGACGGAGAAGAGCGCCTCGATATCATCCATCACGGTGTCTGATTCGGATTGTTCATCGAACTTGGCTTCGGCCCAGTTTTTTGACTGATAATAGACATCTCGCTTGGTAGCGAAGTCGTTGGAGAGAACCAACTCCCTGGAGAGCCCCATCATGCGCAGTGTCTGGGCGAAACCCTTGACCGTGTTCACGGTCAAGGTCCGTTCCTTACGTGCTTTTCCGATTTCCAGGTAGCCCTTTCGTTTGTCGTAAGAAACGTTGGAGAGGCTACGCACTGGAAATCGCATCATCGGTTTTCCCCGACGACCGATCTTCTTGTAGATGTCGTCTGCAGCGGACTCGATGCTCTGGACGGTTTTCTTGTCCTTCTTGGTGTTCTCCCGCTTCACTTGATCGATGTAGGATTTGGTCACATTTTTTGCCATCAACTAAGACCTCACATCTTCCTGCTGCGTTCGAGTACATCGGCAAGCTTGTTCTCGGTGGTGGTTCTCTGACGGTCGCTGAGATCGAGAATGTCTTGCAGCGCCAGTCCGATCTGCGGAATGTACATCTTGATGTAATCCTTCTTGCGCTCGGCATCGGCAATCCTACGCTTTCGGCGCAGGTGGGTGGCGAGTTTCCTTCCCGCTTCCATGATGGCCAGGCGCAACTCCTTGAGAATTTCCTCGTAATGAGCCACTGCTTTCTTGCTCTCCGAGGTGA
>CAWLAN010000188.1:0-4169 GCA_963854815.1 Planctomycetes bacterium UBA1146
CCCTGGTCCCCCGGCGCGATGATCAAGGAAGGGATCTGGAATCCTCTTTCGAGCAGAAAGGAACGGACCATCCCTTTGAGACGCTCGGAAGTGAGGGCTGCACCATCGAGTTGCAGCGCACCGTCGTCACCCGGTTCGCTCCGGGCCACAGCATCGATGGCCATCTCCATCGACGCCTCGGTGGCCGCCTGCGATTCTTCGATGCAAACGATCTCATCAGCACGCTTGATGGCTCGGTGAGGAAAAAAGGGATCGGCACATGGCGTTACGGTGATGCCTGCTGCTCTCAGGTGATCTGCCACCTTGACCGGAAAACGGGCCGGGACATCCACCTCGGTCACATCTCTACTGCACAACAAGGTGAGGACGATCTGTTCGAACGGAACCGGCTGCTGGCTGTCACCGCGAGCCAACTCTTCCATCGCCGAATAGGAGACCACCTCGTCGACGCTGGCTTCCTTTTCTCCTCGGCCGAACTCGAGATCGGTGAGCATGATGGCGCTACCGCGCGAATCCTCCAGCCAGGTGAAGGTATCCACTGCCAGGAATCCGGAAGCCCACAGGAGATCCGGTTCCCTCTCGCTGGCATCGATGACCAGCCGGGCTTTCGAGTTCGCGTTCATGCCGTTCCTTCTCGGTATCGGGCCAGTGCGGGAAGATCGTAATCATCGGACAGGGCCGGTCGCAAGACACCGAGTCGACGCTTCTTGCCGAAACGTCGTACCCTTTCCTGAAGGCGGAGCAGAGGAATCGAGAGCTCCGTGGTGACGGAATGCTCCAGGGTGACGTCAACAATCTACCACTTCCTGCCTTGCTCCAGGGACTCGTCTCGAACCACAACAGCGGTATTCTGCTGCTCGAGGCGGAGAACCGGTGCCGGAGAATCGGTGTCGCTGCCGGGGCCGTAGAGCTCATCTGCGATCCTGACGGCAATTCTGAACCGCTCGGTCAGATCCTCACCGCCCTCGAGATTCTCCAGCCCGAAGAGATTTCCAACATCCTTACTAACCTGGGAACCTCGGCCCTGGGAGATGCTTTGCTGCGGTTACGTCTCCTCGACACCTCGATGGTGACGGGGCCGATCCGGACGCTGATTCACGAACAGCTACTCGATCTGTTCCGCTGGCAAGAAGCCCGTTACCGTTTCGAAGTTTGCTCATGGCAAAAAAAACGTCTCTTCACCGGTGAAGGAGTCTCCCCGTGTCTACGGTTTACGATCCCATCTTTGCTACTGGAAGTCGCCCGTAGAGAAGATGAAGACCACCTCAACGAAGCGGCTGGAGCCTGTCTCGATGAAATCTACGAGATCGCAACTGACAGGCAATCAGCTGAAGTCATCATCGTTGAGAACCTCGCTGTAGATCCGATCGACAAGAAATTTGCCAGGCTCCTCCAGCAGCCCTTACCACTGAAAGATGTGATCGACATCAGTGGAGCTCCCCGCTCGCCGGCTCTCGATACGATCCGACTGTTGCTCGAGCAGAGCATCATCAAACCGATGTCTTCTCGCGAAAAGAAAGCCGTGGTCAAGAGGTTGCTCTCCCAGCAACGTCCCGCCAGAGCGATGGCGGTCTTGCGCAGCCTCGTGTGCCAAGAAGATGATCTTCCCGCGCTCGAACAATTGCTCACTCTTCTCCGGCAGGAGAAGGCACCCGTCGGCGAAAGAGAGCAACTCCTTCGCCGTCTCGCAAGCGCCCGTAACGATTCCGGAGACAACATCGGATGCAGGAAGGCCCTGCGCCAGAGAGCCGAACTGGTTCCGGAAAATCTCGAAGCTCAACTGGAACTGCTCGAGAGTCTGCCGCTGAAAAATAGCCGTCGCGAGACGGAACGACTGCTCGAGAGAATTTTCCATTGCCCAAAGACAGCCAGTGAAGCACTGCTTGGGGCCGAGGCGATCGAATCTCGCAGAGCGGGCGATCCGATTCGTGATCCCGGCTGGCTGGAGCGCAGTGTCAGTCTGAGGATCCAGGGCAACGACCCACAGGGGGCCACCAGGGTGCTCGAATCACTGCTTCGAGAGGGTCTCCGCGCAGGTACGGATCTGAATTCCCTTCATCGATGGATGGAACTGCTCGAGCAGTCCGATGCTGGAGCCCACCAGCAGTGGAAAGCGCAACTGCAACGCAGGCGAAGAGCATCGAGCAGCCGCGTCGGAGTCCTTGTCCTGTTGTGCATCGCCTTCGGCCTGTTCGCCTTCTTGCACGGACGCAACTCTCCTGAGCAGGCCAGCGCACTTGCAACCTCCACCATCTCCACCCAGATCGAAGTCCCTGCACTGTTGAAGATAATTTCTTCCGATGAAAACGGAGCACCTGAAGCGACGCATCTCATCGCACTGGAAAGAGGGTTCTCCAGAGCGATTGGCTTGCGGACAGACGGCGAATACTTGAAAGCACTGAAGCAGATGAGATCCCTGCGTAATACTCGGCTCCCGGCAACCTCCCTCGGTGCCATCGATAAGTTCTGCGGAGAACTCGAGGACTACCTGGAGAATGCACAGAAGTTACTCGAACGCTCTCTCGGGTTTAAGGAACAGGGCAACCAGGAGGGATCTCTGTCCTTGCAACTGCAACTGGTCAGAGAGTACCCCCATTCGCCCATCGTCAAACGGATGAAACTTGAACTGCCCCTGGAACTGACACCTCGACACGCCACCATTTCGATCGATGGTAAGATCGTTCCCTCGCACAAGCATGGCGACTCGGCAGCATCGATCCTGCTGCCAGCCGATCATCCGATCCTCATCAGCGCCCAGAGACCGGGCTATCAACCCCAGATGATGTGGCACGAACCGGGTTCGCTCACACGCATACAGTTTCATCTGTCGCGCCTGCCAGAGGGCGTCGTTGGTGGAGATACAGCCATTGAGACCACCATCTCGACCGCCGGAACTGCTGTGATCGTGATCGATAGGGACTCGCAGCTGCGCTCGATCTCTCCGGCAACCAAAGAAGTGCACTGGAAAGTCACTGCCAGACCTTCCGGAGATCTGGTCGATGGGGCGCTCCTGCTGGAAGATTCCATCCTCGTCGCCACCACCACCGGCCATCTTCTTCTCATCGACACGGAGAACGGCTCCGTCATCCGCGAGACGAAGATTTCCACCGGTCCAGGAATCCTTCGCAACACTCCCATCGCGGTTGCCGACAAAATTGTCGTCGCCACTTCCCGGGGAATAATTCATGCACTCGATCGGAAATCGCTCGAAGTGATCTGGACCCGAGAGATGGAACTGATTCGCCGCAGTCCTCTGCAGACATCGGACGGTCTACTCATCGCAGTGGGTCCGATTTCCCTTTCAGGAATCGATGTTGCCGATGGTTCAACCCTCTGGCAACGGCAGACTCCTCATCGTGGGCTTGCGACTACCGCTCGACGGTCGGCCTTGTTCGTCGCCACAACTTCGGAAGTGACTCGTTATTCGGCACAAGACGGGAAACCGATCTGGAGTCTGGCGCTCGATGCAGACCCCCATCAGACGCTGAAAACCACCTCGGATCTGCTGCTCCTTCTGTCAGAGAACGGATCGCTCCGGGCAATCAACCTCGATCAAGGAACGATCCGCTGGAGCACACCTCGTACAGAAACAAAACCACTCGTCTCCACCATCGGCGGAAACCTGTTCGCCTTCTCGGATGCCGATGCCGGTGTTCGGGTCATCGATCTTCGCAACGGACAGCTCTTGTGGACACACCGCGGATCTTCCCGCGCAACCAGCATCGCCTTCGACGGCGAGAGGCTGCTGGTTGGTGACGAGAGCGGGGATCTGCTGCTATTCGACCTCGAAACGGACGAAGGCGATTTGTCGGCTGCTGAGAACTCATCGTAGTCTTATATGCATACTTGGCCGAGATTTCGGCACCTGAGCGAGAATACCGGAGGGACCTTGGGAATCATCGAAACCTGGATGAAAAAATCCCACAACCCTCAAACAGAGACCTCCGGGCTCCTTTCTCACGGTTCCGAAGCACGCCTTCTCGATGAGGTGCGTGATCTGGTTCATCAGGGTGATCTGCCAGCAGCAGTACGCTGGCTTCGCGCCGGAACCGTCAGCTTCCATCCCTGGGAGCAAGGAGAAATCACTCTCGACAAGATAGAGAGAAGCGGGGCGCGAGAAACACTTGGTATGCTCCAGGATGCAGTGGAACTGAACTACACCGCAACCG
>CAWLAN010000189.1:0-4151 GCA_963854815.1 Planctomycetes bacterium UBA1146
GGCACGTCGCGCCACCTTGCTGCCATCGGGAGAGACCATCAGTGGCGATCCAGCCGCGCTCGACCCGTATCCCGATGAAAACCCCGCATGGATCCACGAACCGGTCGCCGCCATCGAGCGAGCCGGACTGGTGTCGCAATTGCAGCTTCGTTACCAGATCGGCGAACTGCACCCGGGACTCGGCTGGCTGGCGGGAAATACCCCGGTGAGCACTCCCTGGTTGCGCAGTTTCGAGGTGATCGAACGGATTCCGTGGCGCCAGGAAAAGGTCAAACGCTGGTTGCGCGCCCGTGGAGAGGGCCTCTCGAGTATCAAGACTCGTGGGGTTTCCGAGGATCCGGGAGCTCTGCTGAAAAGTTTCGGTGGAGCCGCAGGGGAACTCACCCTGGCGCTGTTGCGTCATGGCCGCAAAAAGGTTGCCTGGATCCTCAAGGAAGCTGGAAGAGGCACTGCGGGTGACTCGGATTCCATCTGATCCGTTGCCACTTCGATCACTCGGGAATCGAAAACGACTCCGGAATCTGGGCACCTCCGAGCATCGCATCGACCACCATGGAGGCGGTGGCCGGCCCCACCAGTAATCCGGTTCGGTAGTGGCCGGTCGCAATCCACAGTTGCGGCCTGCCAGGCCAGCGTCCCAGCAACGGCCCACCATGACGCATCGCCTTGGGACGGATCCCCGCCCAGTGATCGGTGACCCGATCCCGGACCTCTGCACCGAACATCGATTGTGCCGCGACCAGCAATTGTTCCAACCCCATCGCAGTCGGCTCGGGTGAGGGGGGTTCTTCTTGCTGATCGGTTCCGACGCTGTTGCCGAGCCACGATTTCCCGTTCGGTGCTGGAATCCACGAGAACCGACTGCGGTTACCCGCCGCATCCTCGATCGCTTCCTGCCTGGCATCGAAGGTGACGATGTGATCGGGAGCTGGAATGTCGAGAGCAATCGCTTCACCGCGCACTGGATCGAGCGGAAGCGGGGCGGGCGGCAAATCGCGCAACGCGTTGGTACTCTCCCACCCTGCCGCCAGCACCACCTGACGCTCTGCTGAGACGCAGAAATCGTGCGGTAACTGGCCCACCAGATCGATCCCGTCATCGCCGCGAGGTTCGATACTGATCGGGCCCAGTTGTTCATGAATCCGAACACCCGATTGGAGGCACGACTCACGAAGAGCCTCGATCAATGCCCGCGGATCGACCGTGGCTTCCTGTTCGATGAAGAGACCCGCTGTCGGCTCTCGTTGCATCGAAGGCAACAACTCCTGCAACTGCGAGGCCGACAGGATTCGCACCTCGCCATCGGTGTGCCGTAGTTGGTCGCAGGCTCTTTGTGGATCTCGCTCGGTCACATCGCGGATGTCGATGCCGCCACATACCCGATAGCCCACATCGATGCCGGTCTCCTGCCGGAGCTGGGTTGCCAGGCCAGGCCATTGCTCCCATCCCCTCTGGCGCAACTGGAAGAAAGGTGTACGCCTGTGGGGTGGAGGCCTGAGCACGCCGGTCGCCGCGTTGGTCGCTCCGGCACCACAATGGCGGGCTTCGAACAGTTCGACAGCCTGGCCACGAAGCCGTAATTCGCGCGCTAGCGCCAAACCGACGATCCCTCCGCCCAGAACGATGACCGCTTCCTGCAAGAATCCTCTTCTCTCGCTGACAATCAGAGACCTCGTCGTCTACACGAATATCACGATGTACAATGGAGGGCTCCAGAGGAAGGTGTGTCCCATGAGAAAGTTCCTGATCAGCATCGTCGTTCTTTCTTTGCCACTGGTCGTCAGTGCCCAGGCAGTCAATGACGAATGCAACAGCGCAACCGTTGCTGTCATCGGCACCAACGCCATCGACACCAGCGAGGCGACCAACAGCCCTGAGGAAATCCCGACGAGTACCTGTCCCGGGACCACTCTCGGGGGAGTACATTCCGACGTCTGGTTCTATTTCACTCCCACCGAAGATGGTCTGATGACCATCACCACCTGTGACACCGTCGATTTTGATACCGATGTCATCGTCTATGGCGGCGTTTGCGGATCACTGATCCCCATCGCCTGTCACGGCGACACGGCAGGTTGCCTCGTCCAGGGAACCACCAACTCCTGGAATACCATCCTTGAAAATGTGCCCGTTTTTGTCGGCGAGACGATTCTGATTCGCATCGGCGGCTATGCAGATTATGACATTGGCGGAGGTACCTTCGACATCTCGATGGTCAACGCCCCACCTCCGCCACCCGGAGCCCCTGAAAATGACGAGTGCAGTGGTGCCATCGAAGCGGTGCTCGGAGACAACCCCATCGATACCACCTCCGCCAGCGACAGCACCGATCCCTACAGTAGTTCCACCGGTTGCAGTGCTCTCGGAGTGATGAACCAGGATGTCTGGTACCGCTGGACCGCACCGGGTGAGGGTTCTCTCACTGTCAGCATGTGTAACATCGTCAACTTCGATACCGACCTGGTGATCTATCTCGGCAATTGCACATCCAAGATCGAAGTCGCCTGTAGTGGCGACGTGTCAGGCTGCCTGGTGCAAGGTACTGGCTCTTCCTTCGCATCGATCGTCGAGGCTCTGCAAGTCTCCGCCGGCGAGGAGTATTTAATCCGCATCGGTGGCTGGGGAGATGGTCAAACCGGTACCGGTAACGTCAATGTTCAGTTTGTTCAAGCGCTCATCGACTCACTGACCCTCAGTTCAGTACCCGGCAGTGCCGAGATCGATTGCGAGGCACTGGTTTCCGGTCCGTGTGATTCAGTGGTGTTCGCAATAGGGGTCGGGGGCCCCAGCCAGGTGACCGTGAACGGTCCTTTTGTCGCTGGTGACCTCGTCACAGCATTGCTCTCGGTATCGTCTATCCAGACGATGATCGAGGTCTGCGCCACGCCACAAATCGGCAGTGCCCCCGGTACATCTTTCTGCGACGAAGTCGCTGTTACCGGGCCGATCACTCTGGAAAATTGTAGTGCACCACTCATCGAGATTCCCGATGGCGGAGAGCCGATCGAATCCTTCATCGACATCAGCGGCGATCCCAGCACCGTTTTGTGGGATGTCCAGGTCGAGGCTCACATCAATCATCCCGATGCCAGTCAACTACTGGTCGAACTCGCCTCTCCCGATGGCATCACCGTGACACTGCACAACCAACCGACCGGGGCTACCGGGGGGATCGATCTGACCTGGTGGCAAAGTGGCAGCCCGAACCAACCGCCCTACGATGGCAATGGCTGGATGCAACCGTTGGAAGATCTTTCAGCCTTCACGGGTTCCAACCCCATCGGCTCCTGGACTCTCACCGTCTCCGACGAGATGACGGGTGAAACGGGGATGCTCGAGGAGTGGTGTCTGCGGATTTACGACACAGCCCCGGTTCCCACCAGCGGGCAGGACCTGATCATCGGAGACTCCAACAACCTGGTGATGGTCGGTCGTGAGGGCTCGCAGGCCAGTTTTGGCTCCGAGTCGGTGATGTGTAACGGCGGTACCGAACCGCTCGACTGGTTCGCTAACCCCGACCCACGTCACCCGATGATGGCCTTCAACATGTTTCGCCTCGATTCCGATCGTCTGATCCAGATCGGTGGCTCCTGGATCAAGCACGGCTGGTCATCGGCCCAGGCCGATGCCTGCGGATTCGGCTGCAACCCCAGCCCCTCCAGTACCTATACCGGAGTCGGTTGTTCCGACACCTATGGTGCAGCCGGCAACGCTGCCCAGATCAACATGGGGCCACGTAGTGAAATCGATCCCTGGAGTGGCGGATTCATCTACGAGGGTTCTTTCCTGCAGTCCGATTCGGGGCCGTGGGATCAGGTCGAGCAACGCCTCTGGGTCGAGGATGACGATCTCGATCCAGCCTTGCACCCCAGCTCGATCTGGATCTCCGAGGTCTCCGTGGTTCATCCGGGGGATATCGACCACACCACCAACCATGCCTGGGAACCGATCGGTGTCACGGGATCTCCCGGCGGCAACTGGTCGATGAACATGTCCGCCCCGAGCCAACTGGGGACGGTACAGGCGGCCTGGCCTGGAGCCTTGATCGAGGTGGTGCAACCGGTCCCGGTTATCGATGGACGCTGCTACCTGGCTCACAAGGTCACCGATAACGGGGATGGCACCTGGCACTACGAGTACTCGGTTTACAA
>CAWLAN010000190.1:0-4130 GCA_963854815.1 Planctomycetes bacterium UBA1146
GAGGCGGCAAGTTGAACTCTATCTCGATATCCGTTTCCCACTCTCCCAGACAGTTCGAGGCAGTCACGGTATGAATTGAGGGGCCATATTCAATCAAGGGAATGCCGTAGAACTCACCCGTAGTAGTATCAAAGTTCACCCCGGTATTGAGTGGGAGTGGAGGTGATACGCTGTAAGACCCACAAGGAAATGGTGGGGCGAAGGTAACAAATTCTCCCACGGTTCCTGTCAAAGTCCCATTCGGATAACTAGGGATGCAGACATCTGCCGCATACACTTGAACTACCAGAGCCGCATTGATTTGGGTAACTTCGTTGCTCGCTTGAACTAGAATCAATTCCGCTGGCGTCGCTTCAGAAGCGACACCAAAAAATTCTCCAGTGCTACTGTTGAAGAAGATTCCTGGAGGTAACTCACCCAGCAATAATTCATATTGAGTCGGAATACCACCTTCAACAATAGGCGGATTAGGAAACACCGGCTGACCGCATTCGAGTAGCAAATCGTAAGCGTAGTAGAAATGAGTAATGGGGACGTTGGCTCCAGAGGATCCAGATCCGCCAGATCCACAGGCAGAAAGAAGCAGACAGAGCAGTCCTAGAAGGATGCGTTGCGGCATATCAGCCTCCTCAAGGTAGAGCAGGCAGTATGGCTTTGAGAACCAGAATTTACAATGTCGAAATTAGTTCCTCGATCGCTGGATCCACTGCTGTGCCGTTTTCTCCAGAGATTGTTGATCGATTTCTGATTCACTCTCTGCTGCAAAGTAACGGGCTTCGATGGTGGCGACTTCTTGCTGGAGAGCGGGAAGATCGTTCTCGTCGATGAGCCCTTCTTCTTCCTCGATTCGACGCAGCAGGTGAGCGATCGAAAGTGGACTGACTTCTTCCGGCATGCGCCAGCGGGGAATTACTATCTCTTCGACCTTCTTCTTGCGTCCGAGCATCACGAGCAGGAAGGCCGCAACGATGGCGGCGATGGCGATCGTGAGCCACTTCGGCAGCCCGGCAGCCGGGATCATCAATGTCGCTACCGGCTCTTCCAGAGTGATGATGTCGAAATCCGCATATTTCTTGCAGGTGAGTTCGATACCATCGGCAGCGGCAGGGAAGTGGAAGACTTCACTGCTGTCGAGACTCTCGGGAACCTCGAGATGGATGGTCCAGGAACGCTCCGACTCGGGAACGATAGGCATGATCTCCGGTTCGATCTTGACCACGTTGAGACCGTTATCGAGCAGCCCGTCGATCTCGGCGAGTGCGTAACCGCTCGATGTCAGATTTTCTTGCCAGTCCGGCAAGATCCCGTTCAGTTCGGGCAGAACTCCGAGCCCCTGGGCGAGGATCTCCAGTTTCAGTTTTCTGGAATAGAGTTCTCGGTCATCGAGTGTGATCTCGACCTGAATATCGCCTTCAGTGGGTCGCGCTCCCGAGTTCTTGGTCGCCAGGATGGGGATCACCGAAGAGACCACCGGCACCCGTACTGAACCGTTGGTGCCGTCACGGAAATCGAGATCGATACGTACCTGGGGAAGAAGGTCGACCGATTGATCCCTGGCACGCAGGATCAGGTATGCGAACGACTTTTCCATCCAACCGGGTCGTTGGAACGAGTAAGGACGGAAGTCTGGCGAGTTGAACTGGAGAGCATCGATCTCGAAGTGTTCATCGAAGGCCTCGCGCAGCCGTGCCTCGAAATCGTCCTTGTAATCCATCGGTTGCGGAGCCAACCGCACATAGACCTGGTTGCGCAGATACAGATCGAATCCGCCGGTTTCTCTTTCGAGAGCATCGGTATAACGCAAGGAGACTCGCACTCCGAAGGGCTCGGTGCCGACATCGACGCTTCCGTCGATACTGATGTAAAGTTCCACCTCTGATTCCAGATCCTCGTACAACCGAGCCAGGCGTCGCGTGCCACGACCCAGAGGGTGATTACCGATGACACGCATCGAATGGCGAACGAATCTCGAGCGCAGATCAGCAGGCACACGTCCGATGGCCCTCTCCACGGCATCGGCAAAGAGACCTCGATGTTGCTGGTTTTCGTCCACATCGAGCGACTCGATCGCTTCGATGAGCAGTCCGACCTGATCATTTTCGGGTTTCGTGGTCATGGTGAGGAAACTCAGTTCGCTGGCACCGAGCGCACTGGTGAACCACTGCAGGTGCGGAACGACCGTGCGTTTTTCTCGTCCGGCCACAAGACCCTCCGTGTAGATGCGTATCGCTTCCGAATAACAGGAGAAGGCCGCTTCCCGCTGGGGAACATATCTTTCCAGGTCAGGATCGAGTTCTCGCCAGAATTCTCCCAGATCGAAGTAGAGATTGCCGGCGAGCATCTGTGGCACCCATGTCATTGGTGCCTGATCGGTAGCGTGATGGGCCAGTTGTTGTGCGAGGCGGTAACCGCGCTCCACCTCACCTTGTAGTTCCAGTGTCGTTCGGCGGGTCCCCTTCGCCTGTTGCAACTCGGGGCTACGCCAATTTCGTTGCAACTGGCGCCACATCGCTCTGGCGAGTGGTTCGGCCACTTCATTGGGAAGTTCATCGAGAGGCCCGAACAACTGCTCGATGTCCTCGATTCTGTAGACCTCTGCCTGGCTGTGGCTGGCGGTGAAGGCCCGGACCAGCACCTCCCAGTCGATGTCAGGAACGCCCAGTTCTTTCAGTTCAGTGACCATCTCACCGAGTTGACGAAGGCTTCGGCGTTGCTTGGAACGGGTCAACGGGGCACTCGGTTGGCCTCCGAAGGATCTGATGAACACACCGCTGGAGGTGATGATACGCGATGAGAAGAACTCATCGTCGGGACGGTTCGGATCGAGATTTCTCTGCCACTCGGAGATGAGGGTGGAGGCCAGTTCGGAGATATCGACGGCAGGATCGGCGGCGACAGCCCGCAGTGCCTCCATCGCGTGGGCGGGCTCATCGGCACGGGCTGCACAGGCGATGGCCGCCAGGGTACAGGCCTGGCGCAAGGATGGAGCGATGGCGCGAATCCAGCGACCGTCAGGAGCCGCGTCGACCAGATCCTTGGCGGGGATGGGGCGACTGGGACGACGGTTAGCGGCAGTCGAGACCGGTCTTCCAAGACTGAGGTTCGCTTCATCGGCGAAGGCCACCGCCAGCACATTGATGGATGCTTGCCAGGGACCGATCTCGGTTCCCACCTGATCCAACAATGCGTCGATGGTGGTTCGGATGGCCCGCATCACCTCCAGTCGCTGAATCACGGCGGAACCGCGGGTCTGGAACAGTTTCCGGGCTTTCTCTCCCAGCTGGGCGAGCATCGCCTGGCCCACTGCACCTTCTCCAGCGAAGACACGTGCGCGCCATTGGTTTGTCCATCTCGGCGAGAGAGCGGGCAGCAGTTCGCTCAGCAAGGCCACCGATCGAGTGCGGTCCTTCGCCTCGGCGGAGTTGTCCTCGGCCACTGCTGAGAACAGATCCGCCGAACGGGTCTGGTGCTCCCGCTTCACCTTCAGTTCTTTTTCCTTCGCGGCGACGGCACGGTGATAGAGCCCGTGCCGGATGCGGAGCTCGGCGCTGGCATCTCCCTCGGCCGGCAGTGGTTCGAGGTATGGTTTTGCCTCGGCGTGTAACTCGGCGGCGACCAGCAGATCACAGGCGCGCGCACGGTTTTCCGGATCACTGCCACCGAACTGGCCGACGCCCGCCTCGAGTCGCTGCAAGAGGGTGCGAGTCGATCCGCGAGTTGCCGCTTTCTTGAGCAGCGTTGCGTAGGATCGAAGAAGTGGATCGATATTTGACGGGGCAGCGGCAGCCTCATTTACCGAGGCAACGGTGGTATCGACCGAACTCCGGGTCGCCAGTCGTGAGGCCACGGCCCTTGGCGGGACGACCAGGGTCGCGACAGTTGCGGTGCTACGCACGGCGACGGGGAGATTGCCGGGGTCTGCATCGATCGGGAACTCGGGCAATTCGCTGTCTTCGCCGGGTTTGATGGTCGTAGGGATGAACACCACTTCCGGGGCCTCAGGCTCAGTCATCGCACTTTCAAGAGGGGGCAGGTTCACGGTGGCGAGATCGAGCACCTCCTCGGGCAGCATCGCCTGATCGTGCTGGGCCAGCAATTGTACGCATCTTCGATGGACGTCGTTTGCTTGA
>CAWLAN010000191.1:0-4121 GCA_963854815.1 Planctomycetes bacterium UBA1146
TATCCCAACTGGACCTCATATGCTCCGCACCTCGAACAGTACGTCCAGAAGTTGATCGAGAGGGGGGCACTGCCAGAGGGAGAGACCATCGAGGATTGGTACAAGAAGCATCGAGTGGAGGTCGAATCGACACCCCTGAAGCGTGAACGATTACTTGTCATCGCGGTGGCATGGTTACCGTTGCTGGAAAAGGATCCTCGAGCCTGGCGCGCCATGAGGTATCTCAATCACGGTGTGCCTGAGCCAGAGGAATCGTTGGCCGGGGCGCTGAGTCGATGGAAATCAAACTGTCCCGAAAAGGATCGTGTCCAGGTCGACCGACTCGCCCAGATGCTTGGAATCAAAATCAAACAAGACCTCATCGCCGTTGAAGATGTCGAGGACTAGAGAACCGGCTGCTCGCGTGTCAATCCGACCGATTCCAGAACCGTATCGGCAATCTCCACATCGCCGACCAGGAACAAATACTCGGTATTCTTGAGGTGGGAGACTTCGCCAACTTTACGACCTTGCGGATTGTGGATACCAATTTTTGCGCCCACATAACGCGGATGGCTGCGGGACAGAACCGTCACCGTTCCACGTGTCGACAGTAGTTGCTCCATCTCTGCACGATCGAGATATCCTTCGTTGTTAAAAGAGACGAGCAGGTAGCGACAGTCGAGAATCTCGACCAGTTGCTCCATCGCCCGCTGGATTCCTGGCTTCGAGTTGAAATCACTGCGCCGTTGTCGGCACTCGATCCTTTTGCAAGCGATGCCATAAACCTCCGGCTGGTCCCAGCGCACCAGGGTTTCCCATACATGGTAGTTGCCGAGGTACTTGTGCTGGTTGTAGGGGGGATCGAGGTAGGCGACATCGGCGGACAGGCGGGAAGCCGCTTCACGTGCTTCCAGCCGATACGCCTCGGCTTTTCCGTGTTGGCTACGTGGTACTGGATCCGGATCCCTGAGTTGCAGCGGCTGCAGGGCACGCGCGGCCCACTTCTTGAGGAAGGCCATCTGCACTCCGACCGTCGAGTCGACCCTGTCGGCGGCTTCCATCAGGGCAGTCAGAGCCACGCATCTCAGTTCATCGTCGAGATCCAGTTTTTCGATTTCCTCGCGGATCCCTTCGATACGCGCACCGTTTTCCGGAGTGAAGTAGCGACTCTGACGACAGTACGTCTCGGTGAACCATCCATCGACCGGAGTGATGGACCGCAAATGTTCCAGCACCGGGATCGCCTCGTCGAGACGTTCTCTGTCGAAAACGACATGAGCGATTGCGAGGGTATGAGCGTAGTGATTCCAGTCATTCAGGAACACTCGCCATCCTGTGGCTTTCAGCGCCTTGCCAACACGGGAAGTTCCACTGAAGAGATCGAGAACGCTGCGGCAGTCGGGTAACTCTCCCAGCAGGCTCTCGATGGCAGGAATCAGGATCCGTTTGGATCCGAGATACTTGATCAATAGATGTCGATCCTCCCACAAGTAAGAAACGGTCCAGAGCGGCGACAAATTTGGCAGATCCTGCGTGCCAGGTCAGGTATATTTAAGTTGGGTCAATTATTGTGTACTTGGGATCCACAGCCAAGCCCGCTATTTACATAGTTTTGTCGGAGGCTCATGGCAGCCAGCAAATGTGAATCTGGTCGCAATATCAACGCTCAGGTGAAGGTTAGGCAAGGGCTGTGGCTCCTTGTTCTGGCCTTGATCTCGGTGTTGGGGATAACATCCGGGATCCAGGGGCAATGCCTTCCCACCTCGTGGGTGATCACCGGTACCGTCATGGGTGTCGCTGGCGAGCCTATCGTCGGAGTCGACATCGATATCCTCGATCCTTTCACTGGAGTCTCTCTGATCCTCAGCCAGGATGTCACCCTGGCGGATGGCAGTTTCACCACGGTGATCTGTGAGGTGGCACCACCAGGATTCTATGACATCCAATTCCAGACCGCGCCTTCGATGCCTTATTTCGATCTGGTGGTCCAGTCGGTGAATCTGACCGGAAATACCGATCTCGGAACCGTGATTCTCGAGGACGCGAGCATCGTTTCGGGTCGAGTTGTCGGGGAAACGGCACAGCCCCTCCCCTCGGTGGATCTCGACTTCTTCGATCCTGTCAGTGGACAGCAAACAGCTTTCTCGGGTGACTTCACCGACGATGAGGGGATCTTCTCGGTGAAGGTATTCGCTGATTTCTGGGACATCCGTTTCACCCAGGGAGCAGGGACTAGCCCGGTTCCTCTGGTTCCTCGTCTCATCCCTGATGTTGCTCTGTTTGAAGCAGTCGATCTTGGAGATGTGGTGTTACGGGTCGGCCACGAACTCACAGGATCCATCGAGGATTCCTCCGGTTCTCCCGTGGTGGGGGCCGACATCGATGTCTCAGATCCAATCACGGATGAGGAAATCGTGACCCCCGGTGACAACACGGACGATTCAGGGGTTTTTCAGGTACTCGTGCCCGTAGGTTCCTGGGAACTTGAAGTGGATCCACCGACAGGGTCATCTCTGGTCTCTTCGTTGACCGACATCACGGTTCCCATCGGGGGTGTGGATGTCGGTGTCTTGACGTTGCCGGAGGGATTCACGGTCAGTGGTACCGTGGCTGATACCAGCGGAGATGTCATCCCTGATACCGACCTCGATTTCTTCATCTCTGCCACGGGGATCGAGATCCCCACTGCCCATGACAACGCCAATAGTTCCGGAAATTTCTCGGTACAGGTGGAGCCAAACACCTACGACATCGCGTTCCGGCCCAAATTCGCCAGCGGGGCGGCGCCTCTGGTGATCGAATCGATCGCGGTCACTGCAGCGACCAATCTGGGGGTGGTCACGTTGCCCGATGGGTATGCCCTGACCGGAACGGTGGTCGCAGGAGTTGTCCCCGTAGCGGCTGTGGAGATCACTCTCAACGACAGCGCCACGGGAGCCGAGGTCTATGTATTTGGAAATGACACCGATGGCCTGGGTGCATTTTCGATCCGTCAGGTTTCGGGAATCTACGACCTGACGGCAACCCCACCTGTCAGTACCGGGTATTCGCCACGAGTCATCCCTGATCTGGTTCTCGATTCCGACACGAACGTCGTGATCGATTTGCTCGGTGGCGTCCCACCCAGTCCTCCCGATCCTATCGAGAATTTCGAGTGCGTTACCAGTTCTGGCTCCGTCCTGCTCTCGTGGATTCTGGGGAATGTGGACTATGATCTGATCCAGATCGAACGCGATGGAGTATTTCTCACCAACCTACCGGGCAGCAGCACCTCCTTTACCGATCAGTTCGCTCCGCAAGAGTTACTCCAGTACACCGCCATCGCCATCAGAGATTTCCTGACCAGCGCTCCCAGTAACTGTTCAGTCGATAATTCACCGCCACCGACTTCGCCGCCGCTGCCCGTTTCGGGTCTCACCTGTACTGAAAACCCTTCAGGGGTCAATCTCGAATGGCAACTGGGCGAACCGGATTACGATTCCATCGAGGTTTACTTCGATGGAGTTCTGCTGGAGGTCCTGTCGGGGCAGGCCGTGGGGTTTTTCCATGACGGCGTTTTAGCGGGGTTGCATCAGTGGGAAATCGTGGCATTGAGATCTTCACTGGAGTCGCGGGCAACTCCCTGCAGTATCGATGTTACGGGGGGTGGTGGCGGACCGATCTTCCTGCGCGGAGATGCGAACGAGGATCTCAGTTTGAATGTTGCGGACGCCATTTTCATTCTCGGCTATCTGTTCGTACAGGGGCCGAGCGGGTCCTGTCTCGATGCCATGGATGTGAACGACTCCGGTTCCGTCAATATCGCCGATGCCATCAGGATCCTCGGGTATCTCTTCAGTGCAGGAGTGCCCCCCGAGTTGCCCTGGCCGACCCCGGGTGAGGATCCGACCCCCGATTCTTTGCCCTGTACCTGAGCCGCAATTCCCCTGCAGAGTCTGTCCTGTGGGCGGGATCCATCCTTGTGCTGACTGGCGGTGACCCCGAAGATGGAGCGGAGCCTCAGCGCGGCTCGCCTATCCGAGGAGGTACAGAATGGGATCCCAGGGCAATGTGGGTTGCTATCGATGGATTCTGATCCTGTATCTGCTGGCAGCCACGGTTTTGCTCTGGAGTACCAGTTCTCTGGCGGCTCAGGTGGG
>CAWLAN010000192.1:0-4118 GCA_963854815.1 Planctomycetes bacterium UBA1146
GACGATCTTCTTGTTCTGGGGGGAACAACCTGAATCAACCGAGAGCGGTGAAATCCAGCAGATGGAAGCACAGTTACAGGAACTGAGAGCCCGCCTCCTCTCCCACGAAGAGATCAAGCAGCGCTTCGATGAACGCATCGCGAAACTGCTGCTGGAGCCTGGCAGGGTGATCAAACCGGAAAATAACGAGGTTCACCAGCAGGTCACGGACGAGCGCCCTGCTGCCGGCGATGTCGTGAACGATACGGTTCAGGTTTCCCTGGCCCTTGATGACACGGTGGCGCTGGCAAATTACCGGGGAATGGCCACCGAGGTGTTCGGGTTGATTCGCAGCGGTAAATTCGATGCTGCTCTCGATACCATCCAGTATCTCGAGTTGCTGGTGAATACGGATGGCGAGTTGAGTCCGATCGGCGCGGTTGGGCCGCTCTACAGGGAGGCGGCCGAGTACTGGGCTGTCTACCTTTTGTCGACCTTGCTCACAGAGCCGGACATGATGCTCCGGTTTGCCCTCGATCTGCGCCAGCGTGATCGTGACGGGGTGGAAATCGGTAACATTGCACAGTTCCTGTGCCACGGAGATATCGCGATGCTCGCGCTCTCCGGGGCAGTCCCCATCGATCACACCACGGGTGCGGCGTGGGTCGAGGAGATGAGAATTCAACTGCGAGCCGGTGGCCATCTGCGCGACAGTGAGATTGCCGGCTTGTGCCATATTTCCGGCCCTGGCACCGTGGAAGTGCTGGGGATGGCGTGGGATTCGCAAAAAAATCGTGATGAGGTCATCTGCGCCCTGGTGCAGGTGAACAGCCCCGAATCCCGTAGGTTATTGCAGGCACTGACTTTCGAGATCCAGGACAAGCGCCTGCGCGAGGCGGTGGAGATGTGGCTGAGGCGCTGAGGATTTCACAGCTTCGCTTGCCGAGTCGGTTCCGATTGTGCAGAATGGCCGTTTGATACGGGGCTCGGCGATGCGGCAAGTGTCGCTGTGAGGTGTTTCCCGGATCGACGAGGTTCTCCGAGGAGATCCTCAGGTACTTGACGATCAGGGGCGTGAATAGGTTTTGAGTAGTTCTTTGCACAGTGGCACGTTCCGCTCGGTTCGTCGTGCTTTCCCCACCAGTCCATTAGATTTTTCCGCTCATTTCGCCATCGGCACCGTGCCGGTATGCGGTTATGAGCAATTCGTGTTCCGTCCGGCATTGCCGGGCAAAGTGTTCGCAGGGCGGCCGCATACTCCCCAGGTCGCCTTTCTCGATCTAGTCGAGATTGCGTGAGAGGTCAGGGAGAAAATGGGTAATCGTATTTTTGTTGGAGGACTGCCTTGGGCAGCTGGTGAATCTGAACTTCGCACTCACTTTGAATCTTGTGGCGAGATCACCGATGCAGTGGTCGTGATGGACCGTGATTCCGGTCGCAGCAAGGGCTTTGGTTTCGTCACCTTCGAAACCGATGAGTCCGCCGCATCTGCCATCGAGTCCCTCGATGGCAGCGATATGGGTGGACGTAGCGTTCGCGTCAGTGAGGCCAAGCCTCGCCCCGAGCGTAACGATGGCGGTCGCTTCTAGAGACCGACAGAGTCACCAGGATCTTGATCCAGAACCAGGTCGCCGGGGTTTTCCCCTCGGCGGCCTGTTTTCGTCTCGATCCGCCCCGAGCTGACCACCAGGACCCCGAGCTCTCCTCGGGACCGTCACCCCCCTTCTTCCTGAGCCTCTCCGGGCGCGATACGATCTGTGCCGATCGAATCGAGCATCTGGAAGGTACGCGAGGAGGAATCATGACGATGAATCCGGAGTCGGGATTACCAGAAGATCAAAAAGAACAGGTCTCACGGCGCACCTTCATCAAGGGAGCCGGTGCGGTGGCGGCGGTAGGGGTGGTTCAGATCCCCGGGGCTGCCGCTGGCATCGGCAAGGCTGAGATCGAACCGGACATCCTGGGACCAGGCCCGGTTTCCATCCGCTTGAGGATCAATC
Organism: Planctomycetes bacterium UBA1146; assembly: GCA_963854815.1. Taxonomy (GTDB): domain Bacteria; phylum Planctomycetota; class UBA8108; order UBA1146; family UBA1146; genus UBA1146. The sequence continues at coordinate 1,980 of CAWLAN010000192.1, forward strand.
GATCCGATCTGGAGGTCGAGGCCCCCCCGAGTACGACCTTGCTCGATTTGTTGCGAGATCATCACGGTCTGACCGGTACCAAGCGGGCCTGTGACCGGGGCTCCTGTGGCGCTTGTACGGTGCTCATCGATGGGCGCGTTGTCGACTCTTGCAGCATGCTCGCCATCGATGCGATCGGTAGCGAGATCACTACCGTCGAGGGGATCGGTACCCCCGAGAACCTGAGCGATCTGCAGCAGGCCTTTGTCGAGACGGACGCTCTCCAGTGCGGATTCTGTACCCCTGGAATGGTGGTCTCGTGTACCGCTCTGCTCGAGCAGAATCCCTCCCCCGATCGAGATCAGATTCGCCAGGGGATCGCCGGCAACATCTGTCGCTGTGGAACCTATCAGAATGTCATCGAGGCGGTTGAGTACGCCTCCCGGAAGGGAGGAAAGTGATGGCGGAAGAAATCACCATCCAGGTCGGATTCGGCGACAAGTTCCACGATCTCACGGTTCGCCTCCAGGATGGGGATATCCCTCCGTGGCAACCGGGTCAGAAACTGGATGTGGTGGGTCAGCGCAAGCCTCGACTCGATGCGGTTGCCAAGGTGACCGGAACGGCAAAATACGCCTATGACCAGCGTCCCGTCGGGCTCATCCAGGGCATGATCCTGCGCAGTCGCCATGGCAATGCCGATATCCGCTCCGTCGATGTCACAAAAGCCAGGGCGATGCCCGGGGTTCGGGCCGTACTCACCGTTCCCGAGGTGTTCGAGGATTCGACCGCTCGCTACGCTGGAGCCGAAGTGGCCGCTGTTGCAGCAGATACCGAACAGCAGGCAGAAGCGGCGCTGCGCGCCATCGTGGTCGATTACGACGTCAAGGAGTTCTGCGTCACCATCGACGATGCCATGGCCCCGGGGGCTCCCCAGGTCGGTCGTGGAAATCAGCAAAACGTCCAGCGTGTCAGCCCTCGATCGCGGCGTAGGCGCCGTGGGGGCAACTCTGATCCCGATGCAGATCGACAGGTCATCGAGCGGATGGCTGCTCGCGAGAAGGAAGTGCAGGCGATCCTCGATGGGTCCGATTCAGTGGTCGAGGGCACCTTCCGAACCCAGGTTCAAACCCATGCACCGCTGGAAACCCATGGTTGTGTATGCAGCTGGGAAGACGGACGACTGGTGTGCTGGGCCTCGACCCAGGCGACCTTCGGGTTCCGCGGTGAACTGACGAGCAACTGGGGCAAGGTCAATGCCAGCGAGTGCCGGGTTCTGTGTGAATATGTCGGAGGGGGCTTCGGGTCGAAGTTCTCTGCCGGGCGTGAAGGAGTCATCGGCGCTCTGCTGGCGAAGCAAGCCGGAGTACCGGTGAAAATGCTGCTCGATCGTTCCGGCGAGCAGACCAGCGCCGGCAACCGCCCCGACTCGCTCCAGAAGATCCGCATGGGAGTCAACAAGGACGGAACCATCCAGGCAGTCCAGATTCGTAGCTGGGGAACCCCGGGAACCGGCACCGGCGGCGCTGGCGCCCACAACGACGGGATCTACAAGCTCGGCGAGGTCGACAAGGTCGAGTACGGAGTGCGCACCAATTGCGGTGGTGCTCGTGCTCATCGCGCGCCCGGTTGGCCGCAAGGCTCCTTCGCCCTCGAGCAGATGATGGACATGGCGGCTGCCTCCATCGAAGGAATCGATCCGATCGAGTTTCGCAAGAAGAACGACGACCATCCGATCCGGAGTGCTGAATACGACATCGCCAGGGAGCGCATCGGCTGGGATAACGATCGAATTCGAGGGGGGGCTGGCAGCATCTGCTCCGGAGTCGGGATGGCCAGCAACCTGTGGTTCTCTGCCGGTGGTGGTGGCGCCAGTGCGCTGGTCCGGATCTCCAAGGATGGTGCGGTGGAGATCCGCAACGGCGCCCAGGATATCGGTACCGGCACGCGCACCGTCATGGGAATGGTCGCTGCCGAGGAGCTCGGGATTCCGCTCGAGATGGTCACCACCAGGATCGGTGATACCAACGATCCTCAGGGTCCGATGAGTGGTGGATCCACGACGATAGGCACACTCACCCCGGCGGCCAGACTGGCCGCTCACTACGCCAAGAAGGAGTTGCTGGCGGTGGTGGCGGAGCGAAAAGGATGGGAGCCGAC
>CAWLAN010000193.1:0-4051 GCA_963854815.1 Planctomycetes bacterium UBA1146
GCCGCCAGGGGCAAACCTATTCCCACTACCAGATCATCGAAGCGGCGCGCCAGTTCATCCGGGATAACGCCGATCAACCGTTCTTCTGCTACCTACCGATCACCCCGCCGCATGGAATGTTTGACATTCCCGAACAGGATCCCGCCTGGCAGCAGTTCAAAGATCAACCGTGGCCACAGGATGCGCGCCGCTACGCCGCCATGGTCAGCATGGTCGATCGTCAGGTCGGCGAAATCATCGAACTGTTGAAGGAACTCGAACTCGATCAGAAGACCCTCGTCATCTTCTGTGGCGACAACGGCGGCCAGAATTACTTCCGCAGCAAAAAAGCACCCCGTGGCTTCCACGGACCCAACGTGAACCCTCGTACATCGGTCGAGTTTCGCGGTCAGAAGGGCACTCTTTACGAGGGGGGTCTGCGGATACCGATGATCGCCCACTGGCCCGGCAGGATCGAACCGGGGCAAGTCAGTGATCACCTGTGCTACTTCCCCGACATGATGCCGACACTGGCCAACCTGGCCGGGGTCGAGACTCCCGCCGACAGCGACGGCATCTCCATGACAAAGGAACTGTTCGGAAAATCCGCCGAGCAGCGCCAGCACGAATATCTGTACTGGGAACTGGGAGCCAAGAGGGCGGTGCGGATGCAAAACTGGAAAGCGACCCGCCCGTCACAGGGCAAGGCATGGGAACTGTACGATCTGTCGGTCGATCCGTCGGAAACCAAGGATCTATCGAAGGAAAATCCCGAGATGCTGGCGAAGTTACAGCAGTTCGCCAAGGACGCCCATCAACCGGCGGTCGCCGGCACCTTCTCCGATCGAACCCTGCACGAGCGAGACCGCCAGGCGAAAAAGGGTTTCAAGAAGGAGTAACCAGCCAACACAAGTGGCTCCCCCCCACTAGTCTTCTTGCTCTTTCTTCTTCTTGTCCTCGAGCAGATCTGCGAGGCCCTTCCTGAGTGCCTCATCGAGCAACTTCTTGCCGAGGGCGGAATCGAGGCCTGAGCCCTTCAGCCCTCTACCGAAGAAATCGAGCACACCCTTGGCGTCTCCGAGTACCTTCAACTTATTGGTGCCATCGGACTCGATCTCCTCGATCGCCTTGGCGATGACGGCATCGAGGATGATGACGACCACTTGCGCCATCACGATGCCGTTCTTCTTCTCGCCGATGCCCTCGATCTCGAAGGCCGGCACCGAAAGATCGACAGGCCAGGAGCCGCCTCCCGGGATGGTCATCACGCCTGACACCTTCATCTCGCTCACCGACAGGGTTTCGATGACAAACTTCTTGCCGCTGTGGGTCGAATCTCGGCCAGCTTGCTGATTAGCGGATTTCTTTATCTTCTTCTGGATGGTCAGTAGATTGAGATGCGGACCCTTTTCATCGACGTATGACTCCACCAGGATTTCCACGCCATCGAGTTCGAGCCTCGGCAAGACGATGCGATCCTGAAGCAAAGAAACCAGTGATACCTCGGCATCGATGCCAGCGAGCTGGAAGAAGTGAGGCTGCTGGTAGCCATCGGGGTTGTCGAGTTTCAGACCGCGAAGCGATAGACCGCCGCCGAACAGATCGATGGAGGCAGAATCGAGTCGAGTGCTGTCGGCACCGAGTACCTGATCTCCCCCGGAGATGATCCCGGCTCGCACTATCGAATCCTTGTAGATGAACAGCCCTGCCACCGCCAGCAACAGCAGTAGCATCGCTCCCAGCAGCATCTTCTTGAATCGACTCATCTTCGCCTGACCTCCGCGCCAATCATCTCCGATGGTTCCGTGATGCGTCACCCATACCACGGAAAGTATGCCACCCACAGGTTATCGGTAACCCATGGGCAGATGGGGAAGATCTCGCAACCGAGCGCGTCGTCTTCAGCCGGGTCAGGGGCAAATCGAAAAACTGCCGCAATCGAGAACATCATCGGTCGGATCGTCACCGCAGTCGGGGAAGGGTGGTAACGGCGGCGGGCCGCCGCTGAACAGATGGGACAGTTGATAGATCGGATCGGCCAGGTTGATGGAACCATCGTCGTTGAGGTCGCAGGCATCTCGGCAGGGCGGTTCGATCGGATCGATGAAGAGGAAGCCGAGCAGGAAGATCGGATCGGCCAGGTTGATGGAGGAGAGCCCGTTGCACTCACCGCGGATGAAACCGGCCCCGATGGTGATGGTTCCATCGATCATCGTCGGAGTTTCTGAAATCGAGCCGATGATGATGACGGGAGTGATCGGAGGCACACCGGGATAGACACAGAACTCGATGCTCGCGACGGTGCCCTGATTTCCAACGAGGGAATAGGTCGCCCGGTTGAGCAGGTAGCCGAGGCCAGGATCGAGACCGATGCCTCCGAACAGGTCGATGATGACACTTCCAGACCAGGCTTCCGGGATGATGTTGATCTCGACGAAATCGGGCAGACCGCCGTTATTGCTGGTGTTGGTGCCGCTCTCGTTGACCACCTCGACGATGGTCACCTGCGAGGGATCGGAACAGACGCCAAAGGCCCAGCCACGCACCGTCGAACCGGTGTTGTCGAAACTCACGACCAGATCGACGCTACTGCCCTGTTCGCCCGAGCCACTCGACAGTGACAACTGGTAGTCGGGATTACCCTGGGCAAAAGATGGCACATTCAGCAGGCTCACAGATGTCATGGTGAGAAGCAGCAGAAAGGCCGTTCGCATCGAATACCTCCCGGCAAGCCGACAAAAGATCGCCGATCACATCGAGACGGGCATTCTCAGTATATCTGCTCCACAACCACACGACAGGACCGAGAGGTAATGGCCAGGATCGCTCGATCAGACTCACACGGGGTAGCGCTTGCGCAGTTTGGCCTGCGGGATGCCTGTGCGTTCACGATATTTTGTGACGGTGCGGCGGGCGATCTTGATGCCCTTGCTGGTCAACCGCTTGGCCAGTTGCGTATCGCTGAGGGGATAGTTGTTGTCCTCGGCATCGATGATGTCACGGATCGCCTCACAGATGCTCTCGCGGCTCTCGAGACCACCGTCTTCGCGCGCAATGCCGCCGGTGAAGAGGCGTCGCAGTTCGATGACACCGTTCGATGTCTGCATGTACTTGCCATTGCTAGAACGACTCACCGTCGAGATGTGAACACCAGTAACATCGGCGATCTCTTGCATGGTGAGGGCCCGGATGTGGGCCGGTCCATCGCGCAGGTAATCCTGCTGGCGATCGACGATCGCCTGGGCGATGTCGATCAGGGTACGACGACGCTGCTCGATGGCCTGGATCAGCCAGCGAGCACTCTCGACGCGATTTCGGATGTACTTGGCGACCTCCTTCTTCACCTCTGGCTCCTTGAGGATCGCCGTGCAGGTGGGCGAGATGCGCAGATCGGGTAGACGATCACTGGACAGGCGAGCCACGTAACGATCTCCCACCTCATCGACGGTGATCTCCGGAACAATTACATGGTGACTGGTGTCGATGAAACTCGATCCGGGAGCCGGATCGAGCTGGCGAATCAGATCACACGCCTCCTGCACCTCGCCGAGCGAGATGGACAGTTTGGTTGCGATCCGGGGCAATGAGTTGCCCAGCAGGTCGTCGATGCATTCGGAGATGATGCGGTACTCGATCGTCTCGATGTCGCTTCCTAGTTGCAACAGCAGACAATCGGCAAGACCTTGTGCGGCCACTCCCGGTGGATCGAGTCGACGTACAATGGCGAGCGCCTGCTGAACCTTGTCGAGAGAAACTCCTGAGCAAAGAGCAAGATCTTCGCAGTCATCGATGAACCAACCACGCTCATCGAGATTGCCGCAGACCAGTTCGCAAGCGTGACGCTGCTGCGAATCGAGATCGAGCAGCAACAACTGGCGCAAGAGGAACGACTCGAGAGACTCGGGACGATCGGCAGTGTTCATCAGAGCTTCGTGCTTGGCATCGGATCCCGCTGAAGAGTTGATCTGACGGGGTTCTCCCGTCATCGGCTTCTGCATGCGGTCGACGATCTCCAACAACCGAGCCGTTTCGCTATCGGTGCTCTCGCCGGTCGAGTTCTGTTCGACCTCGG
>CAWLAN010000194.1:0-4039 GCA_963854815.1 Planctomycetes bacterium UBA1146
GTTCCCCTCCCTTTGACCGCCCGACCTCTATTACCACTTTCCCCGAAATGTGAGAGAGGTCTTTTACTCACAACTCGCTACCTATCGATATGTAGGCTCATCACCTATTTCGTCTATATTTTTCTGGGTTCTCGTGCACATGGGACCCAGAAGAGTTGCCTTCTGGGATTGTCAGTTGAGTTCGGAGTGACGATATAATCCGGGCCTGGATATCGATGCAGCAAATATTTGAAGCACGACTGGACGCGCGTGAACGCCCCTACAATCGCGACAACGATCGGGTCAAAAACGCCTCAGAAACGGCTCTATTAGCGTCTCCTGGCCGCCATGATCTTGTCGGCAAACTTCTGCAGTTCCGCGGCCAGACTCCTAAGATCGCCATTGGTGAGTTTGTCGCGCGTGGTTTCGACCATCTTCATGAAATGAGACCGCTCCTGCGGCTGGACAGGACAGCCGATGTTGCCTTCGGGGCCATCCGCGTTGATCAGGGCCTTGCCTTGGGCGTCGAGGATGACCATCCATGGGATGCCACCCCTGTCGGTACCACGCAGACGCTTGGCCACTTCTTTTCCGTGGGTCATCCGGTCGATATCGACCTTCACGTCGATGAAATCGCGAGCCATCAACTGTGCAACGTTGGGGGTCCCGAGGAACTCCTCGAGTCTTCCGCACCAACCTCACCAGGGAGCCCCGAGATGCACCAGCACCTTGCGACCGTCCTTCTTCGCCTGCTCGAGTGCCCCTGCAAGGACCTTCTCCGCATCCTGAGGAGGTGCTTTCTTTGCCTGCAGAAAGGTCTCGACCTTGGCGCTATCGTGGTGATCGCCCTGTTCCAGATCTCCGGTGTTTTGGTTGGCCACGACCTTGCCAGAGCCGTCGAGGACGGTGATGTAGGGAACACCCTCCTTCTTCAACTGCGCTCCATACTTCTCGGTGATGCTCATGTTCTTGTCAAAGCGACCGATATCGACCTTCACCACCTCGTACTCGTACCGAACGGTACGGGCGACCTTGCGATCCTTCTTGAAGAACTCATCGAGTTTCACACACCATCCACACCAGTTGCCGCCGTAGACGACCAGCACTCGCTTGTTATTCTTATTGGCACGAGCCAGCGCCGCCGCAATATCGGCAGAAGCATCCGCCTCGACGTCATAGACGGAGATCACCTGCTTCTTCACTGCTTTCTTCTCGCCGACCTCTTCCTGAGCCGCACCAAAGGTGCACGGAACCAGCAACAATACCAGCGGAAGGGTCCACGAGATCAGTTTCTGAATGGTCATCGACATGCCTCTCTCTCTCCGGTCGGCAAAGAGGCATACTAGCAGCCGCACAGCGCCAGTTCGCCCCTCTATCAGCGACTGCGACTGGCGTCTGGGCCACCCGTCGAAGATCCTGTCCCCCGGGAAGGGGTCTGCCTTGGACGAGCGCTGGATACGGGAACAGATCGACAACTGGGTCTCGGACTTCCTCATCGACGATGCAGGACATCGAGTCGACCGTTCAGTAGCACCGCATGCCCAGGGGATTCTCGCTACCTTCCTCCGACACGCCTGCTCGATTCGTAAAGTAGCCCCCGATGCCATCGAGCAAAGCGATGTCCGGGCTGGCCTTCTCGATGGACTTGGCGGACTGTCCATCCCTGATGAGGCCCAGCAACAGGTCCCTCGGCTCATCGGAGATTTCCTCGCCGATCTGCAGCAACGTGGACGACTCGCCGGGGGTGAATCACACCAACGTGTCGTCGACGTACTCGCGGACTCTTACCTTCGATCAGTTCGTGGCGAGGTGGAGCCGATCGAGAGGGTTGCTTCCAAGATCGGTCGCAACGACCCTTGTCCCTGCGGAAGTGGTCGCAAGTACAAGAAGTGTTGTCTCGATCTGCTCGAAGATGAGACGAAATGATGGAGGTCCCATGGAAAAAGTGATCGGTATCGGGGGCGTATTCGTCCGTGCGCACGATCAAGCTGCACTCGCTAGCTGGTATCGCGAACATCTCGGAGTGGACATCGACGACGAGTGGCACGGTGCGATCTTGCCCGGCCCGGTGGGGAGCAGTGATGGCAGCGGTGGAATCTGGAGTGCATTCCCGGAGGACACCAAGTACTTCGGATCGCAACAGAATCAGTTCATGATCAATTTCCGGGTTTCCAACCGCGATGCGATGCTCACCCAGTTACGAGAAGCTGGCTGCGATGTGGATGAGCGCACCGAGGACAGCGAGTATGGCCACTTCGGCTGGGTCACCGATCCGGAGGGGAACCGGGTCGAACTGTGGCAAGAGCCGTCCGGTTCCGATGATGAGGAGAAGCCCGCATGAAGACCATCGTCACCACTACCGTGATCGTCATGATGGCAGTGGCTGCCTGCCTTGTATCCACGACACAGGCTCAAGAGGATCCGACCCCGGTCCGTGCCGCCGACAGGCCCAACATCCTGTTTGCCATCGCCGACGACTGGGGCTGGCCTCATGCCGGAGCCTACGATGACCCGGTGGTCGAGACGCCGACCTTCGACCGTCTGGCCGCCGAAGGCGCTCTCTTTCAGCACGCCTACGTCTCGTCGCCATCGTGCACACCATCGCGAGGGGCGATCCTGACGGGACAATGGCACTGGAGACTGGAGGGCGCGGCCAATCTGTGGAGCGTGCTACCCGACAGGTTCGACACCTACCCCGAGATTCTCGCCCGGGCTGGTTACGAGACCGGCTCGAAGAGCAAGGGGTGGGGACCGGGACGAACTGAAACCCCGGGCCGCCAACCTGCCGGTCCGCCGGTGGGGGCCCGCAAGACCCTGGGAGATTTCATCAAGGCGGTACCGGAGGGAAAACCCTGGTGCTACTGGCTCGGCAGCCACGATCCGCACCGTGGCTTCGACAGGGATTCCGGTGCCAGGAGTGGCATGGATCTGTCGAAGATCAAATTGTTCGGTCACTTCCCGGATTCTCCCGAGGTACGCGGAGATGTGGCGGACTACTACCTCGAGGTGCAACGATTCGACCGGGTCGTGGGAGAAGCGATCGCTGAGCTCGAAGCCAGTGGTCAACTCGACAACACCATCATCGTCATGACCGGCGATCACGGCATGCCGTTTCCGCGTTGCAAGAGCAACAACTACGACAGCGGTGCGCGGGTACCGCTGGCGGTGCGCTGGCCGAAAAATGTCAAGGCGGGCACGGTGGTGACCGAGTTCGTCAGTCTCATCGACCTGGCTCCGACCTTCTACGAAGCAACGGGAGTCGCCATTCCTGAAGTGGTCACCGGCCGTAGCCTGCTACCGCTGCTAGCGGGCAAGGGCACCAGCGATCGAAGTTACATCCTGCATGGCAAGGAACGCCATGTTCCCGGCCAGGAGGCTCCAGAGATGGGTGGTTACCCGACCCGCGCCCTGCGCACCGACGATTTTCTCTACCTCCACAACTTCTTTCCCGATCGCTGGCCGGCAGGGACCCCCCACTACCAGAAGGCGGCGTTCACCAACGCCTGGCTCGCCGATTGTGATAATGGTCCGACCAAGAATTACATCGTCGAGAATCGCAACAAAGACGATGCTCATCGGCTGTTCTATCAACTCTCCTTCGGCAAGCGCCCCTCCGACGAACTCTACGATCTCGAGAAGGATCCCGATCAACTGGTCAACATCGCCGCTGATCCTGCTTATGCCGCAACGTTGAAAAGACTGAAAAAGCAGCTCTTTGCAGAACTGGAGAAAAGCGGCGACCCACGAGTGACGGGCAAAGGGCCAGACTTCGACCGGTTCCCCTACCTCGGTGGCGCTCCACGGTTTCCACGTGTTGCAGACCGATGACGCTAACTCTGAAGGGTCCACTACGGTCGGCTTGTGCGATTCGCCCGGATCACGCCGTTTCTTCAGAAGCCTCGATGATTCGCCCGGCGATCCTCTGATGATGCTGGGTGTGTATCCGGGCAAATCGAAGCCACTGCCAGGCACCAAGATCCCCCACGGCGTGATGGGATAGCACCCGGCCAGCCGAATCGATTTCATCGAGACGAGCAGCCACCTGTTTCCATCCGTCGAG
>CAWLAN010000195.1:0-4023 GCA_963854815.1 Planctomycetes bacterium UBA1146
CTCCCCGGTCTTCTGCTATTGGGGTTGGTATTGTGGTTCATCTCGGTGAGTTGGCTCGTTTCGAATCACCGTGAAAAACAATTCCGACGCCAGGAGTACGAAACCGTTCGCACAAACATGTCCGAGGTGTACATGGCGCGATTCGGGGCTGCTCCACGGTCTCCAACTCCGAATTACCTGAGAAGCGCCCAGGCGCGGCTCAACGAACTCAGGGGCGGATCCTCAGGTAGAAGCAGGGCGAAGGTGGCCCAGTTCCTGTCAAGTCTCGACTTGCTCGATGACGTGGCGAAGGGGATTGCCTCGGCAAATCCAAAGGTTTACCCGGAGTGGACGATGTTCAATTTCAATGGCCTGAAGAAGAAGGACGGAAAATCAACCGTCGAGTTCTTCGTGCCCGATGCCAGTGCTGCAGAGCGAGCGGTCTCTGCGCTCGAGAATAGATCGAAGTTTTTCACGCTGGAAGAAAAAGTCACAACTGCCGGTGAAAAGAAAAAAGTATTGCTGGATTTGAAACTCAAGAGCTCCATCACCGAAGTGCTGGGAAGGAATTGAAAATGTCTTCCAAGAAGGAAGGCAGTGATCTGACTCAGATTCTGCTGCTGACTCTCTTCCTGTGCTCGGCGGTTTTCGGAGCTTGGGGCTGGTGGATCAAGACCGAATCGCAGAAGTATCGCAGGGCTACCGAAACCGAGGTCCGCAACTTCAACGAGTTGAAGGATCTACTCGCCAGTGCTGGAAGCAAAGAGGTGGTTCTGGACCATCGTCGACGTGAAGAGAGCAAGAAGAACGCCAGCAAGACCAGTAGCATCATCGCCTCGATCATCAGTGACATGAGTAATTCGGCTGCCAAGCCTGAGATCATCAGTTCGCGTACTGACAAGTCGCCACCGGTCGGGGGATTGACCAAGCATACCTATCTTGCGACCTTCGGCGTCAAGCCTCTCAGAGATCAGATCGTATTTCTGGAGAGAATTCGTTCTCGAGCGCCGCACCTTGGTTTCGAGAAGATGGAACTCACCAATACCAATAAGAACAAAAAAAGCGGCTCGAGTACCGACACATGGGCTCTTACGGTGAAACTGGTCAGTTACTCCGGCGAAGCACCAGCCGGCAATTCCGAGTGAGTTTATCCTGGGCCTTGCGGTTTGATCGGTAGTCAATTCCCCAGACGAAATAGGATCGCCCGACTGGAATGATAGTCGGGGGAAGTGCCGAGAATCATCGCGCCTCCCCAAAGAGACACCGCCCGAGATGCGATGATGGCTCCGGAGTCATCCCCTGGAATTGACATCGTCTGGCAGATCCTCTCCAGGATGCCAGAAACTGGATCAAAGATGGCGGCCTCGGCAGTGGGCCGCCCTTCCTTCTCCAGACCTCCTGCGATGAGGATTCTGCCCCCGGGTATCAAGGCGATACACGGTTGGAACATCTCCACCGGGAGTCGTCCAGCAGGGCTCCACAGCAGTCGGATCCGACCCCTTCCCAGGTCTTCCGCCCGAACGCTGTAGCCGATTCTGCATTCAGTGATGTGATTCGGCGAAAAGGCATCCGTTGTCGCCTCTCTCCTGGTTCCTGCTACCAGCAGAGCTCGGTTCCCCTGGCCTGTGGGATCGTCGAGAGGGAACAGGTGTAACCCTCGCCTTGGACCCGGTAAATCGGCTCCGGAAGCCAACAGGAGTCGGCGCGCATCCCCCGAATGAGTCCGGATCCTGAATGCTTCCGGTGCAGCGAGTATGCGACAGTTTTCCACGGTCAGTGGTACGTGTGGAGTTCCCAGCGAGCCGCCGTATCCACCATAGATCAACAGCAGAGGTTGCTCCGAGTCCTGGAAGAGAATCGATGCGTGCTGGTGTCTCGGGAATCTCAACTGGCCCAGCGGGCTCGTGGTGGCCACGGCCTCGAATCCCTCGTCGGACTTTGTTACATGCACCTCCAGGTGTTCGATAACACCGTTGAGTCGGTCGTCGAGTCGTCCTCCGACCAGGAGCAGAGAATTCCCATCTCCTATCTGGTGAGAGGTATGTTCGAAGCGAGGAGTGGGTTCGGACTCAGTTTCTACAGGAATGAATTCTTTCGTGATCGAAGAAAAAAGAAATACTTCGGAATCATGTCGAGCGTGAGATCCATCCCGGCCTCCCATCAGCAGGACGAAATCGTCCTCGGTATCGAGGATGCCATCTTCGCCTGGCAGAAGGGTCGCGGTGTGGCCTCTGCGTGGAGCATGCATCGGAATAGGGCCGAGGTGATCTCCCTGGGGATCAAGAATCCAGGCGTCGGACACCACGCGGTATCTTCCACCGGGGCGTGACAGGCGACCTCCGGCCACCAGGACCTGGCCACTGGGAAGGAGTGTGAGAGTGTGTCCCTCCAGAGCAGGGATGCCGGCAGGTAACGGAAGAACCTGCCATGGATGACAATCTCCTTCGATATCGATGACGTTGGGAGAGGCCACTCCGGCACCCTGCAGCGTGACGAGGGTATCCGTGGGCAAGATCGTGGTGGCACCGATGGCGATCCCGCTGGGGGAGCCCTCGAAACGTGAGCGGCTGGGGTCGTGCACCCCATCAACAGTGAGTTGAGGTGCGCTCCCGAGCAGTATTCTGGTCTCTCGAGACGGTGGACCATCGAGGAAATGAGCGGGAGAACTTGCAGAACCGAGTCGATCACCTTCGACGGTGAGGCGTACAAGGCTTTTCGAGATCTCGAGTTTTCTCGCTCTTGTCCGATCGGACAGTTGCACCGGCTGATCCCACCTCAACAGCAGCAGATCCTCCTGGTTTACGGTCGAACTCTGATCGGAATCGATCCAGCGAGCATCGATGAGAAGAGCAGGGTCTGGAGGGGGAGGTTCCAGATCCACTGGCCCGATGAGACCCGAAAGAGGGGTTCCATCATCCCTGATCAACCCTAGTGAACCCAGATCCAGAGAAATCGAGGTGGAAGGGCCGGAACTGGAAGTCCCCTCGACGACCAGATCCTCGAACCCGGCTTCGATGTCTACGACCAGTACGTTTCGTGTTGACCCTGTCCTGATGGCGTAGTCCCGGTTGTGGACTCCATCGGCAGGAGTGAATACGAGCCCCGTTCGCGGGTTACCGTTCAGCGTTACAGGAGAGTCGAGAACCAGGATGATTCGATCACCATTTCCGACCCCGTCATCGAGAGTTCCCTCGATTCGTGCTGAGATCAGGCCGGGACGAGACGTCGGCTGACAGCCGACCACGAGACATAAGACGCCCACCCAGACGAGGGAACAGGTTGTTCGAATTGGTCTTGTCATCACATTCGATGAAGCCATCGGGGGTTGTCCTGGTTCCTGTCCATCCGCATCGAGAGGCGGTTGCATTGCCGAAGTTCGCTGTTGATGTGTGAATCGTGGCATCGGTCCTGGCTGGTCTCAAGCAGGCGGTAGCAGTGGTCAGCCACTGATACCCAGTTTTCCCAGTGCTCGTTGAGCCTCATCCCGGACTCGCTGAGGTTGGGAAGCATCGTTGAGTGCTGCCTGGAGTGCTTCGATAGCAGCTGTACCCTCGATCCTGAGCAGTGTCCTGACCGCGGAGATGCGGGTGGAAAGAACCTGGTCTTGCTGAAGAATCCGGTTCACCAGGGGGATGGAACGGACATCCCTGATCCCTCCGATGGCACCGAGGATCGACTGTCGTACGTAAGGATTTGCCTCGGACTGGAGTGCATTCTCGATCGATGAGATTTCGGCAAGGCTCCCCGATACCTTCATCCCGTAGGCGGCTCGCTGACGGACCCGGAAATGGGAATCGTCAGTGAGGAGTTGGGAATAGATGTCTATTGCCTCGGCAGATCGTGAACCCTCGGCCAATGCGCCGACGAAACGGTAGCGATGGATGATGGTGTCCTCGGAGAGGGAGTATTCTCTCAGAATCTCGAGGGATCGATCAGTGTCCGCAAAAGCGAGAGCGTCGATGGTGTACTTCACTTCGCTCTCTTTTTGCTCCTGAGCGCACCACCAGTAGTGTTCCTCCAGCCCTGCAAGCGCTTCGTCGGTTC
>CAWLAN010000196.1:0-4005 GCA_963854815.1 Planctomycetes bacterium UBA1146
GATTCTCAACAATCGTCGTAGATCTCGCAATCCTGAGGTTCTCCGTCATTTCCGCACTCGAGGGGACCGGGGGTCGGAGGCGCTGGTCCACCCGAGAAGATGTAGGTGATCAACCAGATGGGATCACCGATGTCGTAGAGAGTATCTGCGTTGAAATCCTTGGCATCAAAGCAGGTTCCTGGAGCTCCGCCATTGAAGATCTCCTGGAGGCTCCAGATGGCATCCGCAACGTTGACGATGCCGTCCCCGTTGGAGTCGCCACGCTTGAAATCCTTGATCGTCGCCGGGTGTAACTCGAGATGCCCGTCGTCGAGAATCGGTGTGAGACTCGCGTTATTAACGGTCACTACATTATGTATTGGAGGTGTCCCCAGGCTTTCCCAGTGGAGTGGCACAAAGAGCCCGATTTCGTCGCCGATCAGAGCACTCGCCACTGTCGATCCCGAGATTTCAATCGCATCGGTCTCAGCCGGAAATTCGAGAAACACGGGCACCTGGAAGGCATACACTATTCCGATCGCCCATCCCGAGGGAGTGATCAGTGCCTGTGCGAAAGCCGGGTTGGAGGCAGCTACAGCACCCGCGGGAATTGCATCCGTCGGCGTGATGTAAGTTGGATCAGTGGAGATACTCATCGAGAAGCCCTGAGTGGGGGTGGGGTAAGTCGAATTGGAAGGATCCTCGGTGATGGTCAGTATCGTACTGAAGGTCGCTTCTCCATCGATCGGGTTGTAGTTCACGCGCTGCTCGGGTGCTGTGAATTGGAACAGGACCGGTGGTTGTTCTAGAATTTCGATTTCGCCATCGATGCTATTCATCGTCATCGAGGCTCCCTGTACCACTGCCACGCTGGACACCGGAGGGGTTCCCAGAGTATTGCAGAGCCCCACGGAAGTGATGGTGCCGATGGGGCCATCGAGTCTGTAATTGGCACTTCCGAATGTGTAAGTTCCGCCCGCGAGTACGTCGCACGAGGTGAAGCAGATCACGCAGCCGACGGTCCAGCCGCCGAATTCCTCGTTTTGCTGGAAGAAATCTGGAGGGCCACCCAGTTTGAGTTCCTCAACGGTGGATGACCAGTCGGCAACATAATCAAAATCGGAGGGACTGCCCGCAGGCACCAGGGTTATCAGATTGGTGTCGTGGCAGACTCCGAAGGAGAAACCTTGAACTCCGGTAGGCGCAGAGTGTTGGAATGAAAATGACACCGAGAGCACACTCCCCTGGGGTGCAGCCCCATCGGAGAAAGTCATCGTGTAAGAGTCACCCATACCCGAGCCAAATACTGGAACCAGGATCAAGATCAGAAGAACAAGCCCTCTGGAAGACAATTGGATCAAATTCATAATTTCCGTCTCTCCACCTGGAGCGCCCCACGCGAAAGGCTAGAAGCCCTCCGCGCTGACACTCAACTGCCAGCCCCATCGTCCATTCCGGGAATGGACGATTGATTGCATACATTTCCCATTTCTAAATACTAAGGCCAAGCAAGGGGTGGTAAAAGCAACCGATGCAGAGGTACAGGAAAGTCAACTTCCTTCAGATGTGTCATTTCGATACAACAGACCTTGAATCGTCAAGAGGAGGAGTGGATGAGTGGGATGAATCCGGAACGAAGTAAATATCCGGACAGTTCTGCCAATTTCATCGAAAAAATGATCGATCTGGATCTCGAGTCTGGTGTCGATGACGGCAGGGTCCAGTTGCGTTTTCCGCCAGAGCCGAATGGTTTTCTTCATCTCGGTCACGCCAAGGCGATCTGTCTGAACTTCGGACTCGCTCAAAAGTATCAAGGCCGATGCAATCTCCGTTTCGATGACACCAACCCGTCCCGAGAGGAGCAACGCTACGTCGATTCGATCCAGGAGGACATCCGCTGGCTCGGGTTCGAATGGGATGAACTTTGCTTCGCCAGTGATTACTTCGGTCAACTGTATGACTGGGCGACTCAGTTGATCCAGCAGGGAGATGCCTACGTGTGTGATCTCACCGGTGATGAGGTGAAGGAATATCGCGGCACTCTCACTGAGGTGGGCCGCAACAGTCCTCATCGTGATCGCTCTGTTGAAGATAACCTCGAGCTGTTCACGCGCATGAAAGCCGGAGAATTTTCGGATGGGGAGAAAACGCTGCGGGCACGGATCAACATGGAGTCTCCTCACATCATCATGCGAGATCCGGTGATGTACCGCATCCAGCGATCCACTCACCACAGGACCGGGGACGACTGGTGCATTTACCCCACATATGACTGGGCCCATGGCCAGGAAGATGCCATCGAGGGTGTGACTCACTCACTCTGCTCGCTCGAGTTCAACAACAACCGTCCTCTCTATGAGTGGTTCCTGGACAAGATCGGACTCGAATCGGTGCCGCGGCAGACAGAATTTGCACGCCTTAATATCGAGTACACCGTGCTGAGCAAGAGAAAATTGCGCACTCTTGTCGAGGATGGGCACGTCGAGGATTGGGACGATCCGCGCATGCCAACCCTCGCTGGCTTGCGTCGTCGCGGATACACGCCCGAGGCGATCCGTGCCTTCATGAAGAATATCGGTGTGGCGAAATTCAACTCGACCATCGAACTATCGATTCTCGAAAATGCCCTCAGGGATCATCTCAATCGTACAGCAAACCGTCGCATGGCGGTTCTCGATCCGCTCAAACTGGTGATCGAGAATCTGTCCGAGGGTGAAGGGGAAATGGTGGAAGCAGTCAATAACCCCGAGGATCCATCGGCAGGTACACGTTCCATTCCTTTCGAGAGGGAAGTCTGGGTCGATCGCGACGATTTCCGGATGGATCCGCCACGCAAGTGGAGAAGGCTCGCCCCGGGTGCTGAGGTACGTTTGAGATACGGGTATTGCGTCAAGGTCAAGGAAGTGATCGAGGATCCGGAATCGGGACAGGTCCAGGAACTTCGATGTGTCTACGATCCTGAAACGGCTCGAGGACAGACACCCGATGGCAGAAAAGTGAGAGGAATCATCCACTGGGTTCCGGCCTCCTGTGCGGTGGAACTTCCTGTGCGGCTCTACTCGCCCCTGTTCATCGAGCCCGATCCTGACAATGCGCCAGAGGGGAAAGAGTTCACCGATTTCCTCAATCCGGATTCGCTGGTGGAGACAACGGCGTTGTGCGAACCGATGCTCAAGGAAGCCAAGCCAGGGGAGAGGTTCCAGTTGGAGAGGGTCGGATACTTCGTGGCAGATCAGAAATTATCCCATTCCGGATCGCCACACCTCGCCAGGATCGTTCCTCTCAAGGATTCCTGGGCGAAACAGGAGAAGCGCCAGGGAGGTGTTTGAGGTGCAGAGGTGCTCAGTGGCATCTGGGCGCCTATCGCCTCCTTGACCGTGGCCATTATCCTTGCGATTCTGACCGATCCTGGACGACCTTTATCGTGCCGGGTAGCCCCCTCCCGGGTAGATTTCGCTGACCCCGGAGGGTCTCTCTGAAAGGAATCAACATGCGGTTTACCGCCCTCTCGCTGTGTGTCATCGCCATGTTTGCTGTCCTACCCAGTATTCACGCTGGCGATGAAGAAAACGTCAATTTGACTGAAATGCAGAAGAAGGTGATCGACATCGGCCTGAACGACAACAACGTCGTCGATGTCGTCGACCATCTCGTCAACGGGATCGGTCCCCGTCTTACCGGGAGCCATCAGGATCACCTCGCCTGTGAATGGGCCAGAGACCTGTTCGTCTCCTATGGCCTTCAAAATGTTGTGATGGAAGAAGCCGGTGAGTTCGCCGTAGCGTTCCAGCGTGGACCCTGGCGCGGGCAAATGATTGCACCGGAGAAGATGGATCTCGAGTTCGGCACCCCCGCCTGGTCGGCAGGAACCCAAGGAGTCGAAGAAGGTCCGGCTATCGTGCTTCCAGCAGATATGGAGTCGATCGACGCCGAGAAGATGAAAGGCGCATGGGTCATGATGCCCTCACAGCGCGGTCGCCGCGATCGTGAAGCGCGTCAGGCTCAGCGTGAGGTGAGAGAAAGCCT
>CAWLAN010000197.1:0-3988 GCA_963854815.1 Planctomycetes bacterium UBA1146
TCCCGATTGTGCTGGGGATCCTGCCTGCATCCCGTTCCCTGCTGATGAGTGTTTGACTGCCGAGGTGGCCGGTCTTGGCCTCAACTCGGTCAACACCATCGGTGCCAGTGACAGCGCTGATTCGGTAGGGCCGTGTGTTGGTTCCTTCGTCGGATTGATGAGCAACGATGTGTGGTACAGCTTACAGGTGCCTGGAACGGGTGTTCTCACCGTCAGTACCTGTGGTCTGTTGACCTACGATTCTAGCCTCATCGTGTACCAGGGTTCCTGTGGTGCGCTGGTACAGGTCGCTTGCAACGGCGACGCCTGTGGCCTCGATGCCGAGGTCCAGTTGTCCGTCACTGTCGGTGATCAACTGACGATTCGTCTGGGTGCTGCTGCTGCAGGACAAAGCGGTAGCGGCTTGCTGCTCATCGAACTCGTCGCGGCTCAGCCGGAGGATTGTTCCAACGGAATCGATGACGACCTTGACGGCCTGACCGATTGTCTCGACCCGGACTGCGCTGCAGATCCCAGTTGCACCTGTGATCCGATCCAGGCTCTGGTGTGCAACCAGGCGACCGGCCTTGAAGTGGAACTCTCCTGGGTCAATGGAGAGGTATACGATCAGATCGAGGTGGTTCGAGATGGGATGCTGTTGGCGATTCTGGCCGGTAACGAGAACAGTTACAGTGACCCGACTTCCCTGGTCGGAACCCGTACCTATGTCGTGACCGGTGTCTGTTCGCAGAATCAGTCCTCGGCGATCTGCCAGATCGATGTTCAGCAGCCGGCTGGCTTCCGTTTCGTCGCTCCGCAGGTCAATGCCGAGTTCGATGAGGCTACCGGTGTCGGTTCGCTGGTGGCGAGTCTCTCCATCGGTGAAGAAGATGACAATCCAGGTTTCCCGAACGCGACGCAGGGTTTCTCGATGTCTCTGGCCAGTGATCCGGCGACGCTGTCGGTGGTCTCCTTGACACCTGCACCGATCTTGACAGCCATGAACAACTCCAGTGGTCCCGACTTCATGACCGAAACGATCATGGCGGATGGGGTTACCGTTGGTGTTGTCTACAGTTTTGTCGGTGCTGAGGTTCTCCCCTTCGCATCGGATACCGAGGTTGTGATCGTTGGTTACGATACCAATGCAGGAAATCTCGCGGGAGTTTCAACTCCCGTGGCGACGACCCTCGAATGGTCCGAAACCATCGGTTCGACACCAGTAGAAAATCTCGTTGTGGTGAACGGTGCTGCGTATTATCCAGAAACCACCGATGGAACGGTGATCCTCACTCCGACCTCCGCTGGAGGATTCGATCGTGGCGATTGCAACATCGATGGTGGCTTCAACATCGCTGACATCGTTCATGCTCTCAACACCCTGTTCCTGGGCGGCACTTTTGTCTGTGCGGATGCTTGCGACATCAACGACGATGGATTGATGAATATTGCCGATCCCGTCTACGGTCTCGCAGACCTGTTCAGCGATGGTGATTCACCTCCTCCACCGCATGGCAGTTGTGGAGCAGATCCTACGGTGGACGCTCTCGATTGTGAGAGTTACGACGTCTGTAGTTGATCACGGGCGAGGTTGAGTACTTCGGGCCCCGGGGTGGCAAGCACCCCGGGGTCTTCTTTCATCGGTTCGGCTCCGTTCCCCTCCTCCCCTCCCTCCTGGTCCGGTATTTACGATTGTGCTGCTCCTGGCTGTACCGGTACGCTTGCCCACCGCAGGGCTGGCTCCTACGATCTGGAGGCTGCGATTCCCATTTTCCAGATCAGTGGGAGTAGCGGAATTTCCTCGATCCGGAAGGCGGAGAAGCGTCATGTCAGCCTCCATCTCAGAACAATCTCAGGCCCTGGTCGATTCGGTTCAGCGTGTCGCCATCGTTGGTGCCGGCACGATGGGTAACGGGATCTCCCAGGTCTTTGCTCAGTCGGGTTACGAGGTGGTTGTCATCGATCCCGTGGATGCTGCGCTCGAACGTGCGCGAGGGTCCATCGAGACCAGTCTCGGTCGCATGGTGAAAAAAGAGAAAATGACATCGGCCGATGCAGAATCAGCGCTCGGCAGGATCTCTTTCGAGAGCGGTCCAGAGGCTGCTGCGGGAGTGCAGTGGGCGGTCGAGGCTGTTCCCGAGGACGAGAAGTTGAAGGAGAAGGTGCTCGCGGCTCTCGATGAGCAGGTTGCCGACGCAGGAGTGATCGCGACCAACACCTCTTCCATCTCCATCACGAGACTCGCGAACTTCACCTCGCGGCCGCAATCCTTTGTCGGAATGCACTTCATGAACCCGGTCCCGATGATGAAGTTGGTCGAGGTGATCCGCGGGCACAGGACTTCAGACCATGTCGTCGAGGCCACCGTCGAACTTTCACGTCGCCTCGGCAAGGAACCATGGGAGGCGGCGGATTATCCAGGGTTTGTGGCCAACCGCATCCTGGCGCCGATGCTCAACGAGGCCTTCTTCGCCCTGATGGAGGGTGTCGCGAGTCGAGAAGCGATCGACGAGGTGATGAAACTGGGGATGGGACATCCGATGGGACCTCTCGCCCTTGCTGATTTCATCGGCCTCGATGTGTGCCTCAATATCCTCGAGGTGTTGCAAGAGGAACTGGGAGATCCGAAGTACCGACCCTGTCCGCTGCTGCGCAAGATGGTTGCCGCTGGTGATCTGGGCAGAAAGAGTGGTCGCGGATTCTACGATTATTCCTGAAAAGAAGGGGTGACAGATGGTCGAAGAGGGCGCAGGCACGGATCTCGAAGGTCTGCTGGGAGCGATGCTCGGGACTTCTCTTCCGGAAAAAATCCTCGAGTTGCATCAGACCGCCCGTGATTTTGCCGACGAGGTTCTGATTCCAACGGCTGATCTGCACGATCGGGAGGAGAGTTTTCCCGCCGACAATGTCGAACGGCTGGCAAAACTGGGATTCATGGGAATCCTGGCTCCCTTGCAGTACGGCGGCCTGGATCTCGGGAATCTGGCTCTCACTGTGGTGCTCGAAGAGATCAACCGCGGGTGTGCCTCCACCGGGGTGACTCTTTCGGTGCACAACTCGCTTCTCTCCAGTCCGATCTTGCACTTTGGTTCACAAGAGCAGCATGCTCGTTACTTCCCTCGCCTCGCCAGTGGAGAGGCGCTCGGGGCTTATGCCATCACCGAACCGGATCATGGTTCCGATGCTGCAGCCATCGAGACCACATGTCGTCGAGAAGGAGATGAGTGGGTGCTCAATGGCACCAAGGCGTGGATCACCAATGGTTCTTACGCAGAAATCATCGTCACCTTTGCGACGATGGATCCTTCTCTTCGGTCACGCGGGATCAGTGCCTTCGTGATCGAGAAGTCGATGGCCGGCTTCTCGGTCGGCAAGAAGGAGAAAAAACTCGGCATACGTGGCTCCGATACGGTGCAACTGATTTTCGATGAGATGAGGGTTCCGGCGCAGAACCTGCTGGGCGAAGAAGGTCAAGGATTCAAGATCGCCATGCATACGCTCGATGGTGGCCGCATCGGAATCGCCTCCCAGGCCATCGGGATTGCCCAGGCGTGTCTCGATGAAATGGTCGCTTTTTCCGAGACACATGAGATGTTCGGCAGGACACTCGCCGACAACCAGCTCGTTTCGCACAAGATCGCGGAACTGGCGACTCGACTCGACGCAGCACGCCTGTTAACTCGTCGAGCCGCGATCATGAAAGATGCGAGCCTTCCGCACTCCGGAGAGGCCTCGATGGCCAAATTGAATGCCTCCGAGGTTGCCAATGATGCGGCTCGGATGGCCCTCGAGGTGCTCGGCGGAGCCGGCATTGGCCGTCAGAGTTCGGTCGAGAGATTGTTCCGCGATGCCAAGATCACTGAGATCTACGAGGGCACCAGTCAGATCCAGAGCCTCGTCATCTCCCGCCATGTTCGATCGGTGCGGGGGTGACTTGCCAGCGATAGACCTCGAAGAACTGATTGCCGGAGTCCTCCAGGGATCGCGACGCCACCTGGCTCGTGCCATC
>CAWLAN010000198.1:0-3941 GCA_963854815.1 Planctomycetes bacterium UBA1146
ACCATGTGGTTATTGGGATACATCCCGACCTCGACCCAAACACGTTCGAAGTCAGCAAGGAAGAAACCTAGATCGGCGAGTTCAGCGAGATCGTCCACCTCGACTGTGAGCGCGAAGAGACTGTTGTCCTCCAGCGCCTGCATGATCGCCGAGACGGAATCGGTACTGCCGTTGTCGTCATCGGTGAAACCGATGACCAGGTCAGAGACATCGGTCGGGAGCACCTGAAGAGTACAGGTGCCGGGTTCTGCAGCGTCCCCGATCGCCTCAGGAATTACCTGGTAGGCCGCGATTCCAAATTCTGGTTCCACGTCGACATAGTTCTCGCTCTCCCCCAGGAGACTGGCGATCTCGACACCGTTACGGAGAACACGGATCACCTCGTAGGGATCACCCGTCACCGCACTCTGGTTCTGCCACTGTAGTTGGACATCTTCTTCCAGTTGATCGCAGACCAGGTTCATGATCGGTTCGACAAGACTCACGCTGACGATACAGGAGACCTGAGGTGATTCGTCGGTGCCGATGATTGCAATGAGAGTGTAGGAGTGCTGGCCCGAAGAGGGCGCAACATCAGTATAGGTGGTCTGGCTACCTTCAATTTCGGCGATGGGGATGCCATCGCGACTGATCCTTACCAGATCGTAACTCTCGGCATCGTTCCAGTTGATGGCGACATCGAGTACCTGCTGAGTACAGGTCAACTGTGTTGGGGGCAGTACGTCGGGAATATTGGAGATCTGGAAGTAGAGATCATTTCCGGCACAGTGTCCGACCCAGATGTCAGGGATTCCATCGCCGTTGAAATCGGCAATAGCGACATCGAAGGTGCCATTGTGGTGTGCGGGAGTCCACTGCCCCGGTGGATATGGATCCTCCAGCAGGGGTGGATTCTGCCCATCATTGCGCAAGAACGAGAGGCGCCGCCCACAACTGGGTACATCCGTGTCGACATCGGTCACGACGACATCGTTGTCGCCATCGGCGTCGAGATCGACAATATAGGTATTGCCGCCAAATCCTCCGGTCAGAGGGCTGGCGCCGATCGGCACGTTTTGCCAAATGACAGGAATGGTACCGGGGTCAGAAGTGTTGAGGAGAAACTGGTCCTGGGGATCCTGGACCGCAAAGACATCCTGAACACCGTTGCCATCGATATCTCCGAGGTTGAAGTGGTAACAGGAATTGACATCGAGATCCTGCGGTGAACCGAAGGATGACCCTCCTTCGTTGTAGGCGATCCGCACTGATGGCACCGAGTTCTTGATGATGTCGGGCCAACCATCGCCGTTGACATCTCCGATCTGTCCGGCCGTTGCAAAACCGGAATTGACGAATCCACTCGGCATCCACGATGTCTCATCGGTGAAATAACCGGTGCCATCGTTGATCAAGAGGCGATCCTCGACCGAATTGTTGTAGTCGAGAAGATAGATGTCATCGACACCGTTCCCGGTCAGATCTCCGACACCGACCGCACAGGAATTGGGCTCTGCCCCTCCTGGCGAGAGCAGCACGGGAAGACGCTCCGGTTGTTCTTCCAACCCGAGCCAGTTACCGGATGGATCTGCTCCAAGATTGATGAAGATTCGTGGCTGCTGGCCGTTCGATCCATCGTTGCCGGCATTGGCAACGATCAAGTCGGGCCAGAGATCTCCATTGAACTCGCCGACCTGCACGTCCCGTGAGTTGTCTGCGATCGCAAAGTCGGGAGCGAAATCGAAGGTGCTATCGGTCATCACTCCATCTACGTTGAGAAATAGAACGTTGGTGCGATTCCCGAAGGTGGTATAGGGCAGTTTGCGAACGCAGATGAGATCGATGTCCCCGTCATTGTCGAAGTCGGCAGTGGCGAAGTCCTTCTCTTCCACATCTGCGACACCCAGGCTCGGATCGGCGAGGATGTTGGAGTCGCTAACTTGTTGCCACTCGAGCCAGATGGGCGCCTGGGCCTCGAGAATCGAACCGGCAGACACGGCCATCCCGATCACCAGAAAAGGAAACGTTATTTTCAAGAGACCTCCACGCCCGAAATCGTTACCAGAGGAATAAACCCGATTACCTGCAAACATCTATCGATCGGTGACGGGTACTTTCAAGGTAACCGCCAGGAGATGGTCAGTCCATCACGGGAGGTGAGTTGGCGATACTGGAGGTTTTCAGCAGCAACAGGAAGTGAACCGCTATCCCCCGAGCGTGGCTTCGAGAACGCTCTGGTGTTCTGCTCCGGTGGGACGTAACCAGCTTTGCATCAACTGCACGCTCTGAAACGAATAAGGCCCGAGGGAGACTGGCTGATCGATCGCAATCCCTGACTGTGGCGGCGTCAGACGAGCCAGTGTCATATGAGGAAGGAAAGCCCGACGATTACTGCGCCGCGCGAGTCGCTGCATCAACCTCCGGTTCAACTCATCCAGCGCGCTCGACGATGGTCCTACCGCCGCGACGGTTCTCACCGGACCTCGTCTTGGCATGGAAATGATCTGGTCTGGTTGCCAGGAGAAGGGTTCCACAGCCATCGCGGCACGCTCTACCGATCGCTTCACGTCATCGAGATCCCTTGTGGAAACATCACCGATGAAGAGAACCGTCATGTGCACCTGTTCGAGCGGAGTCCTGCGATGAGCTGGAAGCGGATCGAGCGCCTGCAGCGATTCCAGTAATGTTCGGGCTTCATCGATCGCCGGATGGAGGGCACAGAAGAGTCGCATCGGACGTTGCCGAGACCTGTGGTCGCGATCGATCGCTCGCTTCGTCAAGGAGTCCTCCGGCTCAAGGAGTTTCCAGGGCCCGGATGCGATCGAGTTCTGCTTGCATCATCTCGACCACCTCCGGATGGGAGCTGGCAAGGTTTACCTGCTCGGCCGGATCATCGTGGAGATGGTAAAGTTGACCGCTTGGTCCCCCTTCAGCCTTGATCCTTCTCGGCGCCGTGAATCCGCCACTTCCTAGACCCTCGATCCACTTCCACGGTCCCTGACGGATGGCATACATACCATCGACGGAATGATGCACGATGCTGGTTCGAGTAGGCGTGGCACCTCTGGTAATAACTGGGAGTTGGTCGATTCCATCCGGGGCCACTGCCTCGGTCAAAGTCACTCCTGCAGCGCTGGCCAGTGTCGGCAGCAGATCGGTCAGGCAGATCAATGCATCGCAGAGTTGCCCCTGGCGCGCCCCTGCAATTTCGCCGGGCCAACGCATCAAAAATGGTACCCGGTGCCCCCCCTCGTGGATGTCTGCCTTCTGCCCGCGCCAGGGACCATTGGCACGATGAGGATACTTTTCCCGATCTGCTGGAGTCCAGTGTGCTCCATTGTCGCTGGTGAACACCAGCAACGTCCGACTCTGCATCTGGGTTCTTCGGAGAGCATCATCGATCTCTCCCACCACCGCATCGACATGAGCGACAAAGGCACCGTAGACACCGGCCGCCTCGAGCGCGTCGAACTGCGAATCGGGAAGCCACGGAGTATGGGGCGCCGACAGGGCGACGTAGAGGAACAGAGGCTCGTCGGGATGCACCCGATGATGACGTTCAATTTCAGAAACCGCCCGCTGGCCGATGTCAGGGAGCACGTCTGCATGGCGAAAGTCAGGCGCAATCGGTCCGGCGCGCCAGAACCCTGCACCACCGTGACGCACCGAGCGACTCGCCTTGGTCTTCTCGGTCGCCGCTTGCACCACCTGGTGATCCTCGAAGTACAGGTAGGGTTCCATGTCGAGACTGGCGGGGATCCCCCAGAAGCGCTGGAAGCCGACGGTATTCGGACCTGGAATCAGCGGTTTCGTGTAGTCGGTCGGCCCCTTCTCCTGCAATCCAAGATGCCACTTGCCGACCCCGCTGGTGCGGTATCCGGACGCAGCCAGCAGCGATGGCAATGTGGTCCTATCCGCATCGATCAGTGCTCGAGAACGCCCCATCAGAACACCACTGCGCA
>CAWLAN010000199.1:0-3916 GCA_963854815.1 Planctomycetes bacterium UBA1146
TGGATCACCCAGATCCCAGGAAAGCCGGTCGGTACGAGCATCGACGTGACAGGAGGCACACGACACCTGCCCCATGCCGGATGTCAGATGGGTGTCGTAAAGAAAAGGTCTACCGGCAATCACCTCCGGGGTGGTCGGATCGTGGTGTGTGGCGCGCCCGCTGACGGTTCCATCCTGCAGGTCGATCGCGGCCACTGCAGCATCGAAATGCTCGAGCACGTACAATTTGCCCCGTGCTTCATCGAGAGCCAATCCTGTCGCTCCGGCTCCGACGTCAATGGGAGTGAAGGCCTGATCCCTGGTTCCATCTTCATTGAGTTTGATGACGTTGCCGGAGCCTTTTCCGGCGATATAGGCGCTGGTCCCATCGGAACTCCACACGATTGCGCGCGGATTTCCGAGACTCAGGATCCGCTCGGCCGGTGGGATATTATTTTCCCCGGCTGGCAGATGAGGATTGAGATTCGAAATGCTGGGAACGCTGCCACCGGCCGCCGGAACCAGCGCGTGAACCACATCGATGAAACGCCCCCCGATATTCGGTTCGTAGCGAATCAGGTTATGAGCATCGGTTCCGACCACAGAGATAGCACCATCAGAGGGTCGCACAGCGATGGCCATACACATGTTCATCAGGGTCTTGATGTAGACCACTGAGTTGTCACTGGTATCGATCACCGCAACGTCATGATCGGCGAGATCCCAACCGACCGGGCGGCCCGACAACTGTGCCTGAGCGCCACTGACCAGAGGACCCCAGTCATTTCCATTGTCATCGAGCCACACATCCTCGTCGAATCGCTGCACGATCAGAGCGACGGGAGGAGGAGTACCGATGGCAGGATTCAACGGCGGTTCGAATCCGCTTCCAGCGTTGGGAGGAGGATTGACTCCTCCATACGGGCCGGCCGGATCGTTGACCACATTCGGTGGAAAGCCAACGACACCGTTACCACCACCGGGCGCGCCCGGATCGAATCCTCCACCGAGCAGAGTGGTTCCATTGCCAGACTCGAAGATGGCGCAGTAAACCGTACTTCCATCGGGACTCTTGGCCAATCCACGCGGTTCTTCTCCGATGATGGAGATCCGTACGGGAGCCGCTGCCAGATCCTCGGGGTCGAACACCAGGATCGCATCGGTCCCGGAACAGGAGACATAGGCACGCTCGGGATTGCCCGCAAAGATGATATCGGCAGGTTCATCCTCGACCCTCAAGGTCCACCGAACGTAGCCGAGATCCAGATCGACAATACTGATCGAATCGGAGATCCGATTGGCCACCCATGCCTCGGATGAACTCCGTGCGCGCACCGAAACAGGATCGAGTCCGACGGGAATCGACATCAGATGTTGAGGATTTCCTGACGAGACATCATGGACTTCCAGGTATCCATCGGCCGTGTTCGTTGCCAGCAGCAGATCACTCCCGGCCACCAGATCGAGCGGATGGACCGGAGGGCTCTCCCAGTTGACCCAGCTCTCGAGGCTCTGGGCACCGATGCTGCAGGGGCAAAGAAGTACCATCAGGACGCAGATAGAGGATACCGACCAGAAACGCATGATCATTGAACACTCCCCGCTAGAGCTTTCTAGGGACTGGCTGTCTCAATAGCAGATTCGCCTCGATGATATGGGAAAACCTCGATAATGCCTAGCGGGAAGAGACATCATCCATCCTTCTGGCGATGTCGGCGAGACGATCGCGCCCTCCCCCGGAAACCTCGGCAGAACCCCAACCACGGTAGCCTACTTGATCGAGAGCCTTCATCGTCTCGGCCCATTCGACGGAGGAATCTTCGTTGCCAATCTCGCACCGAAAACCAGCCCAAACTCCATCCTTTTCCATCAGGGCTCGAGAGTAGTCCTTGATATCGACCTTGATGGTGCGGCTACCGAGTTTCCTGACCCATTCCGGCGGTCGTCCATAACGAACGATGTTGCCGGTATCGAAATACCATCCGACCCAGGGGCTCTCGAACTGATCGACGTACCGGACTGCTTCATCAGCATCGGTGATGAAATCGTTCCATACATTTTCGAAGGCGATGCGAACACCCAGTTCTTCGGCAAGCGGAAGCAGTTGGCGTAAAGATGCAGTAGACCGTTCCCAGGCCTGCTCGTAGGTCACTCCATCCTTGCACACGCCCGGCACCACCAGAGCAGTAGTCCCTCCGTAGAGCCGACAATCTTTGAGGGCGGTTTCGACGCCCTCGATCCCCTCCTGTCGCACCTTCTCGTCGGGTGAGGAGAGGGGCTTGCCCCAGTGGGTCGAACAGACCACGCCGGGGATTTCTAGCCCGGTCGCGGCCTTGGCCCGCAAGACTTCTCGCCAATCCAGGGAGGAGGGAGAATCCAGTTCCACACCGTCGTAGCCAAGTTCTTTCAAGATGCGGAATTTCTCGAGTAAGGTCTCTCCGACCTGAACCATACCGATCTTGAGAGACTTCTTGAGACGCGGCTCGCGCCGAACGAGCTCGGAAGATGCCATCCCAACTCCCCTTCCCAGGGAACTGCCGAGCACACCCAGCGCCGTCATCGAGATGAAGGTCCTGCGATCCAAATTCCTTCTTTTCCTGGCGCGATCAGATGAGAGCGGTACGACCGGGCATCGCCACGGATGGCATCGCCAGCGGACCGAACTCCCACTTCTCGGGCAGCAAACTCTCCTGGGAGTGCAGTGCGAACTCGAGGGTAACTTCCTTACCGGTGTACGCACTCATCCTGCCCATGATGGCGGTCAAGGTACTCATCGCGACGCGCTCGGCCTCGTTGAGAGGCTCATTGTTTCGGATGCTCGCGATGAGGTCGGCATGCTCCTGGACATAAGCGCTACGTCCACCTCCGGGAGCACTCCAGTTCTTCTCGCCGGTGATCCTGCCGGAAGGATTGGCAACACCCCGGGTGCCGATGATCTTCTCGGAGACACGGTTCCAGCATCCGTCGATCTGACGGCACTCGCTGAGGGTCCGGACACCTCCGGGATACACGTACTCGACGGCGAAGTGATCGAAGATGTGACCGTACTCGGCGCCGGTTCTGACCTGGCGACCACCCATGGCGAGAGCTTTCTCCGGTGGCCCTCCGAAGGCCCAGTTCATCACGTCGATGTTATGGATGTGCTGTTCGACGATGTGATCTCCGCTGGCCCACGCAAAGTAGAGCCAGTTGCGAACCTGCCATTCCATGTCGGTCATCTGGGGGGTTTTCTTGGCCACCCACAGCCCGCCCTGATTCCAGTACACCTGGGCGCCGACAAGGTCGCCGATGGCGCCATCGTGGATCTGCTGCATCGTTTCGATGTAACCCTTCTGGTGGCGCCGCTGGGTTCCGGCGACCACTCCGAGTCCTTTCTGTTTGGCGACCTTCGCGGCTGCCAGCACCTTGCGGATCCCGGGGCCGTCGGTGGCGACCGGTTTTTCCATGAACACGTGCTTGCCGGCAGCCACAGCGGCCTCGAACTGGATCGGTCGGAAACCCGGAGGTGTGGCGAGAATCACCATGTCGACATCGGATTGAAGAAGCTGTTGATAGGCATCGAAACCGACGAAGCAATGATCGTCAGGAACGTCGACGCGATCGCCGAGTCGCTGGAGATTTCTGCGGCTCGATTGAAGGCGATCATCGAAGAGATCTGCCATGGCGGTGATCTTGACCCCCTCGGATGACTCGACGCAGTTATTCGCTGCCCCGGTACCACGACCCCCGCATCCGATCAGACCGACACGGATCACATCGGATCCACTGGCATGAACGCCACCGGCCGAAAGAGCAGGAGCCAGCAAGGACGCCGCTGACACCGCTGCCGCTCCCCTGAGGAATTGCCTACGGGTCGGTTCGTTCTGTTGGGACTGAGCCGCGGGATCCATGATCGTCATCTCGCCTCCTTCTGTCGGTTTCAATTGGTTCACTTTTG
>CAWLAN010000200.1:0-3892 GCA_963854815.1 Planctomycetes bacterium UBA1146
CTGGCAAGAGGAACGATGGCTCCGGCATTAAATCCGGGCATAAAAAGAGAACGGGGACGCGCACCAAAGGCGCACGTCCCCGCTCCAGCAAACGTCGAAATCCGGGACGCGGGGTTCCCCCGCAGCGCGGTTTTCTTAGAAACTCCAGCCTGTCTGGATGTAGACGTAATCATAATCACCACCACCGAAATCGTCATCTCCCGAGAACATACCGTATCCAATGTTCATGGCAACGTCATCTCCACAGTCCCAGGCCAATATCAGATCTATTTCGGTACCGATATCGTCACCGGTGCTGTCTTGCCCCAAGGTGATGTAATTCACCGTAGCGTCGACGGAGTCCATCAGCGAGAAACTGGCACCGACAGTGGTGTTGTCGATGTCATTAGCGAACATAAAGAGATCAGTGATACCGTGGGTACCGTGAGGCTCTATACCAACCATGTTGAACCAAGTGTCTTCAGTAACACTATTGCTGACGTGAAGGTTGACGGTCTCCATGTCGTAGCCAACACTGACGCTGGTCAGAGTTCCACTATCCCCATCATCCCCTGGATCGACCGACGCGTACCCGAAATCGATATCGAGTCCCGCAACATTCTCTCCACCTAAGTTATCCGCGGTGACAGAGAACCAAGTGTTGTTATCCCCACCGGTGCTGTGGCTGGGGTTAGCAATCCAGTATCCGAAAGCGATATCGGCAAATCCACCCAAATCACCCATGTCAGCATTGAATCCCGTGATGGCATCGCTGTCACCGGCCGGGGAGGCACCCGAAGCGTAGTGATAAATGTCGACGCCAACCCCACCCAGATCTGAGGCAAGGTGGTATCCGTCAGCATTAAAGGGAGGAAGGGCAGAGAACCAGTCGTCGCTGTGAATGATCCGACCGTAGTCCGGCAATTCCATGCGACCGACATCAAGGGACCAGCCATCCATCACCGAAGTAGCAGCGCCGAGGTTACCAATTGATACAAAGACCTCTTGGATGTTTAAAGCCCCATCGTTGTCGGGACCATCTCCATCGAGACCAAATGCCAACGCATGACGAAGGCTTGCTGTCACTCCCACGTTGTCACTAACGGTTCCACTAATGCCGATGTTGAGGACCGCATCGGTGTTATTAAAGGAATCGTCATCAACAGAACCAGGTAGGTCCAAACTGGCATAATCCCAACGAAGACGTAAATCGCCACTAAAACTTACTCCGTCCGCCAGAGCGACGGCCGGAACCATCATGGCCAGTAGTAGGCCGAGCACGATGCTCTTATTCATGTCTACCCTTTCTTCCCCTCTCACTCCGGCGGACTTGCCGTCGATCCTGAGGGGTCTCCCTTGTTTACTTTCACTTCCATTGCGGCGAAAGCGGGGATCGGAGAAGCCGGACATGCCTCCCGGAGCCTTCGGCCCCCGCCTCAATGGCGATAGGAGAGACAGAATCGAGGAAAGTGGCAAGGGCTCTTGCGACGAAAACAGCAAATTCCACGGAAAAGTTTTCCACAGATAGACATTACCGGAAGAGCAGAGCCGGAAATCGGCTCGAGCGAAATTGCCTCCACCGCCACCGACGAGAACCATAACCAGAATCGACAAAAACAGTTATAGAATTACCTCGGAGATAACTCGGACCCCTCGAGAGCCCGTCTGGAGCAAGAGCCGGCCCGTGCTGGTGGTTTGAACGCGTGCGCCAAAATCTGACGATAACCACCCCGCCACCGTACCAGCAGAGAACTACTGGCCGGCTACCGCGTCTCCGATGACGGTGATGTAGGTGATGGCCTGGTCAGAAGTGAGATCGAGGATCTTGTTCCAGTCGTCATCGAAGAAACCAGCGATGCCGCTGACGCCCAGTCGCTGATGGATGCAGGCCAGGTTCAGTTGTTGACCGAGAAAACCGGCATCGAGATGTAAATAGCGGTAGGCGCGATCACCCCACACTTCTACTGCCGCTGGAAGATCGGCGCTGTAGATGACCAGACAGGCGGCATCGCCGGCGAGTTCCTGGCCGAGACAGGCCTCCTGAACCGGACGACGAAAATCACCCGAGCGAACCAGCCGTAGTTCATGCTCGTCAGGGATGTAACGCCAGATACCGGAATCCAATCCCCCAACACGATGGCAAACCAGGTGCACTTCGAGAGCGCTACGTGCACTGAGATAACGAACCGGACCCGGTGAAGCGAAGCGATGCGAGAAATCGAGCACCCGGGCGATGTCCTGTCGATCGACCTTCGCTCCACTGAATTGACGGGTCGATCTTCTTCGAACGATGATGCCCTGAAATTCTCGAGACAGATTGGACAGGGTCTCATCGAGAGAGATCACCTCGTCATCGGGATCAGCACCGGCACACACGGGAGGATCAGGAGGTCGAGTCACGGGAGAATCGCGCACTATCGAACTGGTTGCATGAACAGAGAGGATGCAGTCAGCATCCAGATCGGGAGGAGCCTGCGACCGCTCCGAACGCCGAACCGACGCTGTCAGGCCATCGGAAGAACCGACATCCTCACCACGGCACAGCGGTATCACCACCAGGGCACCTTCCTCCTTGTCGTCGATGAAAAGCAGATTATGGAGCGTCGAATCCTCGAATCCGGCGATGGGAACCGCCTGTAGCCCCTCCTGATGCGCTGCATGGACCAGATTCCCCAGCACGTGACCGGTATCGAGCAGAATCCTGCGATAGGCGCGGTCATGGTAGCGCCAACGGGAGCGCTGCCAGATGCCGCTGAGGATCACCACCACATGGATCCCGTCGAAAGCAGGATGTTCCCAGCAAGCATTGGCGATCCCCGGCACCACGTTGCCCTCGAACAGAGGCACCAACTGATGTCGAAGAACCGAATATGCGAACAGACCATCCTCCAGGCCACGGATCCCCCTCCACGCCAGGGTGATATCGGTCGGATAGAGTGCCCCTGCAGATGGCGAAGCGCGAAAGATCTGATGACCCCCGGGACTGAAGCCGGTCGCTCCATTGGTGAAGTACAGGATCCGCGACAGCGCACCGACGAACTCGGAAATACTACCGGGATCGAGTGGCTGCTGATCAGGGGCGGGCCCGAGCGGGAAATCGGGAAAGGGCAGATAGGGTACGAGATCGATCGGTTCGCTCGAGTGCCATTCTTTCCACGGCAACGGTTGTTGCTCGAAGTCGGGCCGTGGAAGCAATCCGATGGTGCGAGGGGCGTACTTCGTCTCCTCGTGATACCACTCGGCAATCGATGGGATCCGTCTCGAATCCATCACGTCTAAACCTCCAGGTCCTTCGAGGCCCGGTTGAGATTGCGGCAACCGTCTGCGGTCACAATCACCACATCCTCGATCCGACAACCTCCGATGCCTGGATAATACAGTCCCGGTTCGACCGTCACGGCAATTCCCTCCTCGAGGATCGGGCCATTGCGGGCGATCCGGGGCGATTCGTGGATATCGAGTCCCAATCCATGGCCAGTGCCATGAAAGAACCCGACCCAGTTTCCGTTGCGTTTCTCGGTCGTGAATCCGGCCTTGAGGAAGATCTGCTGCACTTCGCGATGGATGGCATCGCCACTGGCACCAGGCCGGATCAGATCGATGGCCCTCTGCTGGGCTTCTCGCACCGCCGCATGGATTTGTTTCTGCTCATCCGTGGCTCCAGCCCGGACCACGGTGCGCGTCATGTCCCCCCAGTAACGGTGAGTCATGTGCTGCGGATAGATGTCGATGATGATGGTCTCCCCGGCGTGGAGCGGACCACTGCCCACATCGTGCGGGTCACAGCCCTGGTCCCCCGGCGCGATGATCAAGGAAGGGATCTGGAATCCTCTTTCGAGCAGAAAGGAACGGACCATCCCTTTGAGACGCTCGGAAGTGAGGGCTGCACCATCGAGTTGCAGCGCACCGTCGT
>CAWLAN010000201.1:0-3868 GCA_963854815.1 Planctomycetes bacterium UBA1146
TCGTCGGATTTGCCATCGGCGACGACGGAGTCGGCGTGCTTCAGAATGCTGGCGGCCAGATCGTTCCCGATACGGTGGTAATGTACGGCTACAATCTCAATGGCGTGACAGGTGCCTCCGTCGATGACGGCACCAACATCCTGACCTCGCCGAGCGTCCAGTCCGGAGCAGGGAACGTCAATTACGATCTGCCCCAGGATATGGAAGCGGTTCGTGTCGAGATGCCGACCGGCATCCTGCCCTCGGGAGACACCTCGGGTCTCGGAATTACTCTGTCCGTGGCGACTTCTGGTTTTCCGCTCACCAGTTCGATGATCCAGGTACCGCTGGCAACTTTACTGGCTCCTGGTGAGATCTCTTCTGTCCCTCCTTACACCACGGCAGGATTGATGCCCGGTGGCATTCGCGGGGGAAATATCCCACTTCAATTCGCCATCGTTTCGGATCCGGTTCGTGGTCGTTTCGATTCGATACCGGAGTACGAGGATCCTCTCTTCTCTGACGACTGGTTCGAATGCACTCCGGTGGAAGGATCTTTCGATGGAAGGGGTTTTGTTCCCGGTGGTTTCGGTTTCTTCGGTCAGATTCCATTTGCCGTCAACGCTGGACAGTTGCTAGTTTTCAACTGGGATAGTTTCGCCGATCTCCCGGATGGCCTGATCACGACTCGCATCCGTTTTCAACTGGGCGATCCCGTGCCGTCAACTGCTCTCACCGATACACCGGGGATCTGGATTTCCGGATTGATGGTGGTAAAAAACGCCCCCTTTGGATCTGCGATCGGTCAAGTCAGTGAAACTTTCGATACCACCGAGAATCTCGACCCGCTTGCCGGGGGGGCGATCTGGGGTGGAGGAGTTCTCGAGTTCAATCCATTGTCGCCCGAGCAGAATCTCGGTGCCCTGGCTGGCGATGGCACCGTGGATGTGATCCTTCAGGCCGACAGAATCTACGACATGAACCAATTGAATGGTTCCATCTTTGACATCACCGAGGATCCGCCGATAGAGATCCTGGCTGCAGGCTCGGTGTCTGGTGAGTTCCAGATGCGCAGTTTCGTGCTGGAGCAGAACGCGATCGTTCAGTTCTCTGGCCCTGCCGATGTTCCCATCATCCTGCGCTGCTCTGGTACCGGGGATCCTCAAGATCTCGTCTTCCTGCTCGCGGGAGATCTCGATCTCTCGGGGGGAGACGGAACCCAGGGGACTGCGGCTGAAGGGGGACTCGGTGGAACCGCCGGCCCCGGAGGTGGTATCGGTGGCACCGGTTCCACGATGGAGATCAACGGTACGGACCAGTCGGTAGAGAATATCGAGCCGGCTACGGCTGGTGAGTTCGGGGGGATGGCGGGAGGATCGATCGATCTGGTCATCCCCGCCTCGATCTACAGTACTCGCGCTGGAAATGCCGGTGGCGGTGGCGGTGGTACCGTGGGCGAAGATGGAATCAATACTTTCTCCTTCAATCTTTCCAATCGGTCTCCGGATGGGCGAGGGGGTAGCCCAACTGTGGATACCCTCGGGATTCAACTCGTCGGAGGTGGAGGCGGAGGGGGTGGCGGAGCCGGTACCCGTCGACCCACCACCATTGCAGCTCCCCTCGTCAATAATGGCGGTGGTGGCGGCGGAGGTGGCGGCGCCATAGGAATCATCGCGGATGGTTCGGTTCGTCTTACCGGACAGATCCAACTCGCTGGCGGCAACGGTCAGCGAGGGGTCAATGGAACCACAGCCGGTGCTGGGGGTGGAGCCGGTGGCGGAACTCTCATCGTACGGGCGACCGGAAACCTGGAAGTGGGCGCCACCGCCTTGGTCAATGCCGCAGGTGGAGTAGGCGGCATCCAGCTCGAGTCTCCCAATGGATCTCAGATCCAGAAGGGGGGAGCGGGAGCCGATGGCATGGTCCTGTTCGAGACCAACGGATCTCTGGTGGCACCCGGTACTCTCGATGAATCCTCTCTCTTGCCTCCCCTGGGTGTTGGAGCTGGTACTTCTTACGGGGTTTCCTCTGGCATCATCGATGTGGGAACGGGAACAGCAGCCTTATTCATAGATGCGGCAAACAGTCCACACACGGTCGATACAGATGCCGGAACCATCAGCGATGCTGCCGGGACGATCGTGTTCGATAATGGCGGCAACGATGGACTTTTCGAGTTTTCACAATTTTCACTCGAAGCAGGTGCGCTTTTGATGGGAGTCGGAAGCAATTCTCTGTTCCTTCGATCGACAGGTACGGTCGATATTTCCGGTACCATCGATGTCAGTGGTTCAGACGCGGGAGTCCCCGATCTATCCGATCCTTCGATTCCTCTTCCGGGAGCCAGTAGTTCTGCGGGACCAGGAGGAGGATCCGGTGGTGAGGGAGGATTCGCATATGAGGCCTCCCAGCTGCCCGGAGAAGACGGCGGAATTCCGGCAGGTGTCCCTCCAGAGATGATCTATGACGGTGTGCCTGGGGGTGGCGATCCGGGTGGTACCGTTCCTCCCAATCTGATCTCGGCGGCTACCGGCGGGCAGTCCGCCATTGGATCTCTGGCGACCTGCTCAGTAGGTGGCGGTGGCGGAGGTGGATACGCTGCCGAGGGCATCGATGGAAACGGTGCCGGTGCCTGTACCGATCCCGAGTTCCCGGAAGCGGGGCAAGGTGGCAGTTCATACGGGGCAGCCTCCTTCCTCGTTCCTGATCCTCTCGACCCGGAAGCAAGTATCTCACTCTACGTTGGCGGTCTCGGTGGAGGCGGTGGTGCTGCCATTTACGACACCGACAGTGACACTCCCATGGCTTCTACCGGCGGTGGAGGCGGTGGTGGATACATTGAGATCACCGCCAACGGTCCGATGGTGGTGAGCGCCACGGGTCAGATACTTGCTCGCGGTGGCAATTCTTTCCTTGCACCGGAAGGCGCTGCCGGAGGTGGTGGCGGAGCCGGCGGAGCGATCCGTTTGCGCGGTCGCAGCGTCGTGATCATCGAGTCCGGCTCGATCTTGAATGTCACCGGAGGATTTGCCAACCAGGTACCTCCCGGTGACCCATACCCGATCGACAACTCCACCAGCAGTGGTGGCGGTGGAGCCGAGGGCTGGGTACGTGTGGAAACGCCGCTGGGCTTCTCTGACTCGGGTATCGATGTGGTGCCCGCCCCGATCGTCGGCACCTTCTCATTGTTCGAGGTTCCGATGAGTAGCGCTGCTTCCCAGCCATACTCCCTGGTCAGCGATGACGGCAGTTCCTACACCAATCTGCGACTGGAACCTATCCTGGTCGAATTGCTCACTGGATCTCCGCTGAACCTGCAGGTGCTCTATGAGGGATTTGGCCTCAGCGATTCGAGTGCGGGAGGAATCGGTCCCCCGATCGGAATCGTTTCCGATCCAGCCTTGCTGAGGGATCCCCAGGCGGTGGTTCTGCGCTTTTTCCTGTTCCAGGAGGCGGTGAATCCAGGATTTACACCGGTAGTGGATGAGGTCACTGTGGGCTTCGATGAACTTCCTCCTCCTCCTCCTCCAGATCCGTAATCGGCTTCCAGGATGATCCATGGCCGCATTTGGCAAAAAAGGCTCCCCGGGAAGATTCTCGGGGGGCCTTTTTCTGTTCAGCGGGATCACCCGAAAGATCCTGGATCGATGCGCTGAGATTCCTCGCAGAGGGCCGCATGTTCATCTAGTCTCTGGGGAGGTGGATTCGATTCTTCCCCGGCACCCTGTTGGCCCTGTGGTCGGATCGGTGTATCCAGAAGGTAGGGGGATCATGTCTCGAGTAGTACACGTTGTCGGTACCGGCACCATCGGAGAGCCGCTGATCGGGCTGCTCTGCCATTTCAAGGATCAACTCGGTATCGATGAAGTGACCTTCAACAAGAGAACAC
>CAWLAN010000202.1:0-3800 GCA_963854815.1 Planctomycetes bacterium UBA1146
AATCCGCTCAGATCGAGTCCCAGTGCGGAACTGACCTGAATGTAAACACCCGATGAAGTATCCTGGATTGCCAATCCGGCTTCACCGGTGCTGCTCTCGAAGGTTCCTGGCGCGACCGAGATGAAGCCCTCGACCGTCATCTCCGTCCCTGCGATGGCATCTCGAATCGTTTGCAGTGACGGAGGCGGATCTTCCAGATCCCCTGCTCCGCAGCCGGGGAAACCTAACAGCAACAAGGTGACCAGCACCAAGGCGAAGAGGTCAGTTCTATTCATGAGGCTCCTCGATATTTACGTGACTGTGGTGAACGGCAATCTCCAGCGGAGATGATCTATCGTCAAGACCGCGGATGCCAGTACCTGACTTTCCGGCCAAACCTGTCAGAGGGGCTCTGGCGATATTTCAGAGTTTACATGTTATCAGAGGATGGTGCCGCTGGTACAGTGACGGGAGCGTTATCGTGCTGCGTTACAGTGTATTTGTAGTCGAGTAACCCGTAGCATCAGTACTCAGAACTTTTTACGATTTGTTCGTGTATTCAACTCAATACCTATTGGATGGTGTTGCATCTAATGAACGTGTCTTCTCGTCTGCTCGGATTCCTTCTCTTGGCTAGTTGCCTGTTTCTGGGCGGATTTTCACCGCTTGAAGGACAGGTTCCGTCCGGAAATGGATCCGGCGATTTCTTGCCACCGGTTTTCTACCCAGTGGCTGAAAATCCGACCGATATGTCCCTGGGAGATTTCAATCAGGATGGTATTCCAGATCTGATCATCGCTACAGAAGATGACGGCCAGATTCAGGTTCTGCTGGGGAATGGCGATGGATCCTTCGATAGCAACCAGATTCCAACGGTATTGCTTCCTCAGGAAATTAGAGAGACGTATCTCGGGTACTTCGACGGCGATGACGTCATGGACCTTCTGGTGACCACGGAAGAGTTGAACAATATATATCTTCTCCGAGGTCTGGATACAGGGGCGTTCGAGGATCCAGAGTTGATCTACGTCCACTCCGAATCGATCGGTTCCATTTCTACTGGAGACATCAATGAAGATGGGCAAGACGACATCGTTTTGTCCTCAATATGTGGAATTGTCGGTTGTGGAACCACGCGGATTTTGATGTCGGATTCTTCTGGAAATCTGCAACTCGACCCTGTGGTTTATCCAGATTCACTGCAGGTACTGGTCAGGGATCTCGATGAAGATGGAGATCTGGATCTATTGCTGGGGTCGTCGCTGATGGCGGTCTATCTCAACGATGGAAACGGCAACCTGTCCGAATTTCAGCAGATCCCTGTCACCTACGAAATTGACCAGTTGCTGCTGATCGATGTATTCGAGGACAATCCAGACGGTGTGGGAATCCTCGATGTGGTTTGCCTGATCGACGGAGGAGATGGACTCGCATTTCTTCCCGGTTTCGGCGACGGTTCCTTCGGTTCACCCGTCGAACGCTATGGAGATGAGCTCGATTTCGCTGAAGATCTGGTTGCAGCTCAACTCGACGGGAATGGCACTCCCGATCTTCTGTTCTTCAGCAGGGCTGCCGACGAAATGGTAATTCTACGAGGTCATGGACTGGACGGAGTCCCGTACCAGCAGTTCAGCACCTATCCGCTTCCGCCCGATCCCGTTTGTATGGAGGTGGCAGATTTCAACAACGATGGAGTCCTCGATGTTGTGCTCGCCAGTGGTTCCGAGGATCTCATCACCGTCTTCATCGGCATAGAAGCTCAGGCTGAGTTTCGTCGTGGAGATGCAAACGCCGATGGATTTTTCAATCTCGCAGATCCCATCACGGTTCTCGAGGCGCTCTTTGTCCCAGGAGGTGGTGTGTCCGGATGCGCGGATGCATTCGATGCCAATGATGACGGCATTCTCGATCTCGCTGATCCGGTGAGTTCTCTGATGTTTCTGTTTGCCAACGGTGCTCGGTTACCGGAGCCATTCCCCGATTGCGGCGATGATCCGTCCTCCGATACCCTCGAGTGCCAACTCTCTCTCTCCGGGCCCTGTCCCTGATCGTGGTCCCTTCTGTTCCGTAGCATCACTTCAGGCATTCCCCTGGCGGTCAGTGGCGCACCTCTGACCCATCGGTGACACTGAGTTGTCATGGCTCATGGGGCCAGCGAGGAGCGGGGGATTCGTGCATATCTATCTGGATCTTGTCACCGATCTGCTCGAAAACGGTGTGCGCAAGGGAGACCGAACCGGTACCGGTACCCGTGCTCTGTTTGGCCGCCAGATCCGCTTCGATCTGAAAGCCGGTTTTCCGCTTCTGACGACCAAGAAGGTCCATCTCAAATCGGTCATCCATGAATTGCTCTGGTTCATCTCCGGCGAGACCAACGTCAGACCCTTGCAGCGAGCGGGAGTTCGCATCTGGGACGAGTGGGCCGATCCCGAAACGGGTGATCTGGGGCCGGTTTACGGTGCTCAATGGCGCAGTTGGGAAGGTGCAGGGGGAAGGGTTGTCGATCAGTTGCAAAATGTGATCGACGAGATCCGGACAAATCCCGATTCCAGACGGCTGATCGTCAGTGCCTGGAATGCTGCTCTCATCGAGGAGATGGCGCTCCCTCCGTGTCACTGTCTGTTTCAGTTCCAGGTCCTCGATGGACGCCTGCACTGTCAGCTCTACCAGAGAAGTGCGGACATCTTTCTCGGGGTGCCCTTCAACATCGCCAGTTACGCACTGTTGACGCACATGGTCGCTCATGTCACCGGGCTCCAGGTGGGAGAGTTCATCCACACCTTTGGCGATCTGCATCTCTACGACAACCATCTCGAGCAGGCGAAGAAGCAGCTGTCGAGGGAGCCGCGCGAACTTCCGTCTTTGCGTATTTGCTCCGATATTGCCGAGATCGATCAGTTCTCTTTCGAGGACTTCGAGGTGCAAGACTATGACCCCCATCCGGCGATTCCTGCCCCGGTGGCGGTGTGACGTGCGTATCTCGCTGATCGTTGCAACCGGCACCGCAGGAGTGATCGGAAACGAGGGCACGATCCCCTGGCATCTGCCTGCGGACCTGGCGCACTTCAAGAAGACCACGATGGGATCTCCCATCATCATGGGCCGTCGCACTTTTGATTCCATCGGCGTGCCCCTTCCCGGCCGTCGCAACCTGGTGCTGTCACGCAACCCCGATTCCCTGCCGGAAGCGGTGGAAGGATTCCAGACCCCGGAGGCCGCGCTCGAATCCTGTGTCGATGAAGAGCAGGTCTTCGTCATCGGAGGCAGCGAGATCTACGCCCTTTTTCTGCCGCTGGCGCAGCGCATCCACAGGACCGAGGTGGATGGGGATTTCGAGGGAGATACCTTTTTTCCTCGACTCGATCCCGATCAATGGCAACAGGTGTCGAGGCAAGAATGTCCCGCCGATGACAAGAACCTGTACCCCTGTGCTTTTGTAGTGCTGGAGCGAAGAGTGAGCGCCCAGTGATGTCACGGACGACCCGATCACGTCGATTCTTGCTGTGGCTACTGTTGCTGGTCGTTTCCCTGGCGGGTTGTGCAGTTCCAGCCGCAACCCGTGAGGCAATCCCCGCGATCATCTCGGCAATCACCCCCGAGAGTTGCGAGCAGCAGTTGCGATCTCTGGTGGCGCTTGGTCCTCGTTATGCCGGCGATAGCGATGAAACCCAGCGTGCTGTCGAGTATCTGGAGAAACGACTCATGCAACTGGGGTACCAGGTTCAGCGAGAAGCGGTGGGACCCTGGCGCGGGGTCGAGCAGGTCAATCTCATCGTCGAGATCGAGGGGCTGCTCGATCCGGCCACCGTCGTCGAGGTGGG
>CAWLAN010000203.1:0-3731 GCA_963854815.1 Planctomycetes bacterium UBA1146
GTGAGTCGGCCGGTAATGGTCACGGCCCCGGAGGGCGATTTCGAACGGCTCTTCATCGTCCAGCAGCAGGGAGTGATCCGGGTTTACGATATGACCAACGCAGCGTTGCTGGGGACTCCTTTTCTCGACATCAACCCGATCGTCGGAGGCGGGACTTCAGGTCAGGACGAGCGAGGGCTGCTCGGGCTCGCTTTTCACCCGAACTATGCCACCAATGGTTTCTTCTACGTCTACTACACCAACACTGGTTCCGATACGACAGTGGCCCGTTATTCGGTCTCGACGAATCCCGACGTGGCCAATCCTGCGAGTGCGCAGATCGTCTTGACGGAGGATCAGCCGTTCACGAATCACAACGGAGGGATGATCGCGTTCGGGCCCAACGATGGGTACCTCTACATCGGGCTCGGCGATGGCGGTAGTTCCAATGACCCGCAGGGAAACGGCCAGAACACCAACACCAGGCTCGGTAAAATGCTACGCATCGATGTCGATGGCGGTTCACCCTTCGCCATCCCGCCCGACAATCCTTTCGCGGGTCCAGGTGCGCCGCTCGATGAGATCTGGGCCTACGGATTACGGAATCCGTGGCGCTTCAGTTTTGATCGTGATACCGGAGATATGTACATCGCGGATGTCGGACAGTTTTCCTGGGAAGAGGTCAATATTCAGCCAGGAACTTCCTCCGGAGGCGAGAACTATGGCTGGCGATGCATGGAGGGCAACAATTGCACCGGATTGAGTGGCTGCACCTGTAACGCGTCCTCCCTGACCGATCCCGTGCAGGTCTATAGCCATGGGTCCGGCTGTTCCATCACCGGCGGAAACGTCTACCGAGGCTGTGCGATGCCGGATATGCACGGCATCTACTTCTACGCGGATTGGTGTTCCAACCAGATCTGGTCGTTCGTCTGGAATGGCTCCAGCGCGA
Source organism: Planctomycetes bacterium UBA1146 (assembly GCA_963854815.1). GTDB lineage: Bacteria > Planctomycetota > UBA8108 > UBA1146 > UBA1146 > UBA1146. Next base: position 932 of record CAWLAN010000203.1, read on the forward strand.
CCCAACTCACGACCAGGACCTCGGAACTGAATCCTCCTGGTCCCCAGAGTATCTCTGGGATTTCCGGTTTCGGAGAAGATGCTTACGGAGAGATCTACATCTGTGACTGGAATGGCGGAGAGATCTTCAAGATCGTCCCCGCAGACATCGACAACCTCGATCTGAATGGCAACTTCATCGTCGATTCCTGCGAGTGCTCCATCGGCAATACGACCGACTGCAACAATAACGGTGAGCCGGATGCCTGTGATATCGCCTCGGGTCTCGAAGAGGATTGCAATAACGACCAGATTCCAGATTCCTGTCAGACGCCCGTCTTCGATTGCGACAACAATGGAGTCGAGGATTCTTGCGATATCGATGCTGGTGCTTCTGACTGTGATGGTGACGGTGTTATCGATTCATGTCAGCTCGCAACCAACGATTGCGATAGCAATGGAGTTCACGATACCTGTGATATTCAGGCAGGGACTCACATCGATTGCAATTTCGACGGCGTTCCGGACCTGTGCGAGGTTGCTGCCGGTACCGCAGAAGATTGCAACAGCAACTCCTTGCTCGACGAGTGCGAGATCGATCTGGGAATCGCGGATGATTGCAACGGCAATGGCTCCATAGACGACTGCGAGATTGATGCGGGTACCGTTCCAGATTGCAATTCGAACAACATTCCCGATAGTTGCGACATCGCTAGTGGCGTGGAGTCTGATAACAATGCAAACGGCATTCCGGATAATTGCGAATTGATCTCGTTCCGCCGCGGCGATTCCAATAGCGATGGCGACGTCAATATTGCCGATGCGGTGAGCATGCTGGGGTTCCTGTTCAACAACGATCCCGCGCCAGGTTGTCTTGATACTGCCGATTGCAATGACGACGGGTCTCTCGACATCTCGGATCCGGTAGCCTTGCTCTCCTATCTATTCGGTTCCCTTTCCTTGCCTCCTCCAGGTGAGAATTGTGGTGAGGATCCGACCACGGATATGCTGGCATGCGATTCTTATGATGCTTGTCCCTGATCGAGTGCGACTGTGATGATGATGGACCCTGGACGGGGCGTGGCCGCTGGCCACGCCCCGTCCTTGTCTCTGTACAAGACGGTAGTCCGCTTGCCAGAGGCCGCTACTGGTCGAAGGACTGCCGCCACAACCAGTTCGAGCCTAGGCTTGCTGGATCAACGAGGAGGTTGCCGCTTCCCAGCGGACTCCTCGAATGACGGTCTCGATGACCTTGCCAGGAAAAGGGGTCTTCTCGAACGGGGACCAGCCCGCTCGGCTGCGCACCTGCGAGCGTTCGATGGTCCAACTTCGATCCACATCCAGCACCGCCAGGGAAGCGACCGATCCTGGTTGTAGATCGCCGAACTGTCCATCGATGAACCTCGAAAAGATCTTCGCCGGAGTGGTCGATGCACGATCGACGAGAACCTCCCAGGGTATTCCCTCGTCGGCGAGTCGACACAGGAAAGCGCCGAATGTGTCGAGCAGGGGAACTCCCGAGATTCCGGCAGCATTTTCCTCGAGGGTGTGAGGAGCATGGTCGGTGGCCAGACAGTCGATGGCTCCGCAGATGAGGCCTTCTCGCAGGATGGCCCGATCTCTTGGTGTCCGTAGAGGTGGATTCATCTGCAACCAGCTGCCGCATTCGAACTGATCTCTGTTCTCGGTGTCGAAAACGAGGTGGTGAGGGGTTACCTCGGTGGTGACCGTCTGTCCTTCGCTGCGAGCCTGCTCGATCAGAGCCAGTCCATCGGCAGTCGAGAGGTGGGCGATGTGGGCATGGATCTCCAGGGCGCGGCAGGTTTTCAGGATGGTGCGGATCGCCTCCACCTCTGCTTCGGCAGGTCTGCGTTGTTCATGTGTGGCCTTTTCGGAGCAACGAGCCAGGATTGCCGGATCCTCGGCGTGGAACATCACCATCTGTCCGCCGAAAGGTGCGAGCACTTCTTCGACCGTCGCATCTCCCCACGAATCGACATCGCCGACGCTGGGGCCGAAGTAGCATTTCCAGGGGATGTCGGTGCGGAATGGAGTTCCGCCGCGCACCAGCAGGCCGTATAGGACCACATCGATGAGGGATCGTTCATCGGCGAGAGCGCGTTTCCTCAGATAAGATTGCCGGTCGCAAGGGGGATCCGGGTTATTGGGCATATCCCCGACCAGTACCACTCCGCCCTGGATGGCCGCCTCGCTGGCACTGGAATAGTCTTCCTTGTGACGCTGGGAGCCGCCCGGGTCGTCACGACAGTGGACATGGATGTCGATGAAACCGGGGCACACGATCACACCATCGCCCCAGATGACATCGGGAGTTCCGGGCAGGTCTCCTCGTTCCAGGATGATGCCGCTTTCACGACAAATCCTGAGACGTGATCGGGCGCGCCCGGTGGATTCGATCAGATCCCCCTCCAGTAGCCAGGTGTCGGTAGAGGAGTTTTCCATCATCAACGGAGTTTCTCTGCGGAATCCTGGGTGTAGATGATCAGTCGATCGTGAACCAGGATCGCCACGTCGATGGAACCATCCCCGTCCAGATCGCCAGCGATCACAGCACGCGGCTCGATCCCCCTGCCGCCGCCCCTGAAGGTTTTCTTTTCGAACACCTGGAAGCGAAGAGCGGGCCGGAAATTGTCTGCTTCTGCGGCAAGGATCTCGAGTTCTCCCCGAACCCCGTCGATCACCACCAGGTCGCTTTCGCCATCTGCATTCACGTCTGCTGGCCAGAATGCGGTGGCCCTGGCGTTTTCCTCACCATGACGACGGGAGAAGACTTCTGTCAATCTCCATTGCCTGGCTCCGGG
>CAWLAN010000204.1:0-3714 GCA_963854815.1 Planctomycetes bacterium UBA1146
CCAAATGCCATCTCCGCGGCAGCAACGGCGAGTCCTCCATCAGAGAGGTCATGAACGGCACGAACCCGGCGCCCTACGATCCAATGTCGCAACTTCTGCAGCAACTTCGGTCCCAGATCAGCATCGAAACGAGCAACAACCCCGCCATCGCCGTGATACTTCAGTTGCAGCAAACTGCCCGCAATCGCTGCCTTTGGTCCAAGCAGGACCATCGTTGAGCCCGCATCCTTGATGTCGGAGCCGGGCACGCACAGCGGCCCCTTCGCCACCGAGATGGCAGAGACCAACAGCACCGGCGGAATCGAATGAGACACTCCATCGGCGCGGTAGGTGTTATGGAGCGAGTCCTTGCCGGAGATGAAAGGAGTTCCGTAGGCGCGGGCAGCATCGGCGGCACCGAGTGAACATTCGACGATCTGTCCGAGGATTTTTGGATCGCGAACATCTCCCCAGGCATAATTGTCGATCAGCGCCGTCCTCTCGAGTGTACCGCCCGAAGCGATGCAATTGCGCAGCGCCTCGTCGACGCTGTGACAGGCCATCTGGTACGGGTCCACCTCTCCCATCGCCACAGCCATTCCACACGAGACGACCACCTGGTGGGAGCCATCGCGCAACGGATCGAGCGCGCATCCATCCATCGGAGAATCTCGGTCGGCACCGGCAAATGGACGCAACGTCATGCGGCCCTGGACTTCATGATCGTACTGTCGCACCACCGGTTCCTTGGAGGCGACGTTGCCGTCGGCCAGTAACTCCTCGAGGATCTGCAGATCATCACGCGATCCCAGTTCTGGATCGGTGGCCGTTCTTGTTTCTGGAGGTACCGAGACCTGCACGATGTCGGGGCGGCCTCCGTGAAGGAATCCAACATCCAGTTCTCCCACCAGTTCTTCACCGTGGAAGAGGCGTAACTGGCCGTCGTCGCGGAAATGGCCGAGAACCGCGCACTCCACCTCTTCCTCGGCAAAAATCTGCTCGACTCGCTCCAGTTGCACTGGATCGACGGCGAGCACCATCCTTTCCTGCGCCTCACTGATCCACACCTCGGTGGGACCGAGTCCCGGATACTTCAGAGGAGCGCGATCGAGATACACCTCGGCTCCGGTGTGCTCACCCATCTCTCCGACAGCACTGGAAAAGCCCCCGGCACCGCAATCGGTCACTGCGCGACAGAGCTTCTCATCTCGCACCCTCATCAGGGCCTCGAGTACTTTCTTCTCCTCGAGCGGATTGCCGATCTGTACCGCTCCAGCGGAGACCTGCTCCGAATCCTCCGTCAACTCACGCGACGAGAAGGTGGCACCGTGAATCCCGTCTCGACCAGTACGACCCCCGACGGCGACGATCAGGTCGCCTGGTTGAACCGTCTTGTCGACATGTTCGCGCCGCAGTAACCCGACCGAACCGCAGAATACCAGCGGATTACCGACGAATCCGGGGTGAAAGTGAATCGCTCCGTTGGCGGTCGGGATGCCCATCCGGTTGCCGTAATCACGAACTCCCGCGACCACCCCTCGCATCAGTCGTCTCGGATGCAAGGTCCCTGCCGGTAAGTCCTCGATGGACGTATCCACAGGAGCAAAACAGAACACATCGGTGTTGAGAATTGGCATGGCACCGAGCCCCGTGCCGAGGGTATCGCGGATCACTCCTCCGATGCCGGTGCCGGCTCCACCATAAGGTTCCAGAGCACTGGGATGGTTGTGAGTCTCGACCTTGAAGGAGACCCCCCACTCGTCATCGATACCGATCACCCCGGCATTATCGCGAAACACCGACCAGCACCACGGCAGATCCAGATCACGGGTCACCTGGAAGATCGTCTCCTCGAGCAGGTTGTCGAACTTCAGATCGCCGTGACGAACGCTTCCGGTGAGGGTCTTGTGACAGCAGTGCTCCGACCAGGTCTGGGCGATGGTCTCCAGTTCGATCTCGCTCGGCTCCCGTCCCAACGAAACGTAATGTGAACGGATGGCCTGCATCTCGGCGAGATCGAGACTGAACCCCCCCTCCTCACTGATGCGAAGTAACTCTTCATCGGAAACTTCCACGATGGGAATCTCGACGCGGCCCTGAGCGTGAGCTGGAAATTCTCTGAACGGATCGGGGACCGATTCCACTTCGCCGGCGACAAAAGTACACCACTCATCGACGATCCTGTTGCCCAGACGCCCGGCGATTCCATCGAGGAGATCCCTGGCCGGATCCATACCGCCCAGCCGATAACGCAGTGCTGTTCGAACCTGGCAGCCATCACGGTCGAATCCGGATTGGGACATGGCGTGGAGGACACTTTGAGAAACAGGATCCATCACCCCGGGTCTTCGCTGCACAACAATTGCCGCCTCACCTGCTGAACGCTGCGGCAACTCCACCCCCTCCTCGACAACAGCACGACAAGCCGGAGATCCGGCCAGAAACCGATCGGCGAGTTCGACCACTCTCTTGCAGTCCCCCTCGGCGACACGGAGGTAGAAGACCGCATCGGATGCGAGCAGATACCCCGGCAGTGCAGGACTACCGACAGAGATGAGGGCGTCCTGCAACTCACGATCGGGACTCGGATTCGGATCCCGGTCATGAATCACGGTGACGGTATAAGTGCGGGACATCGATGCTCCTGAGCCGGTGCGGCACGGTACTCGGGCCGTCCTGCGGTGATTGTGCAGCCACCCGGACCTCCGGGCAAGCGCACCGGAGCGCTAGCGGCGTATCACTTGCGACCGTAGGATGTCCCCCATCATGACGGGGAGAGGCACCGATGGAGAACGAATCCAGCGCACACGGACTCAGTTTCGAGGCTCCCATCGTGGAACTGGAGAACCGGATCTCGGAGTTGCGCTCCTTCTCCGAGAGTTCGGAACTCGATCTTTCAGGCCAGCTCGAAGAACTGGAAAAGAAGTGCGAGGAGAAGAAACGCGCCATCTACTCGCACCTGAACCCGTGGCAACGGGTCCAGATCGCCCGCCATCCTGGGCGTCCGCGCACCACTGACTACATCCACGGATTCGTCAGCGATTTCCTCGAACTTCACGGAGATGGCACGTATCGCGACGATCCGGCCATCATCACCGGGCTCGGGCGAATCCGCGGCCGCAAGGTGATGATCGTCGGTCACCGCAAGGGCAAGACCAATCAGGAGAAGGTCGCTTGCTTCTTCGGCATGCCCCACCCGGAGGGATATCGCAAGGCGATCAAGAAGATGAGGCTGGCCGAGAAGTTCGGCATCCCGATCATCTCCTTCATCAATACCGCCGGAGCGTTCCCGGGAATCGAGGCCGAGGAGCGCGGGCAAGCATTCGTCATCGCAAAAAATCTCCAGGCGATGGCTTCTCTCGAGGTTCCGGTGGTCGCAGTGGTGATCGGAGAGGGGGGGAGTGGCGGAGCCATCGGGATCGGTGTCGCTGATCGGATCCTGATGCTCGAGCACTCCTATTACTCCGTCATCTCTCCGGAAGGTTGTGCTGCGATCCTCTGGAAAGATGTCTCTCACGCGCCGCGAGCCGCAGAAATTCTCAAACTCACCAGTTCCGACCTGTCGCACTTCCAGATCGTCGATGAGGTGATCGAGGAACCGCTAGGCGGAGCCCATCGTGAACCGATGAACACGATTCGCGCCGTCGAGGAGGCGATTCTTCGCCATCTGGATGAAGTCAGTGACCTCGATCCCGAGGACAGGAAACTGAAACGCTTTCACAAGTACATGGCGAT
>CAWLAN010000205.1:0-3669 GCA_963854815.1 Planctomycetes bacterium UBA1146
TCGAACCACGATCTTCCCCGTTGAATTCAGCGCGCTCTTCTGCTGTGTTACTTCCGCGAAAAAATGCGCCTACCCCACTTCGGAGATCACTCCAACCAACCGAACCGGTCCCGCCCCCGGGAAAACCCGGAGAAGGCGGCTGGAGTCGGATAGTCCGATAGGAAACAGCCTTAGAGCACACCTTTCAAGCGAATTGGGGTTCTTCTCTCAAGGAAGAGCAATGGGGGCGGTAGGATTCGAACCTACGTAGCTTACGCACCTGGTTTACAGCCAGGCCCCTTTAACCACTCGGGCACACCCCCACCAGAAGCTGGTGTCTGCTGATCCTCTTCCCCAAATGGATGTCACAAACCATTACCATGCGTAGTTTTACAAAAGCTAGCGGTGGGAATCGAACCCACGACCACCCGCTTACAAGGCGGGAGCTCTACCGCTGAGCTACGCTAGCACAGACAGGGAGCAAGGCCGGGAGGATAGCGATCTCGCCGAGATGCTGCAAGTCTCCCCGACAGTTGCCCCTGTCAGCGACAAGAACGGCCCGCCCTGATTTACCAGAATTTACCGAATTCTGGTCCAGGTGGGCCCATCCGGGCCATCCTCGACAAGGATCCCCGCCTCCTTGAGTTGATCCCTGAGTGAATCCGCCAGATCCCACTCACGGTTTTCCCGCGCTGCCTCACGCTGCTCGAACCAACTCTGTTGCTCACCAGAGAGCGTATCTTCTGCAACGACCTCCTCGACAAACAGCACCCCGAGAATTTCATCGCAGTGCCTCAGAAACTCGAGCGCATCGCCAGCGGCAACACCGCGAGGGAGTTCGCGGCCGAGTAGACGGGTTCGTTCGTGCAGAACCCCGAGTGCTCCCGAGAGGTTGAGATCATCATCGATACACGCGTCGAAGGCTTGCCGGGTTGAATCGAGCGACTCGAGAAGTTCCTGATCCCGGCCGAAATCTTCATCCGCTACCGTCTCCAGTTTCTCACGCAAGGCCCGCAGGCGGCTGACCGCCTTCGCCTCTCCTTCCAATCCCTCCAGCGTGAAGTTCATCGGCTGGCGATAGTGATTGGAAATGAGACTGTAACGGATCTCGTGACCCTGAAAGCCGCGGTCGATGAGATCTTTGATGGTGAAGAAGGTGCCCTCGCTCTTGGCCATCTTCCGACCATCGACCAGTAGATGTCTGGCGTGCATCCAGATACGGGCAAACTCACCTACACCCGCCCCCACCGACTGAGCGATCTCACACTCGTGATGAGGAAAGACATTGTCTTCTCCTCCGGTGTGAATATCGAAAGTACCGCCGAGGTACTTGTAACTCATCGCAGAACACTCGATGTGCCAGCCGGGAAAGCCGCGCCCCCAGGGACTGTCCCATTGCATCAGGTGCTTTTCATCGATCTTCCACAGCGCAAAGTCATGAGGAGATTCCTTGCGATCATCGACAGCAACTCTCGACCCCGATTCGAGGTTCTCCAGCGTGTTGCCAGAGAGGCAGCCATATTTCTCGAACGAATGAACCCGGAAATATACGCCGACACCTTCCACCTCGTAGGCGTGGCCGCGTTCGATCAGTTTCTCGATCATCTCGATCATCTCGGGGATGTGGTCAGTCGCTCGGGGGTACTCGTGTGCCAGACGAAAGTTCAACTGCCGGGCATTGGCGTGAAAAACCTCTTCGTATTTCCTGGCGATCTCGAACGGGTCGAGTCCCTGCTCTCTGGCCTCCTTTTCCAGCTTGTCTTCGCCACTGGCATCCGCCACATCATCGGTAGTGAGGTGTCCGACATCGGTGATGTTCATCACATGAGTGGTCTTGAAACCTCTTTGATCGATGACCCTGCGCAGCAGATCACTCATCAGGAAGGAACGGAAGTTGCCGATGTGAGGATCGCTATAGACGGTCGGTCCACAGTTGTACATGCGAACCTCTCCCGGAGTCACTGGATCCAGATCCACAAGTTTGTTGTCGAGCGAATTCCAGAGACGCAAGGTCATCTCGCCTCCTTGCTCACCAGTTGCACCACCGCCATCGAGTCGATCGCCAGTGACTCTCCGACCGCACCGACACCCTCGCCCGTCTTCGCTTTCAGCCCGACCGAATCGATGGAGAGCCCGAGCAACTCCCCGAGTTGATGTCGGATCTGATCGCGATACTCCGCCAGCCGTGGTCGCTCCAGGTGAACGACCACGTCAACGTTCTTGGGTTTCCAGCCTCGCTCGGCCACGGTGGTCAGCACCTCGGCAAGGATGCGACTCGATTCCACATCCTTCCACCGGGGATCGGTATCGGGAAAGAGGGTGCCGATATCCGCGCAAGCACAGGCGCCCAGCAAAGCATCGCAGACAGCATGGAGGATCACGTCACCATCGGAATGAGCGACAGGACCGTGAGGCGATGGAATCTCGACGCCACAGAGGATCAGCGATCGGCCCTCTTCCAACCGATGGCGGTCGGTCCCGATCCCGACGCGAATCTCTCGCAGCGATGAGTGGTCCGGATTCTCTCTCGGATCGATCATCTGCCTCCCTGACATCCTGTCCCGGATCGTAGCGCGAGCCCCTCACCGGATCGACATCCCGAATGGCGATCGAGGCGCTCACTCACGACAATAAGCACGCCCGATGAAAAGAAGGGCCCCCGGCGACTCCTCGCCGGGGGCCCTTTTCCACCGTGAGGCACGTTGCTAGAAGCGAACCTCCGAGGTCACCGAAATCACTTCGATTCCAGAACCGACTCCGAGCGCCTTGGCGTTCTGGAGAGTTCCTGCATTGAAGTAGAAGGTCAGGTAATCGGTAGCCCTGTGGACCGCACGGAAATCGAACTCATCACCGATCTTGTCGCTGCTGTTTCCGTTGGAAACGCGACCACCACCGTTTTTATTGAGGGTCGCATAGGCATACATCGCCTGAATTGACCACTCCGGAGAGAGGTTCATTCCGCCCTTGATCTTGAGGGCCCGGTAGTTGGTATCGATGTCGAGACCGTAGTAGGCATCCTCGAGTACGATGGTGTCGTTGTTGAACTCGTAGGAGACGAAGTTCGAGTTTTCGCCGTCGGAGGCATCGTCATCTCCTGACAGATCCCAGATCGAGACGTCGATCCAGGGAGCCTCTTCCTCATCGGCTTCGGGTAGATCGTAGTGCAGCCCTGCAACAAGACCGTAGGCATCTTGGTTGATGGTGCCCCCTGCGCTATCGGAGCCGTAGTCGCCAAACTGCCAGTAGATCTCTCCATAAAACTTCATGCCATCGCTACCGGCGAGGTGTCCCCCACCTCCGACAGTCAGCAGGCTACCGCCGGAATCGTTACTGGCGTTGACGAGAGTGATTCCCAAGTCGCCCTGATAGTCACCGGTATCGAGTGGGAGCCCGTAGATGAGTCCGAACAATGTTTCACTGTCGACCGGAGAGATATCGAAGATGAACATATCGAGAGTGTTCTCGCCCAGATCGTAGTGACCGACCGCACCCGCTGACTGCAACGACTGAACCCGTCCTGCGCTACTGGACTGGGGAGTGCCGGGATCATCGTCAGGGTCGCCGTTGCCGTTGCCAAAAGCAGACTCCGAGTTGCCGAGGTCGATGAAGAAGGGATTACCATTGCCGGAAAAATCCACCACGTAATCGACGAGTCCGAAGTCGAGATTCAACTCGGGGCTGAACGCCCCT
>CAWLAN010000206.1:0-3603 GCA_963854815.1 Planctomycetes bacterium UBA1146
AATCTTGGATCTTCCCAGGGTGCCAGCGTCCGAGAAGTGGTCGAGTTGGCAAAGGCCACCACGGGTGTGGATTTTCATATCGAGGAACACGGTCGTCGCGATGGGGATCCCCCGATCCTTCTGGCCTCGAACGAAAAGGCCGGCGCACTGCTGGGATGGAATCCGCAACACAGCGATCTCTCTTTCATAATGGAGACCGCATGGCGATGGCACCGGATCCATCCATCCGGATATGGCAGCGAAGTCGCTTTGCTCGGATCCGGAGCGACGCTGTTTGGTGATCTGGCGGTGCAACTGGGTTTCGTCTCCAAACAGGATGTTGGCCGTGTGCTCGAAGAGCAGCAGCGATTGCAGAGAGCCGGCAGAGGGCACAAGATGATGGGGCTGTGTATGGTGGAGATGGGCTTGCTCTCTACGACTCAACTGGTCGAGGTGCTTCGCCAGTACGAGAAAGACGGTTCCCGATGAGGAGATTCTGGCCAGTGGTGCTGGTCCTCTGGGTGTTGCTGATCGCTCAAGGTTGTGGTGAAATTCCTCAGCGATGGAACGTTTCCGACGATTCTACGGCGTATCGGGGATCGCCAAGAGATCCTCGCGGATCCGGGGACGAGCCAACGGGACGAATCCTGGCTCGCGTTGGCGAGGACACCATCACCCAGGGTGAGCTACGTGGTCGGATCCTCGATCGCTATTATGGGGTGCGGGCACTCAACGGACTGGTCAGGGAGTCGCTCTTCATTGCAGAATCGGAGAGACTTGGAATTCGAATCGATGCAGCGGAAATCGCTTCACGGGTCGAGCAGGAACTCGATCAGATTCTGGGTGATTCCTTCGAGCAGCGGCGAGTTTCCCGGATTCGACTGGAGCAACAGGGATTGCTCGAAACTGATCTTCGACGAGAAATCGCCATGGAAGTGGCGCCGGCCCTGTTGATCCAGAAGGTCATTTCCGCTCACAGGGAATTCGAGGAGGAGCAGATTCTTGATCTGTGGCGCGAGACCTGGAAGGAACCGCGCCGGCTGATCGAACACATTGCATTCCCCCTCGGAGATGCCGATGACCAGGAGCGACAGAGCATCGAGCGCTGGGCCAACCAGACCGCCAAAGCGCTCGAATCCGGCACTGCGATGGAGAGTGCCGTGGAACAACCGATCGGATTGAGATCTTCCTTCACTCCCAGGATCGGGGGAGGATGGGTTCGGGAGTCCGATCTGGCCGCCAGTCCCATCTTCTTCGAGGTATTTCAGGTCGAGGTGGGAAAGGTACTGGGACCGATTCTGGAAGATAATTTTGGCTGGCATCTGTTCAGAGTGGTGGAGACGAGGCCCACTCGCTCCTACTCTGAAGTGCGTGAAGACTTACTCCAGGAGTTGCGAGATCAACCCGCAACCGATGAGGAGATCCTCGATGTGGAACGGAAAATCCGCAGGCGGATTCCCGTCTTCATCGAATCGAATCCGTTCCGCTCCGATGCGGATCCATCAAGAGGAGATCGATGATTTCTAGAGACAGGAAAAGTGCCGAAACCACTCCCGAGACGACCGCGGTCGATTCCACCGAAGAGGCCCTACCTCCGCTCGAGGGAGAGGTGCTTCGGAGCACCATAGAGGCGATCTTGTTCGCATCGCCGGAGCCAGTTTCGCGGCGGCGCCTGCAGGCGATGCTCAGAGAAGCTCCCAAGACGGCGGTGCGCGAACAACTGCTGGCACTGGAGGCAGAACTCCTGACCACCGCCCGCGGCTATCTTCTTCACGAAGATGGAGCCGGATTGAGACTTCTCACCAAATCGCAGTATGCACCTTTCGTGGCGCGGTTGCGGGGAGCGAGTCGACGGATCCGCCTCAGTTCCGCGGCCTTCGAGACGCTGGCGGTCATCGCCTACAGACAGCCGGTTCGGCGAGCAGACCTGGAAGCGATTCGGGGCGTACAGTGTGGTCCGATCCTCAAGAACCTGATGGAATGGAGTCTGGTGCGAGTGACCGGTCAGGACTCCGCAGTAGGACGTCCCCTGCTCTACGGAACCACGACCGAGTTTCTCGAATTGTTCGGCCTTACTGGGCTCGATGATCTGCCGGAACCTGAACGGCTGCGACAGCAAGGATCGGATCGAGGACTCAAGGTTCTCGACGATCTTCTTGCCACCGGTGGTGGCTCCGATGGCTCGGCAGAGACAAGTTCCGGGAACACAGCGGCGCCGATGAAATCTGCCGTGGATGGGAAACCGGAGCCTCCCGAGGGGGAAGATCTCGACGACTGGGTTCCTGATGGCTGGGATGGGGACTAGCTCGCCTCCGGTCGCCTTGACACTTCGAGAGTGCTGGCTACCATCGGCCTCTTCCGCGCGCCGGTAGCTCAATTGGATAGAGCACCTGACTACGGATCAGGAGGTTGGGGGTTCGAATCCTCCCCGGCGTGTTCGTTCAATACCTGACCCTGAGCGGAGTGCGTCAGATGGACGTCTCCTGGCTTGATAAAAATCAGGACCTCCCTCGCATGCAGTTGGCGCTCGAGCAAGCCCGCGCTGCCAGCGAGCAGGGTGAGGTGCCGGTGGGGGCGGTGATCTGGCATGCCGAGATGGGGGTGATCGCCCAGGCCTGTAATTCGAAGGAGACCCTGCGAGATCCGACCGCCCACGCCGAAATTCTGGCGATCGGGCAGGCAGCCGAGGCGATGGGCGATTGGCGGCTAGAAGGCTGCACCCTCTATTGCACCCTGGAGCCGTGTCCGATGTGTGCTGGAGCCATTCTCCAGGCTCGGATCGAGCGAGTCGTGTTCGGAGCCTCCGATTCTCGCTGGGGAGCGGTCGAGACCAAACTAGCAGTGTTGGAGCCAGGACTCTTCAACCACGATGTGCCGTGGGTCGGGGGAGTCTTGTCGGAGCAATCGGCGGATCTGTTGCGTTCCTTTTTTCGAGAATGCAGGCAGGCGGCTGATTCGGATGAAGATGAGTCTTGAACAGCGGAGAGGTGCCAGAGTGGTCGATCGGGCCGGTTTCGAAAACCGGTGTGCCTTCACGGGTACCGTGGGTTCGAATCCCACCCTCTCCGCCAAGGACTCCTGAGTCGTTGCGGGCTCGATGGTGGCGGAGATTGCCCGAGCACCACATGAGAACGCGACGAGACCTGGAATTGCGCCGGTGGCTGGTGAAAAATGGTCGCAGAGGGCGCTGCCTTCGTGCTACAGATCCTTGCTGTGAGACCCAGACGGGTCTGTGGATTGGCGAATTGTGGAAAATTGGAGAGGTGTCCGAGTGGTTTAAGGAGCACGCTTGGAAAGCGTGTGTGCGTTGACGCGTACCGTGGGTTCGAATCCCACCCTCTCCGCCAACCTTTTCATATCGATGCGGTACCGACAGTGGTGCCGTGTCGTGGAGATCCGGGGTCCGGGCGACTGGCGGCCCGTGAACCTGGTCAGGCCCTGACGGGAGCAGCCATGTCGGTCACCGTCGGTGTGCTTCGGGCTCCGGTCTTCGTTCTTTTTTTCGACGGGTGGTCTCATCGTGGATGTTGGCGCTTCTGGCTGCCTCAGGGGTGTTGTCGTTGATTTCACTTTCCATTTGACGGCTTGCGGTGCTGCTCGGGCGCGGTTCAGATGAAACCATGA
>CAWLAN010000207.1:0-3566 GCA_963854815.1 Planctomycetes bacterium UBA1146
CTCGGCCGCCTCCCTGTAGAGCGGCCCAACCGCGCCGATCGGACTCAACTCGCCATCCGTATTCACCAGCAACTCGAGATACTGGATGGTATCGAGAGCAGCATCGAATTTACCGCTGCGAATCAAACTGAACACCTCGGTGGCCATTCCCCGGTAATTTGCCAGCGCCACCGCGTCATCAAGGGCCAGGGAAACCTGAACCGTATCGTTCGCGACATCGACGGCAACAGGGCGCTCGTCCGTGCCCTGCTGGTGAACCTCGTTATTTTCCGGTTTGATCACCCTGCCAGGCTCCAGTAGCAGCTTCGCGATGCGTTCATCAAAGCGCTGCTTGATCTCTTCGTGGGAGAGGAGGCGGGCTCTCAGTTCCTGTAACTGTGCTTCCATCTGCTGGATTTCACCGCTCTCGGTTGATTCAGGTTGTTCCCCCCAGAACAAGAAGATCGTCACCAGGGCCCCGAAAAGGACCGCCAGGGAGTGAGATAAGAGCCAGCCACGCATCTTCATATCCTTCGATTCTGATCCAGCAGCAATACTGCATCTCCATTGTCCCCTTCCCCGCCAGAGGCCGCAACGATCCAAGAAACGGGGCTATCACGCCGGAAACAAGCCACTAGGATGGCTCCTGGCACCCTCCAGGACACGATCCTGACATCCTGCGGAGATCTTGATGATGCGCTCGCTGGTTCCTCTCTTCATCGCACTGTGGTTATCGGTGGCGTTACTGCTGCCGGGCACCACGGCACCGATTTCGGCCGCGACGACTTCGCCACGAGTGGCTCTGGACGCCACATCTGTCGCTGCAGATCCCTATCTGCTGATCGAGGCGCTCGATAAGGGCGACAAGAAGAAACTCGCCGAGACGACTCCGGCCAAGATCCTCAAAGCAGTGACCAAGGGCGCTCCGGTCGAGCGGCCAGAACCCGGCACCCGCGAGGAGAAGATCACCGGCGCCGATGGCCGCCAGGCCACCATGTGGGTCCGCGTGCCCTCCGGCAGGATCAAAAAATACGGCCTGCTCATCATGCTTCACGGTTACGGCGGTAACGGCAAGCAACTGCTGACGGTCGCCTACGGCAAGTTCGCTACTCACAATGGCTACATCATCGTCGGCCCCGAGGCGATGAAGCCGCTCGCCGGCAAGAGCAATCCGGATCTTCCTCCAACCATCCTCGGCGAGCCCACCAGGCACTGGTGGACCTACCGCTCCGATGGTCTCGTGATGGCCATCGTCGATCAGTTGTCGGAAAGATATCCCATCGACCGCAATCGCATCGTCTTGTCGGGAATGTCGATGGGAGGATGGGGGACGTGGAATCTCGGCATGCGTTTCCCGGACCGCTTCAGTGCCATCATCCCTTTCGCTGGCGGTCTCTCGATGCGTGACTACGGAACCGAATCGCTCGACGATGAATATTCTCATCTGATCGATAACCTCAAGTGGCTGCCCTCTTACAGCGTCCACGGGGACCAGGACAACATCGTTCCAACCCGTTTCTCGCAGCTGCTGGCAAAAGAGCTGAAGGAGCGCAAATACGACCACTTCTACGACGAGATCACGGGAGCCAGCCATTATCTCGATTTCGACGAAAACGGCCCGATGATGAAGCGCGTGATCAAGTGGCTCTCGCCGCGCAAGCGGATCCTGCATCCTCCCGAGGTGATCCATGCCATCATCGACGATGACCACCCGCGTCAACACTGGCTGCGTATCGACGCGAGATCCGATGACAGCAAGCCGGCAAAGATCCACGGCAAGCTGGCCAGAGGAAACCGCATCGACATCGAATCAGAGAATGTCGATGCCATCACCGTCTTCATCGACGACAAATTGCTCCGGGAAAGAAGCAGTATCACCGTCACCCACAACGGAGAAACGGTGCACAAGGGCCGGGTCAAGGAAACGATCGAGGCCTTGATCGAATCGTGGCGGGGCCGACGTGATCCCGACCTGTTACACACGCGAATGATCACGATCGACGCCGATGTTGAAGAGGACAAGAAGGGGGAGTGATCCCCGGGCAAGGCCGACTTCGAGACTCTCCCAACCCTTTAATTTATTGCGAGGTTGTCCCATGAACGTGATCAATATTCAGCAGAAGTTCGATCTCTTTTCCGATCGATGGTCTCCCAAGAGGATCGGTGAACTGAACGGGCAGCAAGTCATCCTGGCGAAGATCGAAGGAGAGTTCGTCTTTCACAAGCACGACGATGAAGATGAATTGTTCATGGTGATGAAAGGTCAGTTATCGCTGGAACTGAGAAGGCACGACGAAGAGCCCACCACCGTGGTGGTGAACCCGGGCGAGTTCTTCATCGTTCCGAGAGGTGTCGAACACAAACCAACCGCCACCGAAGAGACGCACCTGCTGCTGTTTGAACCGTTGAGCACCAAACACACCGGCGATGTGATGGCAGATATCACAGTGGAGTCCTACGAGGAGATTTAACGGCTAGGGCGCCGATTCCTCCAATAACTGCGATGCATACCACTGCATCCGCGGCAGGTGAAACGGCCCCTTCCAGTGGTTGCCCTTGAGTTCAAGCGCCGGTGTCCCATCGCGGTGCAGGTAGCCGAACCACTCGCCATGCTGTGGATCTGCGAAGTGCTTCCGTGACCAGTCGTGAACCCTGCGGAAGCGTTCGGCGTGGCGTTCATCCCCGGTCAGTTGATACGCCAGTAGCGTTGCGATGATGGCCTCGGTGTGGGGCCACCAGTACTTCATGTCGTGATTCGGCTCCTGAACCGGCCGGTCGTACACGTCTCGAAACGAATACAACCCGCCGTACTCTTCATCCCAGCCGCGCTGCCACATCCAGTCGAGCATCTGGATCCCCAGCGACACCAGATGGGCATCGCCCCCTCGATGCTTCGCCTCGTGCAGGATGAACCAGGCCGCCTCGATGGCGTGGCCAGGATTCAACAGGCGACCATCGAAACTGTCGATGATGTCACCGGTGGGGGACACCGTTTCCATCACCACGCCGAGATCCGCCTTGCAGAAGTCCTGCTCGATCTCCTCGATGCAGCGATCGATCCATCCGTCCGTCGAATCTTCGCCGAGATTCTCGCGCAGGATCTGGGCCAGATGGATGCAGATCATACGCGGCCCGAAACCCTTGCTGGGTCTTGTCGCCGGATCGACCTTCGGCTCCATCGCCCCCGGTTCAAAGGAAACCCGGGTGTACATCTCGAACAGATTCCGCGCGCGATCTGCCCACTCGCTGTTGCCGGTCGCCCTGGCACAGGCAGCAAAGGCCATCGAAGCGAATGCCTCGGAATAGACGTAGCGACGCTTGCGCAACGGCCTGCCATCTTCTGTCAGCAGGAAGTACATGCGGCCGTCATCATCGAAACCGTGCTGTTTTAGGAACTCGAGACAGGAGGTGGCGACTTCGAGCCATTGCGGATCCTGCTCCACGGTGTTGTAGGCAGTGGCAAACATCCATGCGGCCCGGCCCTGAAACCACACCGACTTGTCGCCATCGATGCGAGAGCCATCGCGATCGAGCGAGGTGATCATGCCGCCATGCTGGCGATCCCAGCCGTGCTCGATCCAGAAGGG
>CAWLAN010000208.1:0-3427 GCA_963854815.1 Planctomycetes bacterium UBA1146
TCCCTGAACGCCTCATAACCTTCGATCGGCACCGCTTCCATCAGCAGATTCGTCACTGCTCGGGCTTCCTTGACGGTGACCGCATTGAACCTGGCACCGAAGCGTTCGATGGACAATCCCGTGATGACGGCCTCGACGACTCTGCGGGGTGCAGTATTGATGTTCACAGGATGTCTCAAGGAAGCGCTGACCATCGCTTCACGATCTGCCCATTCATGCTTGAGGGGCTCTTTCAGGATCACGCCACCTTGAAAGATGCCGCCGCGGCCCATACCCCGGAATCCACCTCTGGGGGTGGGAAAGGCACCTGCGGCGAGACCGTACTCGACCTTGGACGGATTCGAGATGCTTCGAATTCGCACGACAGTTCCCGGATTGAAGAAGTCGTAGCGTGGTAGGCGCATCTGGGGAACACCCAACAAGGCACTGTTGGTGATCTCTCCTTGGACCATCTGTTCTTGCGACCACTCCCTCGGAAGAGTTGAACTGGTCGTGATGTATTGGCGGATCTGTTCGTAGTTGTGGGCGGAAAAGGTTTCCATTCCTGGAATGTCGAAGATCTGCTGGTATGCGACGACAGCCCCCGGGAAATATTTCTTCGACTGATTTTTCATCTTCTTCAACTCGGGAGCGATGAAGGTCTGGTAGACACCCTTGAAAGCGTTGCCCTGTGCTTTGCTCAGATCGATATTGAGCCGCTCGAGAACGACGGAAGCCTCGATCACCGCTGCCTTGCCCCGAACCGATTCGACAAGATCAACAACCTCCCTGGGAATGTTGTTATCGAGAAATAGTTTTCTGGCCTTGCGGTACTCGGCTTCATCGACCTCCTCTGCGTCCTTCTTGAGGATCGAAGGATCGATACCCGCACGTACCAGCATCTCCGGCGTCAGTCCCCAATCAGCCATGTTGTCAAAACTGAGTCCAACAACAGCGAGCGTCTGGAGGAAGTAAGGAACCACCGACCAGTCAGCGATCTGTCGGATGCCGAGCGGGGTACGGAAAGTGGCAATCTCTCCATCCGAGAGATTCGCGAGTCGATGCAAGAATACCTTCAACCCGCGCAGATCAAATACGGGCCAGCCCTCGACATGCGACCATGTACCCGACAGATACTGGCCCCGGAAAACGCCCGTCAGGGCTTTCTCGGTCTTGCCCGTGTAAGAAACCGCCTCGACCGTAAAAAACAGAGGATTGAGTATGACCACGACTCCATCGATGGTGTCTGGATCATCGTCGGTAGGAAAAGAAGACGTGTCATCGAGCGGCAGCACATCGATCTCTTGATCGTATGCGATCGATTCGGACAGATGACTGCCAGCGAGCAGGTTTCCGATCAGATTTGGCATCGCAGTATTCAGGTTGATCTTTCCCTGCTCATCTTCTACATGCGAGTCGAGAATCAAAGCACCACTACCGCGCACTGTCAACGTGGACGGCCCTTCGCCGCCGAGTGCATCGGATGAGAAACTAAATGGAAAATCGATCGCGATCTCATCAAGGTCATCGAAGAGATCCGGAGCTGGAGAACCCGGTTGCCAGTTCTCTCTTTCTCGACTGTGGTGTGTATCGAAGAGAATACTCACGGCGTGGTCACGAGCGCTGAGGGCACCCAATCTGGCACGTTGTTGAGAGACAGAACGTGCTGCTCCCTGTTCCTGTAATCTCATCGAGATGACAAAGGGTGTACCGATGGCAGCCAGTGCCGCAAGCACGAGGATTACCATCAATAGTGCCATACCGCGCTCGGGTTTGGTTGCTGGATGACTATCCACGAATAGCTCCCGTCAAATCGATGACTACATTGTGGAGCCTCAGTACCGAAACCCCATCCACTTCACCGATTCCTACATGAATTCCTGGAGTCATCGGCAACCTGATTGCGGATTCAATGACAGCATCGAGCTCCTCATGGCCATGCTGCCAGGTCTCGAGAAACGCCATGAGATCGCCGATAGGGCTGCCAAATGCCTCCTCTATGGCCGCATCCTGCTCTTCTTTCTCTCGACGTTTGCGGGTCAACTGGTCACGAAAACTCTCGCCAACGACTGCCGTCGAATCTGTCGCCTCGACCTCGACAAAGTCCCCCACCTCGGCGATATGGATCACGGCCGGAAAATCATGCTTGAGCGGATCGAGGGCACCACGCCCATCCAGGTGCAATAATTGTGGAGGACCGAGCAACTCGATATCCACCGGTAGTTCGATGGTCACTGGTTCCGTTGCAGCGCGAAGGATGACCTGGTCGATGGCACCGAGGAAGAAACGGTTGGGATGACTGATCCAGAGATCTCCATCACCAGTCGGGACCTCGGTTGGCGTGATGGGCCAATCCTGTGGGTCGACCATCTCGAATCCGTCCGGGATCCAGTAGTGCTCGACTCCGTCAATTTCGATCACTACATTGATCCCATCGAAAGTCACCCTCAGGTGCACCCAGCGATCAGGAAACACCAGCGCGCCTTCAGTTTGTGCTCTGAAGAAGAGCCCGTCGATGGCTCCATCAGGGTCACCAATTTCAAGATACGCTGCACCGTCTGCAAGTAACCC
The DNA here is from genome assembly GCA_963854815.1 of Planctomycetes bacterium UBA1146. Lineage (GTDB taxonomy): Bacteria > Planctomycetota > UBA8108 > UBA1146 > UBA1146 > UBA1146. Next base: position 2,551 of record CAWLAN010000208.1, read on the forward strand.
CATCTCGAACGAACCAGGAATTCCAATCACCGCCAATCTCATTTCGCGGCGTGGATCTGAATAGCCACCATGGGGTTCGACTCCGTCTTCAGGCTGCCATGGTGGTTGCCAGAAACGGACCCAGGCTTCGGCAGAGAGGCCTCGTTTCAAGTTGTAACGGGGCAGATACCGCGCCTGCATCGCTGCACCGTCATCGACAAACAAAGCAGCGGCTCCTATCGATCCCTTGCAAACCTCGATGTGCCCCGTGACCTGTGCTGTTTCGCGGAAAGCTCCCAGGACGGACCGCCCCGACTCCAGTGGCGAGCCTTCGGCAATTCCGTCGAGATCTTCGAAATCCCAGGCAGCAACGGTTTTGAATCCGAACGCTGAGACTCTTCTACGATCCGGATCGACCAGTACACGGCTCGGCATACCGGATGAGATGGACCAGTTTCGCGCCGCGCGGACGGTCGTGGATACACCGCTAGCAGCGACTTCGAGTGTCTGAGCCTCTCCGAATGAACGAAAAATCGACACCGACATTCCAAGCACGATGGTGATAATCGACAAGACCACCAGCAGCTCGATCAAGGTCACACCGATGGAGGTGTATTTCCTTGATCTCACCATGACGAGACATCATCTCCGGATCCATTCTGGTGAATTCCGTCCGGTCCAGCGGACCAGATCTGGAAGCGCAGAGGATCGTGGAAGGTGGCAGTTTTTTCAGATGTACCTGACGTCACCTTTGTGGCTCCGTCTTCCTGAGTCACTGAAAACTCGAGGCCATAATCCCGATTGTGGATGTAAACGTAGGGAACGCCCCACGGATCGAGGTACTCCCTCAACTGATCATCTCCGAACACTGATCGCATCTGTTCGAAAAGATCCGCAT
>CAWLAN010000209.1:0-3410 GCA_963854815.1 Planctomycetes bacterium UBA1146
TTGCAGCCAGTTGTCGAAGGTGCCTTCCAGTCGCTGGCTGGGGCGCGGCAAACTGAGGTCGAGGTGGGTATGAGCGTTGACGAATCCCGCGCACAGGATTGCATCGCCGAGATCGATCTGGGCCGGTCCTGGCGGCAGGAGACCCTCGATCTTGCCATCGGAGATGGCGAGTCGTCCCGGTTGCGGTTCTCCGCTGCCGTTCCAGATACCCCGGGCACAGATCTGCATCCGTTTCCTCCGTCAACTCCCGCGACGATGCGGTCTCTGCTATGCTGCAACGCCCAGGGCATCGTTGCGAGGTCCAGAGATGGTTTTTACCGGGAGGCGGAGCAGGTGGTCTCGAGCATCACAAACGATCGAGCCGATTCCAGACGAGTCCGGTTGCTCAGGTGGATCTCACTGTCGCTGCTGGCGTTGCTGGTGGTGGCGCCAGGTTGTGCCTCGGGCTCGGCGCCAACATCCAGGGCAGCATCGGTGGGTGTCTTGCGCGCCAAGGGGGAGGTCTACCGGACCCGCAGCGTCGTGACGCTGGAGCAGATCGGCCGAGATCGTGGCTACGATCTGGTGCTCCTGCAGTCCTTGAACCCGCGCTGGAAGGGGATCGCCATCCCGCCCGGCAACGACATCCGGTTACCGGTGGGAAAACCGAAAATAAGGAGGATTCGAGTGCGACTGGGAGGCTCCCGATGATCGATGGCTCTGCAGAGGTCACCGGGCAGGGGGTCGATCCTGACTCCGATGCAACCAACTCCCCGCAGCAACGCGAAGAACTATTGCTGGCTCCATATGCGATGCCGAGTGCGCGCAGCCGCGGTCGAGTGCATCCGGAGCCCGCCGATCGCCACCGGACGGTGTTCCAGATCGATCGTGAACGGGTCATCCACTGCGCGGCATTTCGCCGTCTCGAATACAAGACGCAGGTGTTCGCCAATCACCAGGATGATCATTACCGGACACGGCTTACCCATACCCTCGAGGTAGCCCAGGTTTCTCGTGCGGTCGCCAGACGACTTGGCCTCAACGAGGATCTGGTCGAGACGATCGCTCTCGGCCACGACCTGGGGCACCCACCTTTCGGTCATTCCGGTGAGCAGGAACTGGACCGACTGATGGAGTCCCACGGTGGTTTCAACCACAATCGACACGCGCTGCGGGTGGTCGATCTGCTCGAACAGCGCTATCCGGGATTCCTCGGCCTGAATCTGTCCTGGGAAGTGCGCGAGTCGATCGTCAAGCACTACGGGTGCTTCGACGAGCCGGCGCTGGCCGAGTTCGAGCCCGATGTGCCCCCTACGCTGGAGGCGCAACTGGCCGATATCGGTGATTCTCTCGCTTACGACAGTCACGATCTCGATGACGGGCTTCGATCCGGTGTGCTGGAACTGGCTGATGTTCGTGAGGTTGCCATTTTTGCTCGTTCAGAAGAGCGGGTTCGCAAGCACCACGGAACAGATTTGCCACGCAGGGTACTCATCGCTCGAACCATCTCCAGTGTGATCTCCGATCAGATCAACGATCTTGTCGCCACCAGCATGGAGCGCATCGCTACCGACAACATCGACAGCATCGAGGCGGTGCGAGCGGCACCCGGCAATCTGCTCCATTTCTCCGACGTGATGAGTGGCGAAAAGGCCCAGTTGCAGGCGTTTCTGCAGGATCGTCTCTATGGTGATCCACACTGTGTCCGTGTTTCTCAGAAGGGCAGACGGATGATCGCCGCCCTGTTCGAGGAGTTCGTCCGGGAACCGAAGCAACTTCCCAGAGAATTTCTCAAACGTTGCTCCGAGATCGGCCTGGAACGGACGGTGTGTGATTACATCGCCGGGATGACCGACCGCTATTGCGTTCAGGAGTACGAGCGACTGTTCAGTCCTCATCGCAACGATCCGGGACGACTGTCGTGATCGGCGCCAGTTGGGTGGTGCTGGTCGCCGCCGGCGAAGGGAGCCGTCTCGGTGGCGATGGGAGGAAAGCCGCCATCCAGTTACACGGCAGGAGCCTGGCATCCATTTCGCTGGCTGCTGCGATGGCGCATTCTTCGTGCCGGGGAGCCGTGCTGGTGGTTCATCCCGACGATCTGACCCGTGCCAGCGGCTGGGTACGGGAGTCGACCGTCGAGCCGTCGGTACAGGTGGTCGCCGGTGGTCGACAACGGCGCGACAGCGTCCTGGCAGGGCTGGATGCTCTCGAGGCAGATCCAGCAGATCTGGTGGTGATCCATGATGGGGCTCGTCCCGCCTTGCATGTGGAAGATCTGCAGCGGGTGCTGGAGGCGGGGGCGGACAGTGACGCGGCGACGCTGGCGACGCCGGTGATCGACACCCTGCATCAACTCGATGGGGACGGCCACTGGAGCCAGCGGGTCGACCGGAACCGGCTGTGGCAGGCACAGACACCGCAGATCTTCCGGCTGGGGTTGCTGCGCGAGGTTCTGCGCGCGGCCAGCGGCTCACAAACCGATGAGGTGGAGGCGGTGGCGAGCACCGGGCAGCAGGTGCAATTCGTCGAGGCTCAGCACCCCAACCCGAAGATCACGACCGCGGCCGATGTGCGCTCGATCGAGGCGCTTCTCGACGGTTAGTCCGAGAATGTCCACAACTGGTTCGTCTGACGGATCGAGTTCCTTTTTCGCTGCTTCTTGTGCTGCACTTGACCGGGGCTCTGCCATTGCGCAGACTCCTGCAGATCACCCGGGTTCTTCTGGTGAGAATCTGTCGGTGTTTCCGGTGGGGGAGGTTTCCTCTTCATCGGATGATATTGAAGACCCTGGGAAAGGGTCACATCCATCCTGAGGGGAAGGGGAATTACCCCATGTTCAGACTTGATCGACTCACAGGCCTCATCATCGCGTTGTCGGTGGTATTCATCACCACCGACTTCGTCATTGCCCAGACATCTCTCGGTGGAGATGTCAAACCCGGGCGTGCTCTGCGGTTGACCATCACCGGTGATATTAAACTGAGTTTTGTCGACCGTAGCGAATCCTTCGGAGAAGCTGCTTTCGGAGATGCGCTCGGCGGAATGGTCCCAGCACCAAAACTTGCTTCTGGTTGGGGCGACGCGGATGGTTTCTTCATCGATCCCATCGTCCATATCGGGATCGAAGCTGAGATCTCGGATGCGGTCAATGCAACGATCACGCTCGAGACTCCCTTCGATGTGGGCGTGAACGGACGAGATGGAAACATCCCCTTCAGTCTTGGTGAAGCAGTGGTGTCATGGGAAGGGGCGTTCAGCCCCGAGTTGAATCTCGACTTCGGACTCGTCGATTACGTGGTGGATTTTTCCGGCAATGGTAATCCCTTCTTCATCGACCTCGGCAACTCGGAGTCTGCTTTTGGCAACGGCAACCCTGACGATGATCCCGGCACTCCCCAGTCCAGTAGCGCAGGACGGGTTCAGTCGTTGCA
>CAWLAN010000210.1:0-3381 GCA_963854815.1 Planctomycetes bacterium UBA1146
ACAAATAAATTCCTCGCCGTCTGTTCTTTTCCCAGGTTCAGTTGCGAGAGTCCGGCGCCAAACAGCCCACGCGTCTGGAAGGAAGCCTCGGGTCGTTTTTGCATGCGGTTGAAAACCAGCAATGCCTGCTCGTCTCGTCCAAGGGCCTGGAGTGCCCGGCCGAGATTGAACAACTGTCCTTTTTTCGAGGGGTTCAGTTCGAGTCCTGCCTCGAAGGCCATCACCGCTTCTTGCAACTGTTCGAGCGCATAGAAGGCTTCACCGGCGAGAAACATCAGTCCGGAATCGGAGGTGTGTGTCGTTTGCAGAGATTGGATTCTCTCCAGTGCCGTCTGTGCCCGACCTTCGATGATCATCTCGCGTAGCACTTTTCGTTCAGTTGCAAGGTCGGTGAGTTGCGATGGTGTGGCGGTCTCTTGTGGTTGGTCGGCTGGCAATGTGGCATTGGGGCTGAGAACTACCAGCCATAACAATGAACAGGCCCGACAGAAGTCGATGAGAGACTCACGCCACTCTCTGGCCGTTGTTTGATGGAGTTTATTGGACTTCCTTGTCATCATGCCCTCATTGTAACCGGAGCGAACGGCAGTGGAGGGGTGTCCTGGCCCCTTCGAGGTGATTATTGCTCGTCTGTGTTGATGGAGGCTGACGATGACGACCGACCGTGAAACTCTGCTGGCGCGGATTCGCAAGGAGCAGTGGTACCAGTCGATTCCTCTCGGCGATGGCACCTCGACTGCCGGAGAGACCGGTGCTTCCGAGCGTGACAAGATCGCCATGATGGATCTTCCCGCTGATTTGTCAGGGAAATCGGTGCTCGATATCGGCTGCAGTGAGGGCTTTTATTCCTTCGAGTTCGAATCGCGTGGTGCCGCCAGGATCCTGGCGATCGATAATCATCCCGATGCGTGTCGCAAGGCTGGCCTCCTTCACCAACTTCGCGCTTCGAAAGTCGAGTTCAGGAAAACTGATTTCTTTCAACTCGACAGCGCTGAGATCGGGCGCCACGACATCGTTTTGTTCCTGTCGGTCTTCCATCACCTTCGCCATCCATTGCTGGCCATCGATCGACTGTTCGATCTCACCGAGGAGGTCACCTTCATCGAGTACGTCGAGGCGATGCCCGAATCGGCAGAGGAGATCTCTTTACTGCTTCGTAGAAGGAGCAAGAAGGCGGGCCGTTACCAGATGCTGCCGACACGCAGTTACATGCTCGAGTTGCTCGATCGTGCCGGATACTCGCAGATCGATGTGCTCGGAACCCATCGGCGGGAACAATTGAAAGAGAAGCACGGAACCCCCGGTTTCCACCAGCAGCGAGTGCTGTTGAAAGCGACCAGGTGATGGACGATGGTTTGGCTCCAGTCCCGAGGAGGGGCAAGGAGAAGTTACAGGTTCCCGAAGGAATCGGTCTCGAACTGGCGCCCCTTCTCGATCCTGACTTCGTGACGGCCACCTTGGCCGAGAGTTGCGCTGATTCGTCCGTCACCATCGAATCATGCCAGGTGCGTCATCTACGGTTTCATCCGGGCAAGGACAGCCTGGTCGCCTATGACGTGGAGATCAGCAGCGCCGATGAGGATCAGCGCGAAACCATAAGTGTGTTCGTGCGTTGCGAGTCGCAAAACACCTTCGGGCGAGAACTCAGGCGTGCGAAAGCTGCCGCGACTCACCCGGGAAAGGTGATCGAGGATCTGCTCGTCCTCAACGACCAGCGAGCTATTTTCATCGAGTTCCCCAATGACTCTCGACTTCCGCATCTCTCGTTGTTGCGCTCGGGGGAACAACTGTCCGAATTGCTGGAGCGTCATCTTGGGTGTGTCGTGGTCGGACAGTGGCAATTCGCTGCCGAAAAGTTGAAGAGTACGGTTCTGAAGTACAAGCCGGAGCGGCGGCTAGTCTGTCGTTGCGACACTTTCTGGATCGCTCCGGGATTGTCGGACCCGCTGGCTCTTTCCGTGGTGCTGCGCTTCGAGCGCAAAGGGATGGCGCGCAAGGTGGAGGCGCGTGCAAGGCGTCTCCACGAGGCGCTTTCGAGCAGTGATCGGCTTCGATCTCCACGGCTGTTGTTTGCCGAACCATCCTGCGAACTGGTCGCGATGGAGTGTATCTCCGGTCGCAGTCTGGCCGACGAGATCCAGGGAGATGATCCGATCGGAGCGGTCGAGCGCGCCGCCGACGATCTGGCGACACTGCATCGCTGTGGTGCCTTCGGTCCCGATGATCCGGATACGCAGGCTCGATTGCGTTCGAGTGATGCCAGTGTCGAACTGCTGGGATACTGCCAGCAGCCCTTTTCCAGCAAGGCAAAGAAGATCCACGAGCGGCTCGAACGGCTGCTGGCGAAGGCCCCGCCAGGGATCCAGGGAACCGTACATGGCGATTTTCACCAGGAGCAGATCCTGATCGATGACAGTTGTGACTGGATCGTCGACGTCGAGTGGGCCGGATACGGCGATACCAGTCTCGATCTGGGAAGTTTCCTGGGACAGCTCTCGATGCTGGAGATCCGCAAACTGATCCCGGTGGCAGCACCGCTACAGCAGGCTTTCCTCGAGCGCCATCAACAGCACTGTGGTGCTACCGATCGGGCGCGTCTCGCCTGCGAAGAGATTCACTCCTTGCTCGAACTGGCGGGTAAACAATTTCGACGTCTCAAGTCTTCGTGGCCGAAACGAGTCGGTAAGATCCTTGCTCGTTGCGAGCACATCCTCGATGAGCAGCAGGTCTGAGACTCTTTCATCGTGGTCCATATCCGTTACCTTGGCTCCATGGCTGGTCTCTTTGCAATTCTCTCTCCGGCGAAGACGCTCGATATGGAAGCGACGCTGTCGGCGAACACTGGGCAATCTTCTCGCCCTCGACTCGGTGGGCAGACGCGGCAACTGGCGTCACGGCTGGAGGGCTACTCGCCGAAGAAGCTGGCTTCGTTGATGTCGCTCTCGCCCAAACTGGCTGATATGAATGTCGAACGCTGGTCGAGTTTCGGTTCTCGTACCAATCCCCGCGCCACTGCGGCCAGTTGCTTCCGCGGCGATGTCTACCAGGGGCTGGAGGCCTGGACGATGAAGCCTTCGGCGTTGAAATGGGCACAAGAGCGGCTGCGGATCCTCAGCGGTCTCTATGGCCTCCTTCGCCCCCTCGATGTGATCGAGCCCTATCGACTCGAGATGGGCACCCGGTTGAAGACGGATGGGGGCTCTGACCTGTACCAGTTCTGGGGCGATCAGATCGCCAAACTACTGCGCAAGGATCTTGCCGAGGCCGGGGCTACAGCGCTCGTCAACCTGGCCAGTGATGAGTACTCGAAGGCGGCACATATCGATTCGCTCGGGGTACCGGTGATCGGAGTCAAGTTCCTCGAGGTCGACCGGGGCAAGG
>CAWLAN010000211.1:0-3377 GCA_963854815.1 Planctomycetes bacterium UBA1146
GAGGGCAATCCGGGAGCAAGTCGAGCCCGCGGATTCGATCCCTCGTCAACGAGCTAAGGGGCCTCTCCACACAAGATGGAAGAGATTTGCTGCGCCAGACGGGCCACCAGCGCCCCCTCCAGCTCTAATTGGGAGTTCTCGAAGGTGATGAAAATACGACCCGATTCCGGATTCTCGGGCACCCGGATGTCGAATTCCCGCCTCAGAACCGGTCTGCCGGCCGGCACCAGGAACAACTCCCAGTAGCCCTGCATACGACCCTGTAGCATCCCGGGTGTGCGTCGATCGCGGAAACTCAACCTCTCGATGCGACCGGTCAGTACATGAGAAGCCCGCGCCGAAGCACCGATCTGGCCCCACGGAACCTGATCGTCATCGGAATGGAAGATCTGATCGGCCACCCCCTGGTCGGAGACCACCTGGACCGCTCCACAGACGCTCGACATCTGTAACCGGGTCGCCCGGGCGAGTACCACTCCGGTCGGAGATTCGTAGTACCAGCGAAGCACGCCGGTAGAGGATTGCTTGTGCTGGAAGGGCACCACCAGCAACTGAGCCGCTCCGATGTCGTACTCGGGGTCGATGCGTTGCTCGGGTGAGGAACAGCCGATTCCCAGCACCACCAGCAGCAACGCCAGGGTTCTCGGCAGGGAGATCCTTGTCACCATTTCACGGTCCCTTCGAGGTCCATTTCGATCACCGCCAGACCACCGGTCAGCACCCGACCGGAAGCGTACAGGATACGATGTCAGTGGGGGGTACGACCAGAGATTCGTGATTCGCTTCAACACCATGTGAGAGTCGTCGCTAATCGGATGGACGCCGGTCGCTACGACCCATCCTCTTCAATACTGAATCGATCTCGGAACTGGACCAGCCCCCACCTCTGGGCAGGTTCTGAACTCGATAGCCACGCGGGCCCCAGGTCAACTTGACCGAGCGGGAGGGGGGCAAATCGGAGGTCCCATCACGCATCACCTGGACTGGCTGTCGATCACCTCCGGTCAACTCGACACTGCGGTTGCGCACCAGTACACGGGCTCTTTCTGCCAGAATCCGGTAGGGTCCGCCGCGCAGATCGGTGGCCCCCCAGGCGAGCGCTTCGTGGGGTCGCAACGATCCACCCTCCTCATCTTCTCTGAGGATCAGCAACATTTCATCGGCACGCATCTCGAAACTTCCGGTCTCCGTTTCGCCGGTCGGTTCGAGCTGGATGATTGCACTGAGGACCGATGAGAGCAGCACCTCCAGTCGCTCGTGGGCTTGCTTCCCTGGCGACGTCGAACGCACCACCACCACCTCGCGGGCGACCACCTCGTCGCGGAGTTCTGTTCCCCTGACGAAGGTCTGCAGCCCCTGACCGTCGACGGAGGAGAGCACCAGCCGTTGATTCTGGTGATCCCAGTGACAGTGCTGACCACGAAACTCGATGTTTCCTTGCTCTTGTTGGAGCCGTACCGTACCCACCGCCACCACTTCCTTGAGCTGGATTTGTTGCTGGCCGATTTCTAACTGCGCGTCGATTCGGTCGGCGGCCAACTTCCAGGCGAGCGGTTTCTCATCGTCTTGCCCGGGTTTCGGAACCCGGGTATCAGCACCCTTGGCAAGGTAGATCACCGCCCTGGCATCCCCGACCAGTTGGGCGGTACCCGCGATCCTGTCGAGCGTGATGGTTTCTGCTTCGATGTGATCGGGCGTCGAGGATCCGGACGAGATCTCGACTTGCTGCAATCCGGGTCCCTGGAACCGGAACTTCTCGTCGTCCATGTTCCAGAGCAACTCCTGTCCCCGTGCCCGGATGGTTCCGTCATCGACCTGGACCGGTGTCTCCACATCTCCCACGGCACGCACCGCCATGATGCGGCCCATCGGCAAATCCGTTGCGGACGCAGATCCGTCTTCGTTGCTGCGGCCGGGTCCATCGCGCTGCAGTGTGACCACCAACGAAAGGCAGTCGATGACCAGCGGGGAAGCGCCCTCGGGGGCTCCTGGATGCTGCAGGGAGCCCTTCACAGCGCCTTCACCGGTGGCCAGCCCCTCGACCAGAGAAAGGCTCAGACGATCCGCTTCGAGCTGCGCACGGGTCCCTATCGAGAGTTGCTGGCGCCCTTCTCCCTCGATCCGGATGAGGGCATCGGCTCCGCGCCACATCAGCCGGGTCCCGGACATGGCCAGCAGTTCTTGCCCTTCGACCTGCAGTTGCATCGGGGTCCGGGAACCGACCGCTTCCAGCTGTTTGAGTCGCCGCTTGCCATCCCAGAACAGGGTCAGGGTGTCGGCGCGCAGATTCCCCACCGAATCTTCACCGAGCCAACGTGGCGAGGTCACCTCTGGCCCACGCGGAAGTTCGTGCAGACGCCCCACAACGTTGCCGCGAAACACCAACCGGGTGGCATCGACCGACAGCGCAGCCGAACTCGCCTCGATGCGATTGTCGCCATCGGTGAAGAGCGCCCGGTTCCCTTCCCTGGAGAGCACCTCGAGTTCCTTCTCGGCAGCACGCCAGCGCAATTCATCGCCGACGATGGTGGCTCCCTGATCTCGAAACTCCCGGATGAAGACCGATTCGCCATCGCGCCCCCGAGCACTGAGAGTCACCAGTTTGCCATCGGAAAACTCGAACTGAGCGGTCTCGGCAGCCACCGTCCAATCGCCCTCGAGCGGTTCTGAGTCCCGGGCCACCCGCTCGGTATTCGAGGAGATTCCCTTCAGGATTCCGGTCACGGAGCCCTCCACGATGCAGCGCGAAGAGCCGATCTGGACCCGAGCCTGCTCAGCGCTGAAGGTCCCGACCTCGCCGTGAATGGTGATCCCTCCACTGAGAGTCACCTGCGTATCCCCGTCCTTCCAGTCGAGTTGTTGCCCCTCGATGAGAATGCCATCGCCCAGGTGGATGGTGATGGGGTTCTCGCGTCGCTGGGAATGGATGCGCAGCAATCGACGGCTTTCTGGTTCCAGATGGAGATCGAGGAAGTCGGCGGCGATATAACTACGGGGCAGTGGGGCAAGCGGATCCATCGGGTCAGAGACTAGCGCTTCGAAGATGCGAACCCCTCCGTCGAAGCGAGCGCCATGTTCGGCGCCCGCCAGGGTGATGGGGCCATAGCAGACGATGCGTATCTGTTTGTCCTGCTCGGTCTGTTGCGACTCATCCCCTGCTTCGGCACCGACGAAGGCGCTGCTATCGGTGGTGCTCACAGCAACGATGACCGGAGGAGCGAAACTCAATTCCTGAAGTCCGGAAGAGGAGCCGATGGAACCGCTGATGCCGTTTGAACTGTTCAACTGCATGGCGGGCCACGAGACCTGCACCGGAGATTCACCCTCGATCTGGATATCTTCTCCATCGGCCCAGCGGATCACCAGATCGCGAGTCT
>CAWLAN010000212.1:0-3346 GCA_963854815.1 Planctomycetes bacterium UBA1146
GGGTTCTCGATGTGCACCGGATGAGAAGAATCATCGCGATGAATCCACTGGACCGTACCGCGGTCATCGAACCGGGGGTCATCAATCTCGATCTGGACAAGGCAGCCTCGGTCCACGGGCTGCGCTTCGCGCCTGATCCCTCGAGCCAGCGGGCCTGTACTGTCGGGGGCAACATCGCCGAGAACTCCGGTGGCCCTCATTGCTTTCTTCATGGCATGACCACTCGACACATCCTCTCGGTTCGTACCGTGCTCTCCGATGGAATGGTCCTCGATCTCGACAGGGATGATGGGGGTATCGATTGGCGCGGTGCCTTCATCGGTTCCGAGGGTACCTTCGGAATCACGGTACGGGCGACGGTACGCCTGATACCGAGACCCCAACGTGTCCGTACATTTCTGATCTCGTACAAATCGCTGGAAGCCTCCTGTGAGGCGGTGGCCAGCATCATCGCAAGAGGACTGAGGCCAGCAGCGCTGGAGATTCTTGATCGCGCCACCATCCAGGCTATCGAGGCATCGGTTTTTCGCGCCGGATATCCGGAAGATGCAGAAGCGGTCTTGCTCGTCGAACTGGAAGGGCTGCCACAAGCCCTCGACGAGGCGACAGCGGAAGTTCGTGACGCTTGTCTGTCTCCAGAGGCCATCGATTTCGAGGAAGCGGACGACGAAGTTTCTCGAGAGAGATTGTGGAGAGGCAGAAAGGGTGCTTTTGGTGCCATGGGCAGGATCGCAAGTGATCTGTACGTACTCGACGCTGTTGTCCCGCGCACACGTCTGGCCGAGGCGATCACCGGAATCCAGAAGATCGGCCTCGAGCACGGGGTTCATCTCAGCAATGTCTTCCACGCCGGAGATGGAAACCTGCATCCGAATATCTCATTTGATGCGGCTGATCCCGAACAGAGAGAGCGGGTACTCGCTGCCGGTGACGCCATCCTTCGATGGTGTGTTGGTCTTGGCGGAACTCTCTCGGGAGAGCATGGTATCGGTATCGAGAAACAGGACCACATGCACCTCGTCTTTTCTGAGGAGCAGATGGAATCTCAACGGTTGCTGAGGAAAGCGGTGGATGTTCAGGGGCTGGCCAATCCGGGCAAGATCCTGCCCACCGGTCGAGGTTGCGTCGAGGCGGGCTTCCGGGGGGCGGGACACCTCCATCGAACAGAACAGATACTCGGTCCCCTGACTGAAGAAAAAGGGGTGCCTCCAGAAGGAGACACCCCTTAGCACACACCTCCTCAGCGGGGCCGAGGAGTCCACATCATCATGGACAGGGCGCGAAACTCGCGCAGTCGATCGAATCCGTTGTCAAATCTTCTCCACAGGTGCCAGGTGACGGATTCGCCGGAGGTGGTCCACCACTGAAGAGGGCCGCCAGGGCGTAGATCGCGTCAGCAATGTTGACACTACCGTCATCATTGGAATCGCAGGCATCGGTACACGTTCCGGCCTGGCCTCCGGAGAAGAGTGCCGCCAGCAAGAAGATGGCATCCGCGATGTTGAAGGAACCATCCGCGTTGCAGTCACCTCGGCCGAAGGTCGGGCCGACCGGTGGCGATCCACCGAGCACGCTGATGTAGCGAGCGAGAAGATCGTCTTGATCTCCACCGAAACCGCCGAATTCCCACGACTGACACAGAACCTTGCCACCGCTATCGGTGTCGTAATAGACACCGATACCGTAGGCCTGGGTATCTTCTTGCCAGATGAGAGCTGCGGCAGAACCGAGAGAATCGGTGGTGGCTGGTACCAACCGGTCTGTCCATTCGGACCCAGCCTGATCCTGAGTGTAGGCGATGTCTTGCAGATCACTCATGTCGAGACCGAGTAATGAATCAAGGCCATCCATGACCAGCAAGGTATCGTCGCCGTCGACGATGCCTGTATCGGCGACACCATCAATAGCATTGAATGGAGTTGCAGCGTCGAATCCCCAGGCGTCTCCAGACTCGACATAGATGTTCTTACCTGCTTGTTGAGCAGTAAGGAGGGCCGTTCCATCAGCATCATTGAGGGCGCGATTGCTGGGGTAGGTGCCGCCCATGTACCAGATGCGCTCGAGGGAGGCATCCGTGAGACATGGAATGTCGCCAGGGCCACCGGGGAGAATGTCGACGAAGATGCCCGCGTTTGTGAGAGCGGTTTCCAGTGCCAGAGCACTATCGACGCCGGATGGGGTCTCACCAACAACGATGAGATCACTGAACCCACCGGCTCCTTGCACGTTCACCGTGACTTCGGTGACGACCGTAGTTCCCTGTGTGGCGCAGTTTCCGACGATCCCGTAGGTGTGCGGTCCGGGTGATACGGCCAGGTCGAGGTAACTGGTGGTGCCAAAAGGTAGTCCCGTCGCGATGGCAACGCCGTCGCGGAGGATGTCGTAGTTGCTGAAACCAGCATTATTCCAGGAAAGCGAAACATCTCCGTTGGAACAGTCGACCACTCCGATGAGTCCGGACAGCCCGAAGTCACAGAGTTCCTCGACGATCAAATCACCAATTCCGTTATCGGCGGCGCTCCAGCCGCCAATCCGGATGATGTAATCCGTACCAGCGGTGCAGGCGAAGGTGAGGTCTGAAGAGACTCCACAGGGCCCGCCAATATCATCGCCGTTACAGGCGACCTGGGTCTTGGTGCCACAGTTGACGCCCGCTTCATAGACCGCGATGTCTGTATCGAAGGTGTTGCAGGCGGAGATGTGAAGGAACGCACTGCTCTGGGCGGTGTAGGTGAACCACATATCCTGGAAGAAACCGCCAAGGAAGGTGCCAGTGCACTGGAGTCCATCGACGGGATCCGGACTATCAGTAGATCCCGTGGTATCGAAAAGGTTGGCTCCAGAGACGGCAGGCTGTGCGTCACAGCACTCATCTCCAGCTGTGCCGACGGGTGGACAAGCACCTGTGCATGCCACTTCGGCGGCAGCAGAAGTCGTCTCTCCACCACCACAGTTTCCGATCAATTGGTACTGCAGTAGTCCCAGCGGTGCCGCCACATCAGTGTACGTGGACGCGTCTCCTGCCAGGTTGGCGATGCTCACACCGTTGCGCAGAACCTCGATACCATTGGGATATCCGCCCGGGATGTTGAGGAAACTGGTCCAGTTCAAGGCGACATCGTTGGTGAGACAATCGATGTCAATGTCGAATACGTCGAAGGGGAGGCAAGTACAATTAGCGGTGCAAATGATCTCGACATTGTCGTAGTAGAAGACACCAGGGTTGCCGGTGTTGTAGAGATCGAGGCACTGCATCGCATTCAGTCCGTTTGACCACAAGCCATCCGTGGCGATCTGCACGTTGTTGTAAAAGGCCTGATAGAGGTTTGCATCCAGATCCACTTCG
>CAWLAN010000213.1:0-3333 GCA_963854815.1 Planctomycetes bacterium UBA1146
CGGATTGAGGTCGAGAACACTTCCGCGAGGCATTCTGTTCAGGGCGTCTTCCAGCGATTCTCGTACGGATGCCCTCGCCTCCGGAAATACCGCCGGAACGACGACGTTGACAAAGGGACCGCGGCTGCCATTGCCCGCCAGGGCAGCGACACGCGCTGCGACGAGATGGGAAATGATGTTGACCTGGGGCGCTCGATCACCTTGATCATGCGCGGCGATGGCGGTGAGAGTGATCGGCGCCTTGGTGATCTTGCCGGTGCGCTCATCGAAGAACTTTCCAGCGACAGCGACATGGACGAGCACTCCATCGATCACTGACGGGACCTGGTATCGGCCCCGGGCATCGGTCTGTGTGGTCGCCATCTTACCGTTCTCGAGCACGGTGATCTTGACCACCGATGCTTTGGCGAAGGGGCCCTTGAAACAGAAGGCACTCGCGACGGGGCCCTCGAGGACGGTGCCAACTGCTGCAACGGGATCTGCAACTTGCACCTGTAGCGTTGCTAGACCAAAAAGAGCCAGCAACAGCGTGCAAAAGGCGAGGGTGTGTCGGTGGGCACGGGATCTGTCAGTAGTTGTCTGGGTCATGGGGCATTCCCTTCTTCCGGGCACCGCAAATGGGCATTTTCAAAGGGCAGGAAGATGGCATCCGGATATCTCCAGCAGCAGGACTGGAATTATCGAAATAGGTATAAAACGGGTCCCAAGCGGCTTTCTGAGCGACTGTGAGGTCAATTTTCGAGGCGATAAGGCATGCGGGCCAGATAGCCCTGCAAACGTTGCTCGATGTCGCTTCTTTGGCGCGGATTTCCCGGGTTGTCGTCGAACAACCCGAGGGCCTGCTGCGCCTTCTCGACGGCACCCTCGAAATCTCCCAGTTCGGCGAGACTGGCAGCCCAGATGTCGAAGGAACTCGGATGGGTACTGCCCACCCCTTCACATAACAACACGGCAATCTGCTCGGCCTCGGCGCCATTTCTCCATCTCGCCTCGGGACAGGTCGCCAGCAACCAGGCCAGATCGGCCGCGATCTTGCCATTCTTCGGCAACTTTTCTCGAGCCGAACGCAAAGTGGTGATCGCATTCTTGTAACGCTGGTTGCCGAGATAGGCCCGCGCCAGGTTCACCCACGCCGCCTCACGCGTGGGCTCACTGGCGACGATCTGCGAGAACTGCTCGGCGGCTTGATCCAGCTGTCCCAACTCGGCCAGCACCATCCCCCACTCGAAGCGCGCCCTTGTGCGAGCAGGATCGAGTTGCAAGACGGCGGAAAACTCTTCGCTGGCACGGGCGTTGTCACCGATCGTTTTCCACGCCATCGCCAGATTGAAACGAACATCCGCGTTGCCAGGCGATGCATCCCTGGCCGCCTCGAGAAGAGGGATGCCCTCTTCGCTGTTTCCTCCCGACATCAGCAGCGCACCCAGATTGCCTTGCACCGCATCGCTATCAGGAGCCAGTTGCAGGGCGCTACGCAGCGCTTTCTCGGCGGCACTCCGATTGCCGATCTTCAGCAAAAAGGCACCGAAGTCGGAAAACCCTTTTGCCATCCGGGGATCGCCCAGAGTCGCCGCGAGATAGTGCGAGATGATGAGTTTGTGATCTGCTGTTCGTTCGGCAACACGTGCCATCTGGTAATGGAACTCGGGATTCTCCGGGTCCTCTGCCAGTGCTCCTCGCCACAGATCGAGAGCCGCATCGATTCGATTCGCCTCGACAAGACGACGACTTCGCTCTATCCACCACTGCGGTCCTACCCCTTCCGACATCACGGCATCGTTTCGTAGCGGATCCGGCAGTGGCTCTCTCGGTGTTTTGTTGCGGGACAACTCGAGGCTCAGCGCGGCCTGATCGGTTTCACCGCGACCTTGCCACCACATCGATCGAGTAGCTGCGACCTCGCCAGCTGTTGGTTGCAACTCATCGCATCGATCCAGAGCTCGGCCCGCACTGTCGAGATCTCCATCGATCATGAAACAACGAGCCAGGCCGAGATGGCCCTGGATCAGCGTGTCATCGAAACTCATCGCCTGCTCGAACAGAGCGCGTGCTTTTTCGGTCTCGCCACCCTGGAGAATCAGGAGTCCCTGGCGAATCAGCAGCGGTGGGTAGTCTGCATCGAGTTTGTGCGCCGTGGCGAAGAACTGGAGTGCCCGATCACGATTCCCGATCGTTGCGCAGATGCCAGCAAAGTAAGGCCAGATAAACTGTGCAGGATCGCGATCGATGGCCTGCAGGTAGCATTCGATGGCCGGGGCTTGCAGATCATGCAAATCGAGAACCACCCCGAGAGTCCCCCAGGATGCTGCGGAGTCGAAGGACTGCTCGAGCGCCCCGATCCGCTCGTCGATTCGTTTCACCACCGCCGGATGGAGCCCAGCGCGATCGATCGCTGGAACCGTCGCCTCGCTGGTCTCGTCGCCTCTGTTGTTCCAGACCACCAGAAGCACCACCGAAATGGCGACCAGAAGCAGAAACAGGTGCCCGGGAGCGGTTCGCCTCAAGCACCTTCTCCCTTCTTCAACACCACCACCTGGTTTACCTGAGACACCGGGAACTGCTCACTGGTACCGTCGGGCCAGCGGACCCGTATCACCTCGATCTTGCTCGCCGATCCGAGACCAAAATGAACCCGTTCATCGCCGCAAGAAAGATAACTTCCGCCGATTCCCACCCTGCGACGCTGCGTTTTCCCCCCCGCCTCCACCTCGACGACAGCACCGATAGCACATCGATTCAGCGCCGGATCGAACGGCAACACCCACAGCCATGAGCCATCGGCTCCGATGTTGCGAACCAGACGAATCGTACCATCGGCATTTGCGATGACGAGATCGGGATCCCCATCTCCGTCGAGATCTCCGAACGCCAGACCACGGCTCACTTCCACTCGACCCGATGGATGGCCGATTCCCGCCGCTTCGAGATGGAGCTTTCCGGTGCCATCGTTGAGAAACAGATGATTCTCCTCGGCGTAAGGCTCCCAGTACTTCCCACCGGCTGCACCGGGACGAATGGATTTACGCAAAACTCGCCCATGCACGGTGATCAGATCCAGATCTCCATCCTGATCGGTATCGACCAGAGCCGTGCCAAAACCGGTGAAGTCGATCGTCGCTGGTGCCAGGCCAAACGTTGTCGTGACATCGCAGTAGTGTCCGGCTGCCGCAGAGCGATAGATGGTATCGGTCTCGTGAACCAGATGCGTCACGACGATCTCATCCAGGCCATCTCCATCGAGATCACCGACGGCGATCCCCATCCCCGCCTCCGATTGGCCGAAGAGATTCACCGCCAACCCCATCGTCAGGGCGGACTCGACAAAGTGGCCGG
>CAWLAN010000214.1:0-3324 GCA_963854815.1 Planctomycetes bacterium UBA1146
GCTCGGCACCGTAGGCATCCTCGATCTTCCAGATGTCGCCACGACGGGTACTGGCGTAAACCACTCCCGGTTCTGGGCCCACCTCGAGCCCACCGACCTCGAGAACGATGCCCTTGGGCACCGCAACCGTGAACACTTCGTAATAGTCTGCTTCCGTCGCGACGATTTCGACGGTGTTTTCAACCGGAGGCAGCGCGCCACACAGAGTCAAAAGCAGTGTGAACATCATCACCAGCGCACCTCCACCTCAACTTCGGTCCCCGCACGGGTAACCGGTGCCCTCAGTTCCATCGCACCAGCGACCTCCACCACTGCTGCCGGAGCACCTCTCACCGCGATGATCAGCCCCTCCTCGGTCCTCCACGCATCATCCCCGGTGGGATAGATGCGAGACGATCGGGCAAATCGCATCACCAGATTGCGCGGCACAGAATCACCCTCGAAGCGGAAGGTTCTGACCAGATGGACCCCATCGGCCGCCAACATCGGCACCACCGATTCGGTCACCTCGACCCCACCAGGACCAGTGATGCGAAACACCGGGCGTCGCGCTTCGTCACGACGATAACCACCAAAACGCCAGCCCTGATCGCGTACCGGAGCATCGGGCCACGGCGCGTCGCGCTGTGAAATGATGGCCACCGGAAGCCCCGGAGCGAAGTCGACAACATCGGTACCGGCGGGACTCTCGAGAGAGCCCGCGCGAGCCACCCAGGTTCCCTTGACGTTGATGAAATCACCACGCCAGGCGCGACCCAGCCGCACATTCTCCATGTCGTAGGCGACATTGATCCGATCGGGATAGCCCACCGCCAGCACCCGGCCACTGAGACCTTTCATGAAAACGCCCACCAGTGCTGGTTCCTCGGCCGTCGGTACCAGATCGAAGTCACTTCGATTGATGATCAGTCCCGTCGGAAACGGTGCAGCAGATCCCGCCGCCAGGTAGGTCCAGAGCGCTTCGACCTGGGCGTCGGTATCGCCGCCGAGGAGATCCGGAAACAGCGTCACGTCATCGAACCAGAAGGTTGGCATGCGGGTACCGGGCCGTTTTGATTGCGGATCTTTCATGTACTCGACGAACCATCGTGGCTGCAATCTCGATGTCATGACGGCCAGATCATAGGCAGGCTCGCCCAGCGAGTTCTGCCCGGCGAACTTGTGGCAGTCGATACAGCGAAAACCATCGGTACCGGTCAACTGATGACCGACCTGGCGCGACTCGATGCTGAAGGTGGGAACCAGCGGGGCAGCTGGAGGTTCGTTATCTGCGGCATAGATCGCCCGGGCCAGTTGCTCGGCCACCTGTGGCGGATAGGAAGGCATACGGGTGACCACGTAGGGGCGAATCTTGAGTCCTTGCGCGATGGTCTCATGCAGAACGTCGTATTTCAGTTTCGTTCCGACCCCATCGAGAAACGGTGGAAGACGTCCTTCGTCGCCCAGTTCGGCAGTGCCGATGAAGGTCTTGTTGACCTCGGCATCGGGGCCGCCCCGGCCGTTTCGCTGGTGACACATGGTGCAGCCGGCATCATCGATGAGATGTTCGGCAGCGATCTCTGCCTCGTAGGCCACCTCTGCCTCGACCGACCCGATCAAATCGATGATCCTGGCCACCATCGCATCATCGAAATCGTATCCCGGGCTTCCTGTCGGCGGATTCTTTGACAGACATCCCGAACGTTTGGCAGCCAGATTGCTCCAGGGTGTCCTTTCCGGACGCGCGGCTGCTTCATGACAGGAGTTGCAACCGTATGCATCGTAGAACTGACCACCTCGGATGATACGCCCAGGCACGAGACGAAAGAGCGGTTCATCGGGAAGTGCAACGTTGGTGCGTGTCCTCAGTTCCGCCGGTCGAAACTGGCGCGCCTTTGCGATACCTGGACCGGACCACTGGATTTCGATCACCTCGCCACCGCCACGTTCCCAGACCCTCGTATCGATGCTGTGCCAGCCGGTGGTCAGATCCTTGCTCCCTTGCTTTGTCTTTGCACCGTGGATGCCGTCGTTGTCGACCACCAGTTCGTTGTCGATCCATAACTTCGATCCGTCGTCACTTTTCAACGAGAACTCGTATCGACCCTCTTTCGAGACCAGGAACTCACCGCTGAAGCGGATCCCGAAGTTGTCCTGTCTCGGCTTCGGAGCGATCGAGATCTTCTCGGCATGGCCACTACTGGCAATTTCTCCGCCGAGCATCTGCTCGCAGTTGTCGAAACTTCCCAGATAGGTGTCGTAACGTAGACCAGGCACCACATCGGTGATCGGCTCTCCATCTTCATCGGTGGCTTGATCGCGAATCAGCCAGGTTGCGATGGCCTCGGCTTCGGCCGGATCCATGACGACCTGGGGCATCCGTCCAGAACGGTGGATGGCATGAGATTGCAGCAGTTCATCGGCCAGCGATGGCAGGGTGGTACGACGCGCCATGCGCGAAGAGAGTTGCGTCCCATCGTGACAGGCAGCACACCCGATGGTCGAGAAGAGGTTCTCCCCGAGTTCCACGGCAGCGCTGTTGAATCGTACCGGATCCCAGCTGCCAGGACCGCGATCACGAGCGATGAGGAAGTGAGTGATGTCGGTAGCGATCTCGCGACGGTCCTGCTCGGGAGCCCCGGCCAGCGCGTGCGGCATGCGGGTTCCTGGTTCGTCGGCAACTGGATCGGAGATCCAGTCGATCAGCCAATCGGGACGCAGTCGCCATCCTGCTCCATCGAGTAGTGGTGGAGCCACCGGACGCAACCAACTGGCCCATTCTCCCGCTGCCGGATGGCACAGCAGACAGGCACCATCTCGGACGGCCCGATACGGATCCACAGCTTTCGAATCCTGTCCGGTTGCCCCGAGCAGTGCAGGACAGACAAGAGCGGTGATCAACAGCAGGGTGCGGCGCGGGCTGAAGGTCACGTTGAACTCCTCACCGGAATTGAAGAAACCGTGCAAGGATCGTCGACGAGCCAAGAGCGTGAGTCAACGAGGTCCGGAGCCGGTCAATCCGTTCCTTTTCGTGCGATGCAGTGCGATCGGGGTGGCTGATCATCGGTGAGATCACGCCAACCAGGAAATGAGCCGTCGATGATCTCGATATCCTGCATCCAGAATGTCTTGCTGTGGACCGCATTGCTGGGGTCAACCAGCATCGATTCTGCGGCTCCATCGGTCCAAACCACCACCTACCCGCTGTTGCTGGCCGATTTGCCGATCTTGCTGGTGGGGAATGAGGGTCGCACTGGCCACCAGTGCACGACTGTACTTGCGGCTCGCGCAGGTGCACGGTTCGATCCCCGTCATGGTGGGTCTGCAGCGAGGGCAGCGCTGCTG
>CAWLAN010000215.1:0-3319 GCA_963854815.1 Planctomycetes bacterium UBA1146
GCAAAAAACACCGTACGGAACCAGTTTCATCACCCATGAGGCCATCATCATGACGATATCAAAGGCGGACTGGAACAGGTCCGTGAGCATTTTCTTCGGTTTCTCTGGTGCTTTGGTGATGAAGAAACCGAACAACAGCGCGAAGAAGATCACCTGCAACATATTGCCGTTCTCGGTAAAGGCACCGAATACGTTCTCCGGGATCATCCTTCTCAGAATATCGAGCCAGTTCTCACTTCTTTGACCGAAATCCGCATCTACGGAGAGGCCCAGGCGTGCTCCATTACCCGGCTGGATGAGATTGACGAGGAGCAACCCGAGCCCGACCGCCAGGAAGGAAGTCGTTGCGTAGTAGGCGAATGTACGACGGCCCATCCTGCCGAAATCGGAACCGCCACCTAGCCCAGCAACACCGGTGATGATGGATGTCAGGACCAGTGGCATGATCAACATCTTGAGCAGTCGCATGAAGATATCCGCCATGAAACGAAATGGCGCTAGCCAGCGAGAGCGACTCGAATCGGGGTCCAGCGCGACAAGAGCGCTTCGTTTCGCGCCGGAAACCAGTTCGATGGTGGCGACCCCACCGGCCCCCTCTCTCGACAGAAAGGCTCGCAAGACCTCAGCAGATCCGGTGTCGACCGAGGCCTCATCCGACATCCCAGCATTGATGACGAGACGTCGTACCACGTCTCCTGTTTGCAAACTCTCGGAGGCACTCCGTCCCTTGGGTAGCAACTGGGCCGTCACCCGGGTGACCTGGATCCCGACTGCGCTGCCGTCGACGATCACCGGATCATCGGCAAACTGAACTCCGATCGAACCCGGAGCTTCGGTCATTTTCTGCAGGCCCAACCCGACCAGGACTCCCGCTAACAACCAGACCAGGATCTTCCAGTGTTGCTGCATCTCTTCCCCACTCTTTTCTCTAGCCAGGGACCACCAGCGAACAGGACATCTCTTGCGGAAGCAAGTACTCCTGCAATCGCTGATCGATATCCTCCGGAGTGATCTTTGCCAGCAGATCGACAACCTCGAACGGATTAGTATCTAGAAACCGAGCGCCGCAATAGTTGCCCGCGATGTAATCGAGAGAGTTGAACGCTCTCAACAGGTAACCGATCGCTGAACGACGCTGACGTTCGACATCCTCGGGATCGACCCCCGTGGCACGAATCCGATGTATCTCTTCTTGCACCATTTCGATGAGATTCTCCGGATCGGAGACATCGCCACCGACAACGCAATGACCAACATCGCTGTGGATCTGGTAAGAAGCCCCGAAGGAATCATCGATGAGTCCACGTCGATAAAGATCTTCGAACAGAGCACCGCTTTGGCCAAAGACGCACTCGAGCAATACCTCGGTGATCAGTTCCTTGCGCATCAGATCCTGCCCGCGGAGACCTGGATGGATGTCCTTCCAGCCAAACAAGAGTTTCGACCGACCCACCTGCATCGACTCCCGGATTTCCTTGCGAGCCGGCCCCGGATCTTCACGGGTCAAGATTCGCTCGATCGCAGGATCTGGCCCCATATCTCTCCGCGACAGTAGTCGATCAGCAACCTCGAAGAACTCGTTCTCATCCTCATCGCCTACTGCCAGCAGGATCATGTTCGAAGGATGATAGAAGGCGCTCCAGCATTCCTGGAGCAGAGTTGGCGTGATCTCCGCGATCGTCTGCTCGGTTCCTGCGATGTCCTTGGCCACCGGATGTTGCTTGTAGAGACCGGCGAGCAAATTGAAGTAGACCCTCCAGCCAGGGTGATCGGCGTACATTCGGATTTCCTGACCGATGATGCCCTTCTCCTTCTCGACATTCTCCGAGGTGAAGTGCGGAGTCTGGACAAAGTTGACCAGGTGATCGAGACAGGGATAGAAATGATCGGTACAGGAGAAGAGATATGTGGTCCCCACAAAACTGGTGAAGGCATTGGCCATCGCACCGAAACGACTGAACTGCTGAAAAGCATCCTCCTCGGGGCCCTCGAACATCTTGTGCTCCAGAAAATGAGCGACTCCATCCGGCAAACAGATCTCCTCGCCACCACCGATTCGATAGCGATCGTCGACGCTACCGAAGTGGGTCGAGAAGCAGGCATAGCGGCGCAGATAACCCGGCTTCCGGCAAAACGCCACGGTAGCGCCACTGGAATGGGTCCTCTCCACTACTCGTTCTCCGAGGGTCGAGTTCTCGAGTGTCTTTTCTTTTGCGGTCCAGGTCATGACGCCTCTTCCGGTGCCATCAGGTAAACGAGGTCCAGTTCGAGTCTCTGCGCCGCTTCCACGACTCCTTCCCGCGTCACCGCGGCGATTCGACCCCTCAGTGCATCCAGGTCCGGTTCCCGTCCGCACAGTCTCGAGGTCAGATCGAACTCCGCCAGCGAGGCCGGAGAATCCTGGATCATCCTCAGACGAGAATCCCAGGCGCTGAGAGTCATATCGAACTCTTCAGCGCTGAACTCGCCCTGACGGACCACCTCGATCTGCTCCAGGATGCTCTCTCGGGCACGGGGAGCAGATCCCACATCGATTCCCGCGCTCACGAGCATCAGGCCGGAGGAAGCGTCGTTATGAGAATTCACCGAATAGCAGAGGCTCTCTTTCTCCCTCACCTGGGTAAAGAGACGTGAATGAGGGAATTGTCCCAGCACTCCGTTGGCCACCAGCATCGATTCATGAAGAGGATCGTCGAAGCCGGTCGATGTCCTCAACGCCAGGACCAGATTCGCCTGCTGGACCTGGAAATACTCGGTGACCTCACGCGTCTGCTCGGCTCCCTTGAGCGGGATAGATTCCCTCAGATGACCCGAATCGGGAACGTTGCCATCGAAGAGTGGCTGCAACCTGGCAGCCGAGACCTCCGGATCGATGTCACCGCTGAAATGAACCTGCATCGGAGCCGTCGCGATCATCTGCCGCCACAGATCGGTTATCAGCTCGGGAGTCGCAGCATCAAGAGTCTCGACCATCCCGTACTCGTGGAAGCGCCAGGGTTCATCTGGACAGGTTTCCTCGATACATCGCTGTATCGCCCAGGATCGCTTGTCATCGATTCGCCCCTCGATGGTCCGCCTGTGCTGAAGAGCCTCGTTTTGAACCGTCTGCTCGCAAAAACACTCTTCGACAAGATGCGGCTGCTGGATCAACTCCGCCAGAAACGCGATGGCCTGCTCGAAGACTTGTTCCGTAGCGGGCAGTTTTGAATCCTCGGGGAACTCCGAATGGATCGAGACGACATGCCTCATTCCTGCGCGATCGACTCCGTTCCCGATCGACATCCCCCAGAGTTCCTCCGTGCGACGACTGATGTCTCGC
>CAWLAN010000216.1:0-3317 GCA_963854815.1 Planctomycetes bacterium UBA1146
CGCTGACCGTGGCGCTGGTGGCCGGAGCCATCCTCTCGATGACTCGATTCTGTGCCGTCACCGCTGCGCGCCAGGTATTCCAGAAGGACCGGCGAATGATCCTGGCTGCACTGGCGATGATGATCGGCTACGGAGTGGTCGTCATCAGCACCGGAAAATCGATACCAGGTCTCGAGGGACAGCCTGCGGCTCATACCGATCACCTCTGGTCGGCATTGTCACTGGCTCTGGTCGGTTTGTGCGGTTGCCTGGTTGGGGGATGTCCCGTCCGCCAACTGGTGATGACCGGTGAGGGCAATGGTGATGCGGCGCTGACGGTCGCGGGGATTCTGCTCGGCGGCGCGTTGAGTCATGGATTCGGCCTCGCTTCCACTGGAGCCGGCACCACCGAGGCGGCACACACTGCCGTGATCGTGGGTCTGGTGGTCGCGATCGGTTACGGCGCGATGCGATCGGTGCTGGCTCCGGGAGCAAAGTCTGCCGCATGACGACTCTGTCTGCTCTGCTACTACCTGCACTGACCCTCGCACCGGTAGGTCCTGTCGACGACAAGCCACTGCCGTCGGGGTACACCATTCCCGTGGTCGATCTCACCGACGATACCGCCGGAGTCATCACCATCGATCGTGAGAAGGGGCAATACCTCGGTCATCCGAGCGCTGTACTGCTCGAGGACGACA
Organism: Planctomycetes bacterium UBA1146; assembly: GCA_963854815.1. Lineage (GTDB taxonomy): Bacteria > Planctomycetota > UBA8108 > UBA1146 > UBA1146 > UBA1146. The sequence goes on from CAWLAN010000216.1 coordinate 681, forward strand.
AGACGGTGCTGTGCGTCTATCCGAAGGGGCACGGAAGAGGCGCCATCGTCTACAAGAAGAGCCACGATGGCGGCAAGAGCTGGAGCGAGCGACTTCCCACCCCGGATAACTGGGCCAGTTCGAAAGAGGTTCCGACCATCCACCGGGTGATCGATCCCGAGGGGACCAAGCGCTTGATCGTATGGTCGGGGCTGTATCCGGCGAGGCTCGCTGTCAGCGAGGATGACGGCCGATCGTGGAGTTCGCTGAAGGCCGTGGGGGACTGGGGTGGCATCGTGGTGATGGGTTCGGTCGCCCGCCTCGCAGATGGTCGCTATGCATCCTGGTTCCATGACGATGGTCGGTTTCTGCGTGCCGAGCGAGGTCCATCGCGGTTCGATGTTCTTCAGACCATCTCATCGGATGGTGGGTTGACCTGGTCAACCCCCATCTCCATCGCACATCGTGCGGATGTTCACCTCTGTGAGCCGGGATTTGTGCGTTCTCCCGATGGCAAGACGATCGCCTTGTTGATGCGAGAAAACAGTCGAACTCGAAACTCTTTCGTCATCTTCAGCAAGGATGAAGGGCTGAGTTGGTCTGCCCCCAGAGAACTGCCGGCGGCGCTTACCGGTGATCGACACACTGCCATCCACACAGGAGATGGCCGCCTCTTCATCTCATTTCGTGATACCACCCGCGAGAGTATCACCAAGGGGGACTGGGTCGGCTGGGTCGGGAAGTGGCAAGATATCATCGACGGCAGCGAGGGACAGTATCGGGTCCGGTTGATGGACAATCATGTTGGTGGAGACTGTGCCTATCCGGCAGTCCTTCAGCAAAAAGATGGCACCATCATCGCCATCACCTACGGGCACTGGAGCCCAGGGGAATCGCCCTGGATCGCCTGCCGAAGATTTACCATCGATGAGTTGGATTTGAGACGAGCCGCGCTAGAAGAGTGACGACACCGGTCGATTAGCGCCTTTTACCGGCGAATATCTTCTTGATCTCCACGGCCCGGTTCAGCAGGAGTTCGAGGTCTTCGGCTGACGTGCAGTATTTTCCAGGCTGATAGATCAGTATCTGATCTCCCTTGATATCGAGCTGGATCTTGTCGTGGTTCTCGAAGTACTCCAGTACTTGTGGCCGGAATAGATCGCAGATGGCGTATTCGTCATCTCCGCGCAGGCGGTACTTGCGACTGAAGCCGGGGTTGGAACTGAAATCGATATCCTGGGCACCGAAATATTCCTTGAAGCGGTCGAAGAAACTCTCTGATCCCATATCCAGATCAGGGAAGTTCTGCTCATTCTTCAGAATCACGACCGTCTGGACGACCGCGTGAGCACTCTTACCGGTATGGATTATGTAGGTGTACTCGAAGATCACCACATCGTGATCGCGGTAGTTCCCCCGACCAACCTTGGTGGCTCCCTTGGGCGATCCACATTTCCCCAGAGGGTGGAGTGCCAGCAGTTTGCCGGCACTTTCATCGGAATCGGCGTGGAACAACAGTCCGAAGCGCCTCATCCCCTGTTCGAGTGCTTCGCTTCGTTCTTTGTTCTTCCTCTTACCCAGCATGACGATCCACACCACGAATGCGATGACGGTGATCAATCCCACGACGAGATAGATGATCTTCTCGATTTCGGACACTTTGAGTTACCTCCTGCAGTGGTAGGCGAATGCTGGAGGAAGATTACGCCAGGCGACTCGAGTTCGCACAACTTCTTGGAATAAGTTGTCGAGACGTTGACGAAATGCGCGTGCTTTTGGAAACAGGTGTATCCCCCCGTAGGCAAAAGTCACGAAGCACCCTTCCGGGGAGAGGACCCGGGAGACCCCTGACAGGATCTCTTCTTGCAGGGGTTCGGGGAAAGAAGCCCAGGGAAGCCCCGAGACGACAGTGTCGACCTGCTCGATCCCCTTCTCGTCGAGGATCGAGACCAGTTCAGAGGCATTTCCCTCGATGATCTCGATCTCGTCGAAGTGCTTCTCGAGTTTACGAACGAAGGTAGGATTCTTCTCGACGGCCAGGAAACGGGCATCCGGGGAGATCCTCTTGAGAACCTCGGCGGTGAAGGCGCCGGTGCCCGGACCCAGTTCCACGACCACCGAGGACCTATCGAGTGAGATCCCATCCAGCATCCTCGAGGCAAGCACCTTGCCACTGGGAGTCACTGCCCCGATGGAACCGGGCTGGGAGATGAACTCGCGCAGGAAGTTGATCTTCGATCCCATCGAATCGCTGACCTCTCGGGTGCTGTGAAGTGGACAACCGGGTCCCCGCTACGAGACTGCCGATCGTGGATGGTGCCACTGTCAGCCTGAAATGTCGAGGTACCTCCACTCCCTACATTCTCTGTGGTGCTCGGGTAGACTGTCGACGGGTTCCAGATCGTTGTGAATAGGCAAAGGAGCGTCGATGGCGCCATCCGTTGGCTGGATCGGTTGCGGCGTGATGGGTTTCTCGATGGCGAGAAATTTGCTCGCCGCGGGGTACCAGCTCGGTGTTCATACCCGCACTGCTTCCAGGGCCAAACAACTGATCGAGGCCGGTGCGGACTGGGTTGCCAGTGGCACCGAGTTGGCGCAACTTCATGACATCGTCATTTCGATGGTGGGTACTCCTGATGATGTCGAAACTGTTTATTT
>CAWLAN010000217.1:0-3253 GCA_963854815.1 Planctomycetes bacterium UBA1146
TGCTTCCAGCAGATATGGAGTCGATCGACGCCGAGAAGATGAAAGGCGCATGGGTCATGATGCCCTCACAGCGCGGTCGCCGCGATCGTGAAGCGCGTCAGGCTCAGCGTGAGGTGAGAGAAAGCCTGGAAGAGTACGGAATCGCGGGTTGGATCTATCCGACCCGGGGCGAGGCCATCACCACGAGCGGAAATTCCCGGGTTACCTGGGATAACCTGCCGACGACTCCGCGCGTAAATCTGCGCAGGGATCAATACGATGTCATCGAGGAAAAACTTGCCGCTGGTGAGGACGTGACTCTTCGCATTGACATCCGGAATCACTTCCAGCCGGGTCCAGCCAAGTTTTACAACGTTATCGGAGATATCGTTGGAAGCGAGTTCCCTGACGAATACGTGATTATCGGTGGGCATATTGACTCCTGGGATGGTGCCACTGGCACTACTGATAACGGCACCGGTTCCGCAACCACCATCGAAGCTGCGCGGATCCTGATGGCTGCAGGGGCCACGCCTCGTCGTACCATCCGTTTCATGTTATGGAGCGGTGAAGAGCAAGGCTTGCTCGGATCCCGCGCATGGGTCGATAACAACCCAGATGTGATGGATAAGATCTCGGCGGTATTCGTTTACGACGGCGGGCCGAACGCCATCGCGGGACTTCCTGCAACTGCTGCAATGAAAGAGGACTTCGAGAAGGTCTTCGGTCCGGTGATGCAAATGAATCCGGATCTACCATTTACCATCAAAGACGTGGAGGGATTGCCCAGGGGTATCGGAAGTGACCACGAGTCCTTCCTCAGAAAGGGAGTTCCAGGTTTTTTCTGGACACAAGAGGGTCGCGCGGACTGGCGCCGTGGAATTCACACCCAGTTCGATACTTTTGACCTGGTGATTCCTGAATACCTCGAACATTCGACCACGGTAATCGCACTTGCGGCACTCGGAATGGCAGATCTGGATCACCTTCTCTCACGCGAAGGAATGCTTCAAGAAGGTGGTGATCGCCGTCGTGGCGGCGGCGGACGCCGGCTAGGTGTGATGCTCGATGAAAATGTTATCTCCGAGGTGGTTCCGGACAGTCCGGCAGCGAAAGCCGGTCTGAAATCGGGCGACAAGATCGTCAAGATCGATGATGAGGATGTCACCGATCGTCGCAGCCTGATGCGTGGCCTGTTTTCCGGAGAAGCGAAAAAGAAGATCGTCTTCGAACGAGACGGAAAACGTCAGGAAGTCACCATCGAGTGGCCGGCCCAACGTCAGCGTGCTCGTCCTGCCGAAGAACCGAAGGAAGAGGAGAAGAAGGAAGAGGCCAAGCGAGGAGTTGATCTCTGATCCTCTCTCCAGGTTTGTACTCGAAGCGCCCGGGTCGACGTGGTCATCCACACCGATCCAGGCGCTTCTTCCTTTCTCCATGCGGAGTTCTACTCCTGTTCACACTTTTACAGTGGGGAGCAGTGAGTGATGGTTTGCCGTCACTTCTTTCCTGTGATCACGTCCCGAAGCCGGTCAATGCCGAAGTCGATGTTCGCGACTCGGAAACCGAACTGCACGTCCTGATCGATGAATATCTCTTCCGGCACTGGTTTTCCCTCGATCCAACACTGATCCCGGATCTCGATCCTGATCTCAAGGGTGAATGGGGTCAGTTTGGTGACCGGATCGTCGAGTGGCTCGATTCCCATGTTCCAGTGCAGGTCGATGGTGTTCAGGTCATTCCGGTGCTTGCCGATCTCGAATGGCAAGAGGGCTTCGATCTCAACGATTTTCTCAACTACATCGGAATCACGGTGAAGTATCCGACCAAGTCCAGACCGCAAAAACTCGAGTTTCTGTGGGGCCGTTACGATTCAGAAGATGGATTCCCACTCGAATCGGTCTACATGATTCTGGCTGCAAGTGACGACTACAGGATTCTGCGTTTCCGTGAGGACGATCCGATACAGAGCTGGACTCCTCCAGAGGCGAGGCCGGTCCTGGATCCAGAACTGGTAGCACCTGGAATTCGCTTGCCCTGGTTCTTGCTTGATCTTGTTCCCGTCGGTTGTGCCCTCTTCGGAATTCTCATCTTGTGGCGGTCGAAACGCTATTCGATGGCGACGGTGGTGGGGATTCTCCTCTGTGTAGGGGTTGCTGCACTCTCTTACGGCAAGACAGTGGTGGAGGTACGTCCACCATGGGTTTCCCCGATTCAACTGCCATCGGAAGCCGATGCCGCTGCGCTGTTCGAGACCCTCCACAGGAACATCTACCGTGCTTTTGACTACGATGACGAGGGGCAGATCTACGATCTGTTGGCTCGAAGTGTTTCGGGTGATCTTCTGGTCAAAACCTATGACGAGATCCATGAAAGTCTGATGATGAAGCTGGAGGAAGCCGCCATCTGCGAGATTCGTTCGGTGAGAACCATCGATAGCGAGGTTCAGCTCCCTAGTGTGGCCCAGAAGCCTGCTTTCCAGGTGCTGTCTACCTGGGAGGTGATCGGGACGGTCAGTCACTGGGGACATGGACACTGGCGAAAGAACCTGTCACGAGCACTCTATGATGTGAGCTGGTTAGAGGGGGTGGGTTGGCGTATTGATGGAGTCGAGGTAATTGATCAGAGACGTCTCGATGATGGTCAGGAGTCGGTGAAATGACCAGTGGAGCATCGGTCAAGGTTTGTGACCTGGTTCACCGCTACGCCGGGCAGGAGGTGCCGATCCGGGTGGCAGGCCTCGAAGTTGAATCCGGCGAGAAGGTTGCCATCACCGGACCTTCAGGCTGTGGAAAGACGACACTCCTGTCCTGTATCGCCGGGATTCTGGTTCCTTCCTCGGGGGAAGTGGCCGTCGGGGATATCCGTGTCGATCAGCTGGGGGAATCTGCTCGTCGTAAGTTTCGCCGTGAGCAAATCGGTCTGGTCTTTCAAGAATTCGAATTGCTCGAGCATCTCGATGTGAGAGAGAATGCCTTCTTACCGCTATGGCTGGCCGGACGCGAGCCTTCGACAGAAGAACAGGAAAAGTTCGTCGGGCGAGCAACACGTTGCGGGATCTCCGATCTCTTGCAGCGAAAACCGAGAGCGTTGTCCCAGGGAGAGCGACAGAGGGCAGCGGTTTGTCGAGCTTTGATGACATCTCCTTCTCTGGTGCTGGCGGATGAGCCGACCGGTAGTCTCGATGCGAACTCCGGACAGGTTGTCCTCGACCTGATCTTCGAGGAAGCGGAAATCACCGGTGCCACGGTCATCGTGGTGACCCATGACGCGACGA
>CAWLAN010000218.1:0-3238 GCA_963854815.1 Planctomycetes bacterium UBA1146
TTTTCTTGCCGATATCCGTCGGCTCGAACTTCCAGTGCGTCATCAACTCGCCGATCGCCGTCGCCAGTGCCGGAACGCTGGTGGTGCGACCCGACTTCTTGCGCACGCTCCATGGCGTCTCGAACTGCAGGGTGCGCATGCCGTCTTTTCGGTAATGACGGGTGATATAGCCACCTCTGAAGTACTTCTTGCCGGCTGGATGTGGCAGCCGCGGCGATGGGACCGCCTGCAAACCGGACTTTTCCAGTAACGCACCGATACTTGTCGGGCCACGAATCCACTCGAGGTCTTGCAACTGGTCATCCGGTACGGCCAGATCGCTGGCGTTCACCAGATGTCCCACCTCGATCCAGTCTTCCGGGTGGGCATGGCCATGGAGATCGATCAGCAGCGCCTGGCCAGCGCCGATTTTCAGAGCTTCCTGACACGATTGCTCCAGCGCAGCGTGGTAAGCACGGTACACCGCTACACCGAACACACTGCCCTGGGTCGCCTCCTCGATCTCACGATTGGGATCCATCTTGACTCGATGCAGCCGGTTGGTGACGACGAACGGTCGGTGACCGGTTCGCTTCTCGATCTCGTCAGCCAACTCGAGCGCCAGTTCACGGGTGTTGGTATCACGCACCAGGGTGCCGCGAGTGCGATCAGGAACTCCCACCGGTTTTACCGTTCCGCCATGCGGGGCGGAGAGAACCAGGGGAATGTTTCCGACAGAGACGTCGACGAAGTCATCGGCAACCGTCGCGGGAGCCGCCAGCAAGGCGAGGATGAGCAGTGGAATCATCATGTCGGGCAGTCTAGCCGAGAGATCGTGACGCGTCAGTGTCCTGCTGCTCCGCTAGAATCCGATCCCCAGCGACAGTATCGGACCGGGCTCGTATGTGCCCTCGGTGGAGTTCGGCGTCTTCAGGGAGATGGGCAAGATCAAGGAGAGCGTCCGGTTGCGAAACTCATCATCCTTCCAGCTGATTCCGAAGGTGGCAGAGAGAGCCTGGTAACCGGTATTGGGATCGATCTCTCCGTCCCAGGTGGCACGCCCCAGGTCCTGATAGAGCAATCCCACAACACCGAAGGTTTGCTCCCACGGACCGAGTTTGCCGAGCGGTTTGATGGCCCCGAGCCCACCCTGGAGAGTTTGCGACCCTCGATATCCTTCGTCATTTCGGCTGCCCGGGAAACGACCCTGAGCGAACGCACTGATGATCGAGTCCTCGCCGATCGGTCGGCTGTAGAAGAACTCGATGATCGGGTCGAAGGTGCCGGTACCGAACTGGATGTGTTCGTGCTCTTCTGCTGGCTCGGCTGCTGCTGCGGTTAATGGATTACCTTCGGTACGTCCCAGCGGCACCGTCGTACCCGCCGCCACCGAGAAGAGGGCACCATCCTTGCCCAGGTCGTGGTTGTGCCAGCTGAGCAGCATCTCCATATCGCCAAAACCCTTCAGATTGCGACTCGGATGATGAATCTGAAGGTTGGTCTCCATCTGGTCGATCTGCCCGGGTGTTGCCGTAGGATCGATGCCACCGATGGACGCGGTTCTCGATTTCTGCTCGATGGGGAGGCGCCAGCGCACCGCCCAGGGCTCATCGAAGGTGTATTCGAGCTGGAACTGTAATCGAGCGATTTCGACGGTCACGTCGTGGCGATGGGATACAACAACGTCATTCTCATCGACAACACTACTTTCGGCGTGGCTGCCGTCGAATCCGAATCCCCGGGTCAGGGCAACTCGTATTTGCCAGGTATCGGTGCCGTGTCGGATGGAGCCCAGACCGGACCCCAGCGCCCCCGCATCGGGAGCGTTCGGATTGGTTCAGGCGGGTCAGCCCTGGGCCCAGAGTGACGGCCCAGCGCACAGCTGCATCAAGAACAGCAGCAACAGCCAGAGTGATAACCGTGATCCGCGAATCATCTGCTTTTTGAGCCTTTCCTGAGACCGACATCAAGAGCCGACGATGGAACCACGAATAGAGTTCCCTGACCAACGGTTTTTCACCGAATCGGTGCGCAGATCGGCGGCAATCCGCCGAGGTTCAGGCCGAAACAGATACACTGTGTCGTATGCAGGACGAACAGATAGCATTTGTCGATCCAGCGGCCAGTGAAGCGATCCAGGCTGCTTTCGATGCCAGTGATCTCGGCGACATCGAAGAGATCTGCGGCCTTTTCCTCGGGTATGCCAACATCAACTTCCGCGTCAAAACCACGGCCGGCATCTACCTGGCGCGCTTCTGCCGTGCCCAACCCGATGAGCGCATCCATGATGAGATCCTGCTTCTTCGCTCCATCCAGGGCAGCGGTTTTCCTGCTTCTTATCCGATTCCCAGAAGTGATGGGGAATTCATCAGCCACCACCAACAAGAAAAGGTGATGCTCTACGACTTCGTCGAGGGAGAGACTCCACTGGTCACGCCGGACTCGGCACATCAGGTCGGTGAAGCCCTCGGACGTCTTTCGCTCCAGCCGGTGCCGCAGACCTATTCATCGACTGCACTCATCGATATCGAAGATCTTCGCGAGTTTCGATCTCAAAAAACCACCGAGCTTCAACAATACCCGGAGTTTCAAGATGAGTTCCTGGAGCAAACAACAAGCATCGAATCATGCCTTCCCTTCGATCTTCCGCGTGGTGTCGTCCATGCCGATGCTTTTCCCGACAACACCATCTTTCGCGATGGGAAACTGGTCGCCCTGATCGATTTCGAAGATGCGTGCGTCGATGCGCTGATCTTCGACATCGGCATGGCCATCATCGGATTCGGTTATCGTGATGAGGAAATCAACCTGGATCAGATTGCGGCACTACTCAGTGGCTACCGATCGCAACGGCAGTTGAGCAGCGCCGAACAGGAGTCGTTGCCGACGATGGCCCGCTGGTGCGCCCACGGAATGGGCTTCTGGCACCTGCGTTGCTACCTCGAGCGTCCCAATGATCGCCAGCATCAACGCATCCACGAGTTACAGCGGATGGTTCGAGGATTACGGGGTAACGACGCCGATACGATTCGCGCTGCCTTCGACCAATAATCCACAGATCGGCACCTGATTCCTGTCTGCATGCAGATGCGATAGCCGCGTCTCCATGCGAAGATCTGGCTTACCATCAGGAAAAGGTGCGATGCAATACCAGGCTGGGCGCTGGCAATGCAGACGGTGAGGTCGATATCGCCGATGTCATTTTCGGCCTCAGCGGACTCTTCACCGGAGGTCCGTGGGGCATTTGCAGGGATGCGGA
>CAWLAN010000219.1:0-3186 GCA_963854815.1 Planctomycetes bacterium UBA1146
TCGCCTGTTCGCGAGCGGCTACCAGCGCGCAAAGCGTGGCACTCGATGCAGTGTCCTGAATGACCCCACCGCCGGCGCCGGTCGAGAGAAAACTCTCCGGCAGAGCGAGCATCTCGACCAGCCAATCCATCATGCGGGTTTCCACCTCGGTGCAGGCGGGGCTGGTCTGCCACAGCATTCCCTGCACCGCCAGGCCCGATGAGATGATGTCGGCGACCATCGATGGACCCGACGTATTCGAGTTGAAGAAGGCAAACCAGGATGGGTGTTGCCAGTGGGTGATCCCCGGCATCACCACCCGATCGAGATCGGCGAGCACCTCGTCGAACGATTCGCCTCGTGCGGGTGGATGTTCGGGCAAGGACGCGGCCACCTCTCCTGGCTCGACCCGTGAGAGGACCGGCCTCTGCTCGATACCAGCGAGGTAATCGACCACCCAGTCGATCGCCTCATGGCCTCTTCGGCGCAGTTCTTCTCGATCCCAGTGCAGTTGTTCGGCTCGATCGGTCACTTCAAATCTCGTTTCTGTTCGTGCCACCTGAAGACCTTATGAGCCATCCAGCAAGGCGTCCAGATCTTGGTCTCCCGCGTTCCTGGCAGGAGAACCTGACAATACCCGTCCACTCCGCTAGGATGTCAGTGATGATAATGGAGGGATCCTGAAGATGACCAGCAACAGAGCCACCTTCCCTGATCCGCTGGAGATCCAGGCTCATCTCGATGAGCAAATCCGCGGACAAAAACGTGCCAAGCGAGATCTCTCCGTGGCGATCTACAACCACTACGTCACCGCGCATCTCTCTCCGGAAGGCGCCGTCACCCCACAACATCTGTTGCTGATCGGCCCGGCCGGTGTCGGGAAGTCCTTCCTGGTGCAGAAAGTGGCCGAGATGCTCGGGGTTCCGTGGATCCATGCCGATGCCTCTTCGCTGGTCCAACCCGTGATGTCGGGTGAAGAAGTGGAACGGATCATCGGCGCCTTGATCCAGCGCGCCGGAGGAGATTTCGGACACGCCCAGAAAGGAATCATCCTCATCGACAGACTCGACAGTTGTCGACGCACCATCGTCGGCCCAGCGGATCCGGGTATCGCGGTGCAGGATTCACTGCTGGCCATGATGGATGGCCTGATCATGAATCCCCGCGGTCCCGCCGGAGGGACGCTCAATACCTCCGGCATTCTCTTCATCTGTTGCGGCTCCTTTTCCAAACTACGCGATGTGATTCTCGACCGTCTGGGAGAAGATGAGCGAATCGGTTTCCAGGCGAAAGAAGACGACGATGAAGAGGGACATGATTCGACCATGGCCCTCAACGACCTCATCGAAAGACGTGATCTGGTCACCATGGGGATCGGCGAGGAACTGGCCGCGAGATTCGGCAACATCACGTTATTGAAGGAACTCGACGAAGACGATTTCATCCACATTCTCGACAAGATGGAAAACAGCATCATCACCCATAAGAAACAGTTCTGGGCCAGTCATGGCATCGATCTCAATTTCGAGAAGGACGCTCTGCGTGCCATCGCCCGCAAGGCACGAGAGACTGAAGAAGGCGCCCGCGGCCTGCACGGCATCGTCGAGAAAGTACTCGATCCCATCGACCACCGGCCGGTAGAACTTGCACGTGCAGGAATCGTGCGGATCGATATCACCGAGTCCTGCGTCGAGCAAGGAACCGAGCCGCCGATGCATGAAGGGACAGGAGAAAACTCATCCGAGAAGCTGGAGCAACTGCTTGCCGAAGTGTGGTCTTCCTTGCAACACAGCGCAACCTCGCTCGATACGTTTCCCATTCCCATCGATCCGGCTATCCTCGCGCTCCCGATCTTTAGCCTCGCTCCCACCATCGCTCAGATGGAAATGGCGCTGGGGCGTCTCGGATTGTCCACTGGTCAGGATCGTACCTGGAGAGCGTTGCTCAAGAAGTATCCAAAGGAAGGGCTGCAGGTCATCCTCCAGTTGCTGGCACGTGCACAACAATCTGGCGTCAGCCTCGGGGCACTCTGCGATGCGATCGACAAAAACAACGGTGACCTGGCTGCCACGCTCGACTCTCTTCGGTAGCCAACAGCCAGAAGCCAGTAACGGCTTTCGATGTCAAAAGCGGTCTGATGCCCGGGTAAAGGCATCAGACCGCTTTTCATGTGTACACCTGGTCCTGCAAAAGGTACCTAGATATTGCAGTCCAAATTGTCGGCTGTCGGATCTGGGCCAGGATTCGGGAACGGTGGCGGTGGTGGTGATCCACCCGAGAACAAGAAATCAAGCAGCGCCACTGCATCCGCTATGTTATTCGCTCCGTCATCATTGACATCGATGGCATCGAGACAATCTGCGTTCCCGTTGTTGAACAGATAGTTGAGACAGAAGACAGCATCCGCCACGTTGATATCCTGATCGAGGTTCCCATCTCCACGCAGAAAAGAGCTATCCGAAACCGTGATCAGACCACCTTCCAGGAGCGGCGGAACCGCAACTCCAGCAGGATTGACCAGCAAGTTTTCGGTAGGAGATGGACTTCCGATCCCATCGACCGGAACCACCGCCAATTGCTCACCGATCCCGATCGAAGGCAAAACAAAGTAACTGGCATTGGCCAGAATCGACTGTGTTGATGGTGGTAGGGTATCATTACCCGCAAAACTGAGCACGACACCCAGGGTCCACCAGCCGCCATCGACTGTCAGGTCGTTGTTCAGAGTTTCCTGGAAGAAATCGGCATTTGTCGCGACGGTTCCCGTATCGTTCACATCCAGGATGTTCAGCTCTGTCGGATCAAAATCGATCGCCAGCGAATATCCCGCAACAATCGTATCGTGGTCAGCACTGACGGTGACGTCGACAACACCACCCGGAGCCCCATCCGCGCTGTTGTGAATGATGTATTCCTCCGTGTAGAGGAAGCCTGGATCGAGGAAATCGCTTCCTGAAGTCTGGCTAGCAATCACCGAAACCAGGCCCGGAATATTGGATGAGGGGACATTGCCGCTCAACTGGGTCACACTGATGTAGTTGAGGTTCTGGACAACCGAACCACCGATCAGGATGACGATATCGGGATTGAAGTTGTTGCCATTGATGGTAACAAAAGTCCCCCCGGCCGTGGGTCCGCTGCCGGGCACAAGGGAAGTGAGGGTCGGTGGCTCCTGTTGAGGAGGAGGACCGTCTGTGACGGAAACAT
>CAWLAN010000220.1:0-3116 GCA_963854815.1 Planctomycetes bacterium UBA1146
CTGTTGCAACAGGGGGATCAATGCATCAACTGCCTGCTGCGCCACCTCGATACCCTGTTCATCTTGACCGGAGATTCTTCCCAGTGCGGTGACGGCGCGAACACGAGTCTCCAGATCTGTTGCTTCCTGTGCCAGTTTCAACAACAGCGGGAAAGCGCGGCCATCGCCGATCTGTCCCAGCGAGAAAACGATCTCCTGGAGAACCTCCTGGTCCCTCTCCAGTTGGCCCACCTCGATGAGGACCGGGACTCCAGCACCAAACCGGGTCCGTCCTGCCACCTGGGCTGCACGAAACCGGACTCGAGTTGTCGGACTCACAAGCATCTTCTTCAGCAAGAATAGTTGCAGACTTCTCTCATCTTCGGCCTTGTCGAGAAGTTCGAGCGAGAGTGTCTGCACCCTTTCCCGAACTCGAACCGAAGATACCTCGGAGTCCTGCTCGGATTCCCTCGAGAGCTGGGGCAGTGGTTTGCCTTGCGGAGCCTGACAGGAGTAAACGAGTAGAAGAGCAAGAAGGCAGCAGTTGTGCTTCATCACGACTCCTTCAATCCTGTTTCACCGCGACCCTGTAACAACTGCTCGATCTGGTCACTGGAGTAGACCGTTCCGGTTCCCGATCCTGGACATTCCTCGACGACATCCAGCCAGGTCTCCAGAGAACTGAGGTTCTCTTTCCAGAAGGGGAAGGTCCTGCATTGAGGGGGACGGGCCGGATAGACGCGACAACCCTTATCCCAGAAGATGCACTCGAAATTGGGCTTCTCGATGAGACTACGCCTACGTCCCACCTGCCGTACATATTTGTTCTCGAATGCCTCCGGGGTCATCTCCAGGAACTTCGCCAATCCGTCGATGTCCTGCTGCTCTACCCACACATATCCCTCGGCGCGACAGCAATTCCCACATTGTGTGCACTGGAACGATAATCCATCTTTCCACCAACGTTGAGCCATTCCGACCTCTTCCGTCGCAGCACCGTAACAGCCAAGATCGGTCCGGGATACGCCAGCCACTGTCACTTCTCGACACCGGGACCGTGGCGCCGATGGCACACCACAGTTACGATCCCCACGGAGGGTATGGATGCAAAAGAAGATTTCATTTTTGATCCTGTCACTGAACTGGAGTACTTCGAAAGGTCCTCGACTGATGGGGCGGTGGGCCTTGTCGTTGTGGGTCATCTCCCTCTTGTTTTTGTGCTCCGGTTGTGTGGATCGGTTCCTGGTAGTGCGCACGGAACCGGTAGGAGCCAAGGTTTTCATCGATGGAATCGACGTAGGTATTTCCCCGGTGCGAATTCCTTTCGATTTTTACGGCACCCGGGACCTGCTCGTCCGAATGGAAGAGGATGAGAAACGTGGAGAACGATCACTGGCTCCCCAACGCAGGATCGTCAAGTTGACCCCACCCTGGTATCAACGGTTCCCGCTCGATTTCGTCTCGGAGATCCTGTGGCCCGGGAAACTGGTAGTGATTCACGAAGAAGTATTCGTGCTGGAGCCGCAGGATCTCGATGCCCTGTCGGAAAGGTTCCGTTCCACGGCACGGGGATTCGGCATCATCAGCCCGCTCGATGATCCCGGAGATTCAGACTGATGAGGCTCCTATGACCGGGAGCACGGACGTCGTCGAGGGATGCGATCTACAGTTCCAACCTCCCGATCGAACTCCTGATCAACTGGATGGACTCCGCGTGCTGGTCCTGGGTCTCGGCCGTCATGGCGGCGGTACCGACCTGATCCTGTTCCTCGTCTCTCACGGGGCAACGGTTTCCATCTCGGAAGACGCTCCCGAGAAGCAACTGGCCACTTCGCTCGCGAAACTCGAAGGCATCGAGCTCCACCGCAAAACATTCGGCGGCCACTGCAGCGAGGATCTGGACGCATGCGACTGGGTGGTGGTGAACCCGGCGATCAAGCCAAGCACTCCATTCCTCGAGGAAATCGCCGATCGTGGTATTCGAGCCGTCACCGAGATGGGGCTGGCTCTCTCGTGGCTCCCATCGAAACACCTGGCGGCGATCACCGGCACCAACGGCAAGAGCACGACCTGCGTCCTGGCCGGCCGGATGATCGAAGAATCCGGGATTCCCGTCGTCTTCGGCGGAAACCTCGGAGGAAGCCTGCTCGCTGAACTGGATCGACCAGATCCGCAACGCAGGTACGTCGTCGAGATCTCATCATTCCAGGCCGAACGGCTCGAACAGGGTGGGTCGCGTCCGAGGATCGTTTCGGTGACCAATCTGAGTCCCGATCATCTTGACTGGCATGGCAACGAAAGTAGATATTTTGCCGCCAAGCAACGCTTGCTGGAGCCGAGTAAGGAAGTTGACGCAGTGGCCATCCTCCCTACCGGCGCACCTTTCGGCACAGGATTCAGTTGCCCCCATCGCAAGGTCATCCGCTGCGGAGACGAAGGGGAGAGTCGACAAGAAGACGGAGTTCTGTCTGTCTCGTCTCCCGACGGCGAGAAGATCTCCATCCCTTATCACCCGTCCCTCGCACTGGAGGGACCTGCCGGGAGCATGAACGCACTCCATGCCGCCACCATCGCGACTCATCTGGGTGCCACCGTCGAGGGAATCTCGCACGCCATCGAGACCTTCCCGGGACTCCCGCACCGCTACCAGGACCTCGGCGAGATCGACGGCGTCCGCTTCATCGATGACTCCAAGGCGACCTCTCCCGAATCCGCCTCAGCAGCACTGGCCAGAAGTGACGCCCCCGTCCACTGGCTGTGTGGAGGCAAACCGAAGGGTTCGGATCTGGTCGCGTTGGCGGACTTCGCAAGGGAACGGAACCTGCACGCCTACTGTTTTGGCGCCGTGCAGCAGCAACTGTACGAAGCCCTGCATCAGGGCGGACTCGGTGATGATCGTCTTCAACGGCACCCGGATCTGGAGACAGCTTTCGCTGCAGCCCTCGAGTGTGCACGAACCGGAGAAGTGGTGCTGCTCAGTCCCGGTTTCGCCTCCTTCGACCAGTACAGTTGCTTCGAGGAGCGCGGCGACCACTTTCAACAACTGGTCGAGGGATGGAAAAAATCTCGCGCCCCGAGTTGAGCGGGTGACGGAGGACATCGCTGAGAGGACTCGTTCTAGAGCCGTGCTCTGGATG
>CAWLAN010000221.1:0-3079 GCA_963854815.1 Planctomycetes bacterium UBA1146
CGGGTGTAGACCAGATCCCAGTAGGACCCCACCACCGAGGCAACGGTGGTCTCGACAGAACGCCGCGTCGCCAACCGCGAGGCGGCCGCATTGCGCACGGCAATCCGGAACGAGGTCTCGGTGATGTCGCGACCGAATCCGCGCAACAGTGGCTGGCTCAACGACAGTTCGTAGGCGCCACGGTAGTTGAGGGGACTGAAGAAACCGGACGTCGAGGTGGTCGAAGAACGACTGCCGTTGAGACGAAGATTCCAGCTGGTGCCATAACGCATTAGCCCCGACAGACCGAGGAAGTAGTTGCGATTGTCACGTTGGCTCAACTCTCCTACCTCGGCTCCCTCGAAGATGCCGGTCGAGGTGGTGCTCGATTTGCTCCAGGTGAAGCCGGTCCGAAACAGCGGGTCGAAGGCCGCCTCTGCGATGAGGGGATCGCGCTGGTTGCGGCGTTCGCCGATACGCTGGACCTCGAGATCGAGGTTGTGATCGAGGGCCAGACCGATCGCATCTTCGAGGCTCAGATCCATCGATTCGCTACCGACCCCGGTCAGCACCACGGCAGAACCATCATCCGCTGTCACACTGTCGTCCTGGGCCGCCACCATCGGGGTCAAGATGAGCAGCAACAATATCGTCCGGATCGAGATGAACATGGTCGACTCCCGCTTGAAATTCCCTCACCGACGGCGAAGTCAAAAGCGACGACTTCGGCTGGCAACGAGGGATGATAGGCCAGGAGTGATATTGAGCAAGAGGTGCGGACAGATCGAGGCGCGGCAGATCAGCGTCCAGACAGGACCCGATCCAGATTCCCTTCGTGCCAGCCTTCAGGACGCGGACGGATCTTCTGCATCAGCATCGGGATGCCGTGCATCGCCGCCAGCAGCACCACCATCGCGATCGCTACCATCACCAGCATCACCAGCGCACGACCGGCGTCCGCCTCGTAAAAGCGCTGCAGGAACCAACCATTAGTGAACACACCGAACCTCAGACCGAGCCAGTGAGCTCCCTCCAGCACTCCGATGAAACCGCCTCCGACGAGCAATGCCGAGAGGGTTTCATCGGCTCGAAGTCCTGCCGCCAGCACCATCGCAGCGAGCAAGGCGAGCGTCCACCAGGCGTAGAAGCCGGTCGCAAGCCAGGAGAAAGGGGCGCCCAGCAAGGTGCTGGTCAGTTTCCCGTTACCACTCTCGAAAGCGCGCCACAGTGTGTCGGGATCGGGGACCGTTTGGGCCGCCACCGGAAACATCAAGATCACCGTTATGAAGCCGCAAAACAGTACGCCCAGGCGAAACACCGTCGCCAGAGGTACCCCGATCCTTTTCAGCGGGCATTCACCCTCGATGAGAAAGGGGGTGCCATCGCGCCACGGCGACAGCCCCACCACCGGCGTCGCGGTGGCCAGGCAGGCGAAGGTACGGGCCAGACTGTCAGGCAAGAGCCCCGGAAAGAGGGACGCCTTCACCGTCCCGCGTGTCAGCAAATCACCACGTAGGCGACCGACTCCATGTAGCATCACAATCAGCAAGATGAGCAGGAAGGCCATCAAGAACATCGGATTCCTCCACGTAGATGGAGTGCCGGAAAGAGGCTCCGAAGCATCGCATCCTGGGACCCATCCGCGCCAATCCGATCATCGATCAGTGCTGATTTCCGCCGACGATGATGCGTGAAATGCGGTCATAGTCCTCGGCAGAATAGAACTCGATGACGATCTTGCCGCGACCCTTGGGGCCGGTATTCAGGACCGCAACCTTGGTTCCCAGGGCCGGACCTAATCGGGCTTCTTCGGCAAGAACATGGGTTTCGTGATTCTTTTGACCTTTTTTCGACGACTTCTTCTTCCCTTGTGAGGAAGAACCCTGGGATTTGTCTTCACGCAGCGCTTCGTCGAGATCCCTTACTGTCCAACTATTGGACACTACTTTCCGGTGCCACTTCCGGCGCGCTTTTACGTCACTGACCGAAAGCAGCAGCTTGGCATGACCGGCCGTGATGATTCGATCGAGCAGGCTGTCCTGAATCTCCTTCTCCAGTTCCAGGAAACGCAGCGAGTTGGCGACGCTGGAGCGCTTCTTGCGCACCTCCTTGGCCAGTTGCTGCTGGGTCCAGCCGAAAGATTCCTGCAGGGAACGATAAGCACGGGCCAGTTCGATGGGGTTGAGATCCTCGCGCTGGATATTCTCGGCCAGCGCCAGCGGCAACATGCGCTCGTCATCGACGTCGCGCACGATCACCGGTACCTCGCCCAGACCGGCACGCTGAGCCGCCAGTAGGCGTCGTTCTCCCGCCACCAGTTCGAAGCCGCCCTGGCCATCGTTGCGCACGACCAGCGGCTGTAGCATCCCGTCGCTGGAGAGCGAACGAGCCAGTTCATCGAGCCCTTCCTCATCGAAGCGCTTGCGCGGTTGAACCTGGTTGGCCCGGATCCGCGCCGGATTGATCAACACCACCCCGATTGCTCCGGGGCCGGCACCGGGGGAATCGGTCACGACAGCGCCTTCGCCACTGCGGCGTATCAGGGCATCAAGCCCGCGTCCCAGTTTCCGTCCACTCATGTTCGAGGACCTCCTTCGCGAGATTCAGGTATGACCAGGCTCCGGCGGAGCGAGGGTCGTAAATACAGATCGGCTCTCCGTGACTGGATGCCTCTGCGAGGGTTGGATCTCGCAGAATCGGCGTCTCGAATGTTTCCTCCGGGAAGTAGCGCCGCACCTCCTCGGCGACTTCATGGCAGATCTCCACTTCCGGGCTGAACAGGGTCAGCACAAGTCCTTCCAGCGGAATCTCTCGTTGCTGGCTATCCTCGGCATGGCGCATTCCCTTCAGCAACTGTGCCAATCCCTCCATGGCGAAGTACTCGCACTGTACCGGTACCAGCACCGAGTCCGCCAGGCGCAACGCCAGGTCGGTCAGGGGTCCGACCGATGGGGGACAGTCGAGCAGCACCAGCGCCAGCGGATCCCCGGCAGCCTGCTTCCAGGCAGCCCTCAACTTGCTAACACCGGCACCCTGTGCCATCGCTGTGGTCACCGGGATTTCCTGGTGGGAGGTGCTGGGCAGACAACTCAGACCCGGA
>CAWLAN010000222.1:0-2943 GCA_963854815.1 Planctomycetes bacterium UBA1146
CGTTTCGTGCTACTACCATCTGGGTCACCGAATAGGAGGTGAACCGGATGATCTCCCACGTCATCACATCACTTTTGATCGCAACCCTGTGGAACTCCCCCGTATCCAACATGGCGGAGCCGCTCAAAATCGACAAGAGCGCAAACGCAGCCCAGCCTGCTACCGATTCGACGATGAAAAAAGGCCTCACCTCCATCCTCGTCTACTCTCGCACCAGCGGATTTCGTCACGGCAGCATCGGAGCTGGTAAGAAGGCGCTGGAAAATCTTGGCAAGAAGAATGGCTTCCAGGTCGAGATCACCGAAGACCCGACCGCCTTCAGCGAGGAGAAGTTACGCGCTCACGATGTGGTGGTCTTTCTCAATACCACCCAGGACGTACTCGATGCTCAGCAAGAGAGTGCCTTCGAGGGCTGGATCCGTTCCGGCGGCGGTTACGTCGGCATCCATTCCGCCAGCGATACCGAATACGACTGGACCTTCTACGGACATCTGATGGGAGCCTACTTCTCCGGTCATCCTCGGGTGCAGCAAGCAACCATCGAGGTCAAAAATCGTCAGCATCCGGCAACCGCCCATCTACCCGAGAAGTGGGTCCGCACTGACGAGTGGTACAACTTCAAGGAGTTCCCCCAGCACGTCGAGGTGCTCGCTTATCTCGATACCGACAGTTACCAGGGTTCATCGATGAAGGGCAAACACCCGGCAGCGTGGTGTCACCAGGTCGATCTGGGACGAGGTTTCTACACCGTCGGGGGTCACACCAACGAGTCCTTCTCGGAACCGGCCTTCATCCAGCATCTGTACGGTGCCATCTGGTGGGCCGCCGGCAACGATGGACCTCTACCGACCAAGAAGCAGACCAAACCAATCGTCCCGGAGGGAAAAGCCCGTTGAATAGAATTGAGAAAGACACACTGATCTCGCTCAACCCCGCCACCGGCGAGGAAGTGGGTCGACTGCCCATCACTCCCGTCGATCAGATCCCGGCAGTGGTCGCCACCGCCCGCGCCGCGCAACCGGCGTGGGGCCGGTTGTCGCTGCAGGAGCGCGCCGACCGCATGCGTCCGTTCGGCGATGCACTGGTGGCCGCCGCCGAGGAAGTGGGCACATTGCTGACTCGCGAGATGGGCAAGCCGCTCGCCGAGGGCATCGGCGAGGCAAAACATTGCGGTTCTTCTCTCGGTGAGACCCTCGACGAGTTGATCGCGGCACTGACTCCCGAGCCGGTCGATGACGACAGCGTCTCGTCGACGCTGGTATTCGATCCGCTCGGAGTCTGTGCGGGCATCACACCGTGGAACTTTCCGCTGTCGATGCCGCACTGGACGGTGATCCCGGCGCTGATGGCCGGCAACTCGGTGGTGCTGAAACCGTCGGAGAAGACGCCGCTGGTCGCCCAGGCTTACGCCGATCTGCTGATGCCGATGCTGCCCGATGGAGTGCTGCAGGTGATTCACGGCGACGGAACTCAGGGGAAAGCACTGGTCAATGCCGACGTCAATCTGATCGCCTTCACCGGTTCGCGCGCCACGGGTGCCCACATCCTGGAGAGCGCCGGCAGCGGGCTGAAGCGAGTGATCCTGGAGATGGGCGGCAAGGATCCATTGATCGTGCTCGACGATGCCGATCTCGAGGCAGCCGCCAAGTTCGCGGCGTTGAACTCGTTTCGTAACGCCGGCCAGGTCTGTGTCAGCACCGAGCGGATCTATGTCCAGCAGCCGGTCGCCGCGCAGTTCCAGCAACTGCTCTGTGAGGCGGCAACCCGGATGAAGGTCGGAGACGGCAGTGACGATGGCACCGAGATCGGACCGATGATCGACGCTGGCCAGAAGCAACACGTCGAGAAACAGGTCGAGAAGGCGCTCGCCGATGGTGCCGAGGTGATCTACCGCGGTGACGATCTCGGCGGCAACTTCTTTCCATTGACGGTACTGGGCAACTGTCAGGAATCGATGGACGTCATCCGCGAGGAGACCTTCGGCCCGGTCGCCTGTGTGCTCGAGGTCGGAGATGATGCCGAAGCGATCGAGCGCGCCAACAACACCCCCTACGGTCTCGGTGCGGCGGTCTTTGGCAGTTCCGAGCGAGCTCACGACATCGCCCGTCAGTTGACCGCCGGCATGGTCGGCATCAACAAGGGCTGCGGCGGAGCCAGCGGCACACCGTGGGTCGGCGCCAAGCAATCAGGCTACGGCTACCACTCCGGCCGCGACGGCCACAGACAGTTCGCCCAGCTGCGAGTGATCAGCGAGATGCGCGCCAAGGAGTAAGCGCGGATTTAGGGATCAGGTGACTGCAGATTCAAGGACACGGTGCGTAAGCAACGCAATCGAGAGCGTCCGCTGTCGGGTCGATCCCGCAACTGTTCCAAGGTGGAGGCAACTCGGTACCGGCACCAAAGAGCAAGATCAGCAGTTGAATCGGATCGGAAATATCGCGCGTTCCATCGTCATTGGCATCCAGGGTATCGGAACAGGAACCATCGGGCCCGCCGCTAAATGAGTACTCCAGCATGAAAACCGTATCGGCAATATCGACCGAACCATCTGCATTGGCATCGCCACGAACAAACTGTGGCTGTTCACAGATATCGGGAATCCCGTTGCCGTTGCTGTCGGTTTCCGTTCCTGCATCGATGTCACACGAATCGAGCACACCATTTCCGTTGCAGTCAGAACCAGCACTCTGATCGATATCGCAATCGTCGGGGACTCCATCGTTGTCGTCGTCGGGATCGCCCAGGTCGCACAGACCATCGCCGTCGGTGTCGGTGCCATCGTTGGCGGTGTCATCGGTGCCGCTACTGCAATCGTCGCAGCCGTCTAGATCCGCGTCACGGCAGGCGTTCGGGTCGAGCGGCGCGTTGTCGGCGCCATCGGGGACGCCATCGTTGTCATCATCGGGATCGCCCACATCGCACAGACCATCAGCGTCGGTATCG
>CAWLAN010000223.1:0-2932 GCA_963854815.1 Planctomycetes bacterium UBA1146
AGGCATTGAGGTCCTGTCCCTGCAGGTAGGCTGCCCTTTCAAAGATGCGCGTCTTGCCAACGGTGTAATGAAGAAGCACGCCATCGCGATCACGTTGAAGCCCTCGCCAACGACCGAGTTCAGGGGGTAGGGGGCCAAATGGAACCGGGCGCGGATCGGCGAAGGTCCCATCGGAACCGACCGCAATACCAGGTCCAGCAGCATTGACCCAGGCAGGCTTACCATCGATGCGAGGCCAGATGCCGTGGGGACCATCATAGACGATGCCACGCAACTGGACGAAATCGCCTTCCCACGCGGCCGCCCAACGCAACTCGGCGCTGTCAAAAAGCATCGAGTGTTCACCATCATCATCGAGAGGGATGGCGATTCCCTTGCAGGCGATGTTGTCGGGGGTCACCTCGATCGCAGCCGACAGGAACGGGCCGTAATCCATCGCCTGCCACGGCTCATCCTGTGCGGAAATAGTGGCGGAAGATCGGACCAGCAGGCACAGAAGAACCAACGTACACAATATGTTGGTTTCCGACCGTGAATTACCCATCCAACCCCTCCCGTAGGGCTCTTTTTCTGTTATCGATCGATTCATGCTAGCCGCCAGTGAGGGGGAAACCGAGCAGGTAGAAGAAGTCCTGTCCGCTTCAGTGGCCCTGAGATGGCCACTTCGGGTACCCTGTGAGCAGTCGGGCCGTGGCCCGGAAGGAGCGCGGTGGAACATCGCATCGAGAAGGACACGATGGGCGAAGTGGAGGTCCCTGCCGACCGCCTCTGGGGGGCACAGACCCAGCGCTCGCTGCAAAACTTCCGCATCGGTCAGGAGCGGATGCGGCGCCCGATGATCCGTGCGATGGGTCTCATCAAGCAGGCCGCCGCCCGCATCAATGCAGAACTCGGTGGTATCCCGACCGAAATCGGCAGCGCCATCGAGACCGCCGCCGAAGAAGTGATCTCCGGCGATCTCGACGATCACTTCCCGCTGGTGGTCTACCAGACCGGCTCAGGCACCCAGTCGAACATGAACTGCAACGAGGTGATCGCCAACCGTGCCAACCAGACTCTCGGACAACCGCTCGGCAGCCAGAGTCCGGTACACCCCAACGATCACGTCAATCACGCCCAGAGCACCAACGATTGCTTCCCCACCGCCATCCATGTCGCAAGCGCGTGCGAATGCCACGATCGATTGCTGCCCGCCGTCGATGCACTGCGCAACTGTTTCGATGAGAAAGCCGCTGCCTTTGATGACATCGTCAAGATCGGCCGCACCCACCTGCAGGATGCTACTCCCCTGACTCTCGGTCAGGAAATCTCTGGCTGGTCCGATCAACTGAGAATCGCCCGACAACTGATCCAGGATGCACTGGCGCTGGTCCACGAACTGGCCATCGGCGGCACCGCCGTCGGAACCGGACTCAACACCCGCTCGGGTTATGCCGACAAGGTGTCCGCTGCGCTGGCCGAGAAGACCGGCATCCAGTTCGTTTCTGCTCCCAACAAGTTCGCGCAACTTGCCGGCAAGGAAGCGATCGTCGGACTCTCAGGGGCTTTGAAAAGCCTGGCGACAGCACTCCACAAGATCGCCAATGATGTTCGCTGGCTCGCCAGCGGTCCTCGCTGTGGCATCGGCGAGATCACCATCCCTGCCAATGAACCGGGATCGTCGATCATGCCGGGCAAGGTCAATCCGACCCAGTCAGAGGCGCTGACGATGGCCTGTGCACGCGTCATTGGCAACGATGCCACCATCGGCTTCAGCGGTGCTCTCGGTAACTTCGAACTGAATGTCTACATGCCTGTCATCGGCGATTGCATGCTGCAATCGATCGATCTGCTCTCCTCGTCGATCGATTCCTTCCATGAGAACTGCGCTAGCGGCATCGAACCGGTCACCGAACGGATCGATGAGCTGCTGCACCGCTCACTGATGCTGGTGACTGCCCTCAATGGACACATCGGCTACGACAAGGCCGCCGATGTCGCCAAGACCGCTCATGCCGAGGGGAAAACCCTGCGCGAAGTGGCAGTGGAGAAGGGTTATTGCAGCAGCGAGGAGTTCGATGGTTGGGTCGTTCCCTCGCAGATGACCGGTCCTGCCGACTGACACCTCGAAGAGTGCCAGATCAAGTCCGCTCATGCTCCATCAGGAGGAGTTCATGCAGATCTCCGCAGAACGAATCGCCTGGGCTGGCGTCATCGCTCTCGTGTCGGCGCTGGCGGTGACTGTACTCGGTGGCTGTCGGGGACAGGTCCACGATTCGGGCCGTAACCTAGCCATCGACTGGCCCTCGAGACCGCCCGCTGACTGCCCGTTCGAGCCATCCGACAACATCGTGGGGATCACGTTCACCGGCAGCCACCGCGAGTACACCGATGCAGACTGCTGGTTCCCGTCGTGGGCATCCGATGGAAACATGTACTCCCCCTTCTCCGACGGCACAGTGGAAAACCTGTTACCGGACGGGAGCCGGGAGCCACTGCGGACCCTGGGGCAGGAGGGTGCAGACGCAAACTGCGGCTATGGAAAGATCATCGGTGACGACCCGCTGAACCTCACGGTGATCGGGTTGGGCGCACTGCCCACACCCACCGGACCGTACAACGCGCGATACCCGTCGGGAAGTCTGGTTCACGATGGCATCTGGTACTACGGCAGTCATCCGGAGGGCCCCGGCGGACTCGGCCCACTCGTCGGCTTCAGGATCTCCCGCGACTACGGCAAGACATGGACGGACGGACCCAACGATCCGACTGCGCCGCTCTTTGCGGCCCCCTCACTCGATGGCGAGGGCAAGCCGACCGGGATACCCGTTCGGATTGGCGAGCCGTTCTTCGTCGACTTCGGCAGAAACATGGAGCACTCGCCCGATGGCAAGGCCTATCTCATAGCGCATGGGGCGACTGCGCGTGAACCTGACCCATTGGCGCGTCGCGC
>CAWLAN010000224.1:0-2871 GCA_963854815.1 Planctomycetes bacterium UBA1146
TCCGCGATCTCCATCTCGAACTCGCCGATGAGTTCGATACCGAGGTGATCGCTCCCCGGATCCACGAGGAAGATCCTCTCGAAGAAGTCGATGGACCGCTTCGAGTTCGTCGATTTCGATATCGCTCCGGAGGCAAGGCACCTCGTGCTGGTGGCAGCGGAACCATCGCGGCGTTGTCCTGGCTCCTGTCGGCACACCGCGAATCACGGAAGTGGCAGCGTGATCAGCTTCCCTCGCTGGTGCTGGCTCACTGGGCAGTACCGACGGCAGTGATTGCCCGAAGAAGTGCGCGCAGACTCGGATGTCCCTTCATCGTGTGGTGTCACGGTTCCGATGTTCATCACTACGGTCGGACCAGGATCGGTGCGCGATTGTTGCGGACCGGACTCGAGTCGGCGGATCGAGTGCTCGCAGCAAGTAAACCGATGGCAAACGAACTGAAGGATCGGCACCACGTCTCAGCAGTCGAGTTGCTCCCGATCGGGATCGACTCCATCTTTCTCGATCGGCCTGTCAGGATCTCTCCAACGATGCCGCTGAAACTGCTGTGGGTGGGCGAAAGAATCGAATCGAAGGGGTATCACAGGGTTCTCGATGCGGTCGAGAGTGCGCGACAAGGAGGGATCTCTCTCTCGCTCGAGGTGATCGGGGGTGGAACAGGGGATCCGCGCGAGAGGCACCAGGACCATCAAATTCGCGGTCCACAATCACCCGTTGAAATCGTTGCTGCGATGGATCGTAGCCATCTGTTGCTTCTTCCGAGCATGGGCGAGGGAACTCCGCTGGTGGTCCAGGAAGCCATCGCTCGTGGATTGCCGGTAGCAGCGACACCGGTGGGAGGAATTCCGGAACTGTTTCCTGGCGGTGCAGGTTGGTTTTCCATCGCGGGCAAGAGCGAGCAAGAGATCTGTACTCGTCTTCGCGATGTGATCGTCGAGGTCGCTGCAAACCCCGAGATGCTCGAGAGTGCCAGTCGTGCGCTGATGGAACGGGACATCTCGGCGCTGTCGCGGCAACGGTGCGCAGATAGATTGAGAACCATCGTCTCGGAGGTTCTGTCTTGAAGTGGCACCTGTATCTTCTCATCTTTCTCGGGTTTCTGAGCACTGCCCTGGTTCTGTACCTGCCGGCCCTCGATGGCGACTGGGTGTTTGATGATGTGAGACTGGTTGCCACCAACGATTGGCTGTGGAGACCCTTCGATGGCCCCGCAGATGAGTTCCAGGATTGGGTTCAGGTACTGGCCGACCCCGATCCCTCTGCCGATGAGGTGCGGGTCCCGTTTCGTCCGCTGCGGTTCATCTCCTATCGGATCGATGTGCTCATCGTGGCAGCTCTTGGAATCGATGGTCCGGATCAGCCTGGAGCGACGCTCCCGTTCCACATTCATAACGTAATTCTCCACTCGATCGCGGCCATGTTGCTGTTCTTTCTGGTCCGGAGGATCTTCCCCGGCGGACAGTGGGCGCTTCCGATCGCGCTGGCGGGAGTGTTCCTGGTGCATCCGGTTCAGACCGAAGCGGTGGCATGGATTTCGGGCCGTCGAGACGTCCTGTTCGGGGTCTTCTACCTGGCGGCACTGCTGGTCGGGGTGGGTCAGCCTCAGCGACCCGGATGGGTGCGTGGCTGCGTTGTGGCGTTGCTGGGGGCGCTGGCGATGGCTTCCAAGGAGATGGCCGCGACCCTTCCGCTGGCATTGATTGCGATCTCCTACATGGTGCCTCAGGAGACGGCCAACCCGATTCCGTGGCGTCGTCGAGCCTCCGTCTGGATCCCCTGCGCAGTTGTGATCCTGTTTCTGTCGTGGAGGGTTCTGGCGTTGCACGACCCTGGCGCGGCAACCACATACTGGGGGGGGTCTCCGCAGACGGTCTTCTGGACGCAAGGCAGGGCGATTCTGAAGTACCTGACCCTGTTTATCTGGCCGGTGGGTCTCTCGGTCGACCATTCATATGGTGCTTTTGTTGCTTCATCGGGTCCGTTCTCGCCCTGGACTTCGATCGTGAGCTGGTTCGTGATCATCGCTGGACTGTTTCAATCGTGGCGCTGGTTGCGTCGTGGAAATCGCCACATGGCATTGATGCTGCCTCTCTTCATCATCTTCTTGTCTCCGGTCCTGCAGGTTTTCCCCCATCCAGAACGTTTTGCGGAACGGTTCATGTATTTGCCGTTGACCGCTCTGCTCATCGGACTGGCAGCGATTCTGATCCTCATCGACAAGAAAATTCCCGGGTCCCGAACTCCCGGGACGGTGATCCTGCTGTTGTTGCTGACACTGCTGAGTCGCGCTCGACTCGACGACTGGAAAGGGCCTTATCCGCTCTGGAGCAGCGCTGTTGCGTCACAACCTGAGTGTGCGCGTGCCTGGTTCGGACTTGCCGAGGCGGCGCGAGATCGCGGCTGGAACGCGCAGGCGGTCAGTGACCTGGGTAACACGATAGCGATTCTCGCGCCGATCGAGAGAGATCGTCTTCAGCAGGGCTACTACCTGCAAGCGCTGCAGATCCGCGCTGGATTGCTCGCCAGCATCGGAGGCGAACAGAACCTGAAACTCGCCAACGAGCACCTGAAGGGTCTTCTCGAGCAAAAAGACACCGACGGAAGCGACGTCTCACGGCAAGAAGCCCCCTGGCGTGAATCGCTCAAGGTGCGCGAGCGCCTCGGTGATACCGAGGGAGCTCGTTCGGCAGCACGGGTTCTGGTCGAGTTGCCAGATGTCCACGATTCGACACGACTCGAAGCGATCCTCTATCTCGCTGCGACCTCTTCTGACGATGAACGTGAGCGCTACATCCAGCAGGCACGAGATATCGCAATGACAGTCGGCGGTCGGGCATCGGCACGAGTGGCTTACCAGGAAGGGATGCTGGC
>CAWLAN010000225.1:0-2801 GCA_963854815.1 Planctomycetes bacterium UBA1146
GTGAAAGGACCAGTTGCCGTGTCGAGTCTCAACATCTCGTACGAACAGTGCGCCACCTCGGGCGCCGAGCCGATTTCTTACACACTCGTTCATCTCAAGGGGTTCATCGATGCGCCCAATTACCCGCGCTTCGAGCAGGCCCTCGAGCGGTTGACCGATAGTGGCCGTCACCATCTGGTGCTGGATTGCCGCGGTGTCGAGTACATCAACTCGACCGGGATCAGCGGCATCATTCGATTTCACAACCAGTGCGCACGCGCCGGCGGGGCACTGCTGCTGGCTCGGGTTGCCCGAAACGTCGGCATCACGATGCATCTGCTGGGGGTCACGTCGGTGGTGCCGGTGGCCAGAGATCTCAACGAGGCGGAAGCGATTCTGTCGGGCGAGCAGGTCGAGACTGCAGATGCCGATGGCGGCTCAATACCAGCGGCCAGAACCGCTTCGGGCAAGGAGATCCGCACCGTACCGGTGATGGCCGAACGACCCGGGCCGAGCGGGACGGTGGCGATGCTGTTACCGGCGACGGGACACTTCTCACAGATTTGCAAGAGAAGGGTCGAGGAACGGGGCGGACGTGTCTTTCTCTACCACAGTGTCGAGGGCTTGCTCGGGGGCATCGACACCGCTGCTCCCGATCTTGTCGTCGTCGACAAGCGAGTGACCGGAAGCCAGCAACTGGTGGAGAGGATCAAACTGGATTCCCGTCACGCTCTGGCCTCGACGATCCTCATCCATCCAAAGGGTTCGGACGTTACAGCGCTCGAGGGATTCCGTGTCTGGGAGAACGACTCCCTGGTCGACCCCTTTGATCTTGGCAACCTTTTCATTCTCGCCGAGAGCGAGATACGACGGGTCTCGCGCGACCGCAAACTCTTCACCCAGCAGGTTCGCTTCCAGTTTGCATCCGAACAGGATGCCATCGACCAGGGGCTCAGCCTGGGCGGTACCCTCATCCAGAAGCTGCCGCTTACCGAGCAGGAACGAAACGCGCTCCACTCGGCGCTCAAGGAAGGGGTCGATAACGCGGTCCGCCATGGCAACCTGCAGCAGCGTGATCGGCGTGTCACCATCAACTACATCGTCGATCCACGCCGTGTGA
Source organism: Planctomycetes bacterium UBA1146 (assembly GCA_963854815.1). Lineage (GTDB taxonomy): Bacteria > Planctomycetota > UBA8108 > UBA1146 > UBA1146 > UBA1146. The sequence continues at coordinate 1,100 of CAWLAN010000225.1, forward strand.
TGATGCTGATCGAAGATGAAGGGGATGGCTTCGATCACGAGTTCTATCTCGCCAAGATCGAGGAGAAGGATGCCTTCGAGCGCGCCAAGGAGCGGATGCGAGAAGGGGGACGCGGCGGCCTCGGCATCCTGCTGATGCACCGCTGCTCCGATCACCTCGAATACATCGGCAAGGGCAACGTGGTGCGTATCGAGAAGCGCCTGCACGCCTGAGTAAGGTGTGCTTTTTCGCCTGGCTGAAAGCCGTCCTGCCCGTGGCTTGCGGGCAACTCGAGAGATATCCTGAAGCGTGGCTTATTGGCCGGGAGGAGTTGTTATGTCGCCTCGAACATCTTATCGCCACCGTCTCTTTTGGATTTCACTGCTCGTTTTACCACTGCTCTTTTGTCGTGGCATCGATGCCCAACCGTGCCCCGAGGTGCTCGATGAGAATCATCTCGGTCCTGGTACCATCACCATCCCCGGGTTTGTCGCTGGCGAGGAGGGTGCAGTTGCCTTCGAGGCCCCCGCGGCGGATTACCCCATCGAGATCCTGCGCGTCGGCATCGGCTGGGGGTCCCAGTTCGGTGGCAACCCGCAGTCGCTGGAGGAGGCGATCCTCATCTACGAAGGAACGCCCCCCGGAGTGAATCTGCTCTTCCAGCTCGATGGTCCGCTCCTCACCGATGGTTTCATCAACGAGTTCGATCTGGAGCCGCTACCGGGAGATATCATCATCAACTCGGGCCCGTTCGTCGTCAGTTTGCTGTTCGCCAACGCGTCGACTCCGACGGGTCCGAGTATGGTCATCGATGGCGCCGGGTGCTTGCCGGGGCAGAACTATGTCAACGCGGCCGGGCTCGGCTGGACCGATCTGTGCGCTTTCGGTGCCAGCGGTAACTGGCTGATGCATGTCGTCTATCGTTCGGTGAGTTGTGGCGGTGGCGGTACCGATCCGGTCTTCCGTCGTGGCGATACCAATTCCGATACCCAGTTCAACATCGCCGATGCGGTGCGTTTGTTGAGCGCGCTGTTCTCGCCGGGGAATCTGCTCGAGTGCGATGATTCTGGAGATGCGAACGACGATGGCGGAGTCGACATCGCCGATGCGGTGGCGATCCTCATCTCCATCTTCGCAGGCGGTGCACTTCCGCCGGATCCAGGGCCTACGCAGTGCGGCCCGGACCCAACGCCGGATGCCATCGATTGTCTCATCGAGCCGGACTGCACCTGACCGGGAAAACGTGGAGGTGTTGACAGGGCAGAGGGCGATGCGCACAATCGGCCAGAGTCTATTGGTGTAACCGCTACGATGATGCTGTTCGTGATGGACCTGTGCGGGTGTAGCTCAGAGGTAGAGCGTCACGTTGCCAACGTGAATGTCGTGGGTTCGACTCCCATCACCCGCTTTTTTCAGCAGAATCCAACCCGCGAGACACAAGGGGTGTCTATAGACGCTGCCTAGTTCGTTTTCAGGGCCTCTTGGTCGAGACCATTCTGGTGCAGGACGAGCCGGTCAACCTTTCCCTGCTGATTGCGGACGAAGCTGATCCGAGCATCCGCCACCTTGAAAGCGAATTCGTCACGCCCAGTTGGGTATACCGGAAAGAACGACTGCCCCGACACCATGACGAACAACTGATCGTTCTCGTTCTTGATCGTTAATTTCATATCGGGATTCAACGAATAAAATCCAACATAGTCGGAGAGGATGCGGGGGTCGA
>CAWLAN010000226.1:0-2773 GCA_963854815.1 Planctomycetes bacterium UBA1146
TTGCGAGCACTGCGTCGCTGTCGCTTGCCCAACGGCGCCTACGACTACAACGTGTCGGCGATTCCCAGTACCAGAGGGCTCACCGGCATCAATCAGATCAAGGGATCGCTGTGTCGCATCCAGGTCGGAAATCTCGCCCTGCGAATCTGTGGCGACGAGGACGAAGTAAAGGACGAGCAGATGGATGTGGGGCTGGAGCAGTTGATGCGCCACCACAAGTTCATCTCGCTGGCCCGGGGGAGACCGTTTCCGCACGAGGCCTACTACGCCAACAGCGGCTATTTCTTCTTCTACGGTCATTACTATGCAGCAGGGGTGATCGAACTGTTGCCGCGAGAGATGCGACTCAGTTGGTGGCCCCGACTGGTCGAGAAGTTGCTGGCGACCCAGGAATCCGACGGGTCGATGTGGGACTACTCCTTCTTCTCTTATCACCGCATCTATGGCACCGCCTGGACTGCTTCGGTGCTGGTGAGGGCGTTACGGGAGGCGCCCGTTCAGCAACGAAAGCCGGTTTCCACCAAGAGGTCGACGAAACTCTGATCGAGAAGGGCGCCCAGGTGAGTGGGAAGTCGTCGATCCGTCTCAATACAGGTGCAAAAAAAGGGTGCCGGATCAAAGACCCGGCACCCTTTTTACGATCACTATTTCAGTGAATTACTTGTCGGCGCAGCACGGTTTGGAGCAGTCATCGCCGCAAGTCTTGGCTGCCGCAGCCGCAGCAACGGGGCAAGCGGCCGCTGCGCATGCAGCCGCGCACTCGGAGTCACTGGTGTTCTTGGCACCACCGCCTTGAGGGGCGAAGATACAGCCTGCAGTAGCGAGCCCAGCGACAATGACGAGTGCGAGGAAAGTTTTCCGCATCCTATTTCCTTTCAGAGAGAACCACACCGGATCCTCTCTGGGATTCCGGGGGAATCTTGATCACGGTCCCCTGAGGACCAAACGAGAGTCCGGATTGTACACCTTTCATACGAGAGTGTCGTTATCCGAGTTCCCGGTTGCCGAGTTTCGGCAGTTTTTTCTCTAGAACGATCTCATCGGTTCGATGGCCGTTTGTCTAACTTCTTTTTGCAAAGGAGGTTGTGAATCAGTCGCTGGAGAGGAGTTGTTGCCTCCTGAGTTTCCGCACGGATTCCGTCGATGAGCCGGCTGTTCCGGCGTCCCAGAAAGAGGAGTAGGCAAAGTGGCTGACTCCCTGGCAGCCGAGTCGCAGTGCCAGTTCACTCTGACGGCGGGTGATGGCCGGATCCTCGTGCAGATAGGTACCCAGTCCCATCAGTACCGGATAACCGCGTGCTTCTCGCAGGCATTCTGCGACCCGTCGCTCGAAGCGAGCGATCTCACGGTCGTATTGCATCGGAAAAACCGCATCGACGAGACCGAGTCGCAGCCATCGTGGCCAGTCCTGGCGCACCCGGTCATAAGCGATGCTGGGGGTGCGGTAGACCGCGGCACTCAGTAACGCATCCCGATCCACTTCGCGTACTGCCCTACGAATCTCCCGCACCATCTCGGTGATCTGATCTCGTCGCCATTTGTCCCACGCATCGGGTGTCTTGTCGGGATCGGCTGATCCTGTCGCTTGCTCGTACAACTGCAAACTCCTGGGATCTCTGGGGTAATCGGTTGTAATCCCTGATTCGAGGAAACGGATGTAATCGAGATGGATTCCATCGATCGAATAGTTCTCGACCAGTTCGGCGCAGATGCGCCCGACATGATGGCGAACTTCGGGAAGGCAAGGATTCAACGCCACGTAGTAATCCGGCTGAAGTGCCTGCCTGTGGCCCTTGTCATCGTGCAGGAACCATTGAGGTCGGGCGATCCAGTGTTGAGGTGGAGAGGTATCCGGTGGCGGTTGATCTCCTCGCCAACCAGGAACCGCGTTGATCCAGGCGTGGATCGACACACCGAGTCGCTTCGCTTCCTGGCAGGCGATCGCCAGCGGGTCGAATCCCGGGTCCTGATGGTCGAACTCCTCGGCCCACGGTTCCAGCGATGAACGGTAGAAGACGGTACCGTTACCGCGTACCTGGAACAGAACCGTGTCGAAGCCGCCCCGGGCGGCGTTTGCGATACAGGTGCGAACCTGTTGTTCGGTCAGGTAGTCCCACCGGGTGATCCACAGTGCCTTGCGGATGGGAACCTCCGCACGGCGGCTACAACCGAAACTCAGCACCACCAACAAGCATGTCAGCAACAGTACGGAGCGTTGTCGAATCAGCCGATTCACGAGATCTCCGGAATCACGAGTTCGATGCTGGCGGGAAAGGATTGCAGTTCGATCACCTCCGGGGTTCCCATGATATCTCCATCGACCAGGAACGGGTATCTGGATTGCTTCAGCCGCACTCGTTTGCATTGCCGGTAGAAGATGTCATCGCGGGAATCCAGGTGAGTGCCCGCCGAGACCTGGCGGAACAGTTGTAGTGTTTCCCGAAATCCGAGAGTGGGAAGCAGGCACACATCGAGCAGGCCATCGTCGATGTTCGCCTTCGGACACGGGGTGAATCCTCCTCCTATGGTTCCCTCGTTACAGAAGAAGAGCGCCGATCCGGAGAGCTCCATCGATTCCCCATCGATGTCGATGTCCCACTCGAAAGAGCGATTCTCGTTACTGGCGATGGTGCGAAGTGCCAGCAGTCTGTAGAAGGGGTCGCCGATCCAGCGCACCGGATAGGAAATCACAGGCATGTGACGCAACTGATCGAATCGACGTGCGATGTGGGCGGGCATTCCTGCTGCGGCGACCTGCAGCATCAGTCCCCGG
>CAWLAN010000227.1:0-2757 GCA_963854815.1 Planctomycetes bacterium UBA1146
TCGAATAACTGAAAGGCGCTTGATCGGTCGACAAGGCGGCGCCGCTGGCGAACGAAGGAATCCGGAAAGTCCCTTTTTCATCCCCTTCGAGCCGATGGAACATTTGCTCCAGAACTGTCGGGTGCAAGGCCAGGATCAACTGCCCTCCCATGTTCGTCCACGCCGGAGAGAAAGGGGATCCAGCTCCGCTGGTTTGCAGGTAATGAATCGTCTGTCTCTTGTCGCCAAATACGATCTCGTGGGTGCGTCTGGCGAGAGCAATTCCTGTGGATCGAGCCATCAACTGGATCAGCGGAAATTGTCTCACGATCAAGTTCTCGAGTAACTCCGCATTTCCGCCGGAAACCGCCACGACAAGACCAGGGATGATTCCTCGCGCCGCCGACTCTTCGAAGACCAGGAGATGATCTCCGAAGGCCGCGACCAGGTCATCGATGGGAGTGCCTATCAGGGCTCCCAGGGTCTTCTTGCCCTGCTCTATCTGCCACATCCGATCTTCCGGGAGAAACGCCTCGAGAGTGGTCTGGAGTTGCCGATAGATGCCCGGAGCGTCGTAGCTCAAACCCCAGAGAAAGATGGGGGAAGCTGGAGCCAGCGACAGATCCTCCGGCGATAAGCCAGGGCCACCACCGATCATGCCTGTGTAGGGGAAACTGCTTCCAGCGGTGAAGGCGGTCGTTTCGTCTCCGACGTGGCCCGAAGCGTAATGGATGGCCCCGACCCGAGAAATCTCATCGATGAAGTAGTCCGCTGCAGCGGGGGGATCTCCCCCGAACTCCTGGAAGACGTCGAGCACGAGTCCGACGATGGCCGGGATGTCGAGATGTACTGAAGATGTGACGCTGGAGTCTCCGATACATCGCTGGGTGCCTTCGCGATAGATCTTGGATTCGGTCAGCGGAGTTTTTTCGCCGCGGCTCATCGTGAGATAGGTACGAGCACTCGATTCACCGAAGGCGAAGATCGCTTTTTGCTCGTGAAGTGCCCACCAGATCTCGATCGATGGCTGGGTGCCGAGGTCGATCGCTGCCCACTGGATTCCATCTAGATCCTCGACTCTCGGGTCCTCGAGGGCGAGTTCCATCAGCATCTTTCCAAACACGCCCTTGTATCTCTCCGAGTCATCTCCGGCATCGATGATCAGATAGCAGATGACCTCTGGTTCGATGGGATCGATGATGATATCGGCAATACCGAAGGCGATGCTGTGATTCAGGGACCCCAAAATATGCGAAAGGGTCTCCTGGGAGGTCGAGAGTGCCATCTGCTCGATCACGGCGAGAACTTCGTTACTGTCGTCGGACTCGGCCAGCCGCTTCTCCATCATCTCGGCGATCAACCGGGGCATTTTCGGGATCAGGCCACGGATTCCGTCGAAGCGAGGAAGATTCCATACACGACCCGCTTCGCTATTGTCGAACGCATCCTTGATATCATCGATGCCTGAACTGCCGGCATAGATCAGCGAATCGGCCGGATAATAGCGAGCCAGATCGTCGGCTTGTGTACAGGTGGGGAAGGCCAGGGCCGTCAGGAACAGCACAGCAGAGAGGTATTTCAAGGGAAACCCCTTCGAGAAAGTGTTCTGGAAGACTACGGAAAGCAAAACTCAGGATGGACCCGATCCGCAGTCAAAGCAACGGAGGAGAGGATCTCAGGAAGTTCCGAATTGCAGTTTCACCAGTCGTGCATAGATGCCATCGAGGGCCACCAACTGATCGTGACGACCCTCTTCTCGTAGCCGCCCGTGATGCAGGACGAGAATGCGATCGGCCTTGCGCACTGTGCTGAGACGGTGCGCGACGATCACTGAAGTGCGACCCTTGACTAACCGTTCAATCGCATCCTGAATCAGTGCTTCGGTTTCGGTGTCGACATGACTGGTCGCTTCATCCAGCACCAGGATCTGGGGATCTCCAGCCAGTGCGCGGGCAAAGGAAACCAGTTGTCGTTCGCCGCTGGAGAGGGTACGGCCCCTCTCCATCATCGGTTCATCGAGACCTCTCTTCTGGCGCGTGACGATGGAAGAACCGCGCACCTGTTCCAGTGCCCAGATGATCTGCTCTCTGTTGATGTCTCGGTCAAATCGAATGTTCTCCTCCAGTGTTCGCGAGAGCACTGCGACATCCTGGAGAACCAGCCCGAAGCGGTTGCGGTGTTGTCTGACGGGGATATTTCGGATGTCATCATCGCCGATTTTTATCAATCCCCGTGTCGGGTCATGGAATCGCAACAACAGATTGATGATGGTGCTCTTGCCGGCACCGGTGGCGCCGACGATGGCAACGGTTTCGCCACTACCGACACTGAAGGAGATATCCTCGAGTACCGGGGTCTCGCCGTCATAACTGAAGGACACCTTCTCGAAACAGATTCCAGCTCCCGGTGCGGCCAGTGCCCGTGCCTCGGCGGCGACCTTTCGGGGTTCTGGAAGTGACGTGTCGGTGTCGAGAATCCCGAAGATTCTCTCGCTGGAGGCCATCGCTGACAGTAGCAGGTTGTACTTCTCGGCCAGATCCCTCAATGGCGAGAAAAGCCGTGTCAGGTAGGTCCAGAACAGGAAGAACTCGCCGAATGTGGCGGTTCCCGCCTCGATCCGAGCACCACCCCCGACGACGATGATGACCAGCGCCACCACCGACAGCAATTCGATGGTGGGAAAGAAGAGGGCATACCAGAAGACGCTATTGAGGTGTGCATTCCGCAGCTTGCCGTTGATCATCGAGTAGCGCTGCGCCTGTTCATCCTCCGAGCGGC
>CAWLAN010000228.1:0-2727 GCA_963854815.1 Planctomycetes bacterium UBA1146
CGGCCTGGCCTGGAGCCTTGATCGAGGTGGTGCAACCGGTCCCGGTTATCGATGGACGCTGCTACCTGGCTCACAAGGTCACCGATAACGGGGATGGCACCTGGCACTACGAGTACTCGGTTTACAACCACGACATGGGACGCAATGCAGGTTCCTTCTCGATTCCTGTGGCATCCGATGTCGAGGTCAGCAACATCGATTTCTTCGCTCCGACCATTCTCAGCTATTCCTTCTCCAACGACAACTGGTCGGCAGTTCGCGATGCGGAAGGGATCACCTGGTCGACAACGGACCACGCCAGCGGCGCCTTGGCGAATCCGATCCGATGGGGATTCCTCTACAATTTTGGCTTCGACGCCGATGCTGCACCGGAAACCGGCATGGCGATGCTCGGTGTCCACTCCCCCTCTGCAGTTCCCTACATCGAGGTCGAGGTGGCCACACCTCCGACCGCTCCGCCCGCTCCGCTGTTGCGTAGAGGTCTGTGTAACCCGGATGGTCTGTTCGACATCGCCGATGTGATCTTCCTGCTCAGTTTTCTGTTCTCGTCAGGGGATGAGCCGCTGTGTCACGATGCCTGTGACAGCAATGATGACGGTAGTCTCGATATCGGGGATGGAATCTCGATGCTCGATGGCCTGTTCAATGGCGGCGCACCACCGGCACCCCCGGGACCCATCAACTGCGGAGTCGATCCGACCGAAGATGCCCTCGGTTGCGAGCAAAATTCGGAAGGTTGCCCCTAGGATCCGTCAGATGCGTCCTCGAGGACGCTGGCATGAAGTGCCCAGCGTGTACCGGGATGTTTTTCGAGCACGTCCTGCCAGTCCTTCTTGAGCAGATCGATGTCGAACTTGTTGCCGAGAAACGCAGCCATGCCTCTGCGGTACAGGATTTCAGCCACGGCAGGGCCCTCGGGAGCCGCCTCCAGCGCTCGGTCGTATTCCTCGACAGCCGCCAGTGGATCTTTCCTGTCATGCAGATCGATGGCACGAGCCACATGCATCTCGGCAATCAACTCCGCAGTTGGCATCCAACCGGTCCACTCCCGCAACAATCGTTTCTGATCGCTACTGAAGAAACGAAAGCGTGGTGAGAAGGAAATCCTGGTCATCACCGTCGCATCGCGAAAATCTTCATGGCGATCGGCAACGTTGATCCGTAGAGGGGCCACTAACTCATCGATGGCGTTTTTGAAATCAGGATCTGGATACGTCACGGCATCCAGGCGCTTGCACCCCAGTCAGCCAGGAGCCTCGAGGATCACCAGAATCGGTCGTTCATCCACTGCCGCTGCCGTTTTTGCATCTTCCAAACTCTGGTGCCAACCCATCGCGTCACCTCTCTGTTGGTAGGAGTTCAGAACTACTGCGAGTTGAGGCACTGGATCCGTCTCGGCTCTCCACCGATGGCGAGCCCTGGCAAGTCTCCGTCGAACGAGACTCGGGATCAACCCTGCAAGGGACGTCGTTACAGCGGCTGTACACCGATTCTCGCGGCGGTTCCATCGATTTCGATGTCACGAATCTCGCTGCTGTCATCGGTCGTCTGACAGATCTCCACCGACAGGGTCTCTTTTTGCAGGTGCTCGCCGTGTTCGTCGATCGCCTGGGCGAGATCTCCCTCCGTCTTTATGGAGAGTCGGATGCGCTGATCGTATCCAAGATCGAGATCCCTGCGGATCCCCTGGACATGACTGATCACCTCTCGCACCAGACCCTCACGATGAAGTTCGGGGGTCACCTCCGTCGATAGCACGACCACTACACCGCGAGCTTCGGCGGCACTCCAGCCCTCCTTCTGGTGGATTCGCACATCGAGATCGTCTGCCTCGAGGACCACTACCCGGTCTCCATCGAGAGTCAACGGGATCGACGCACCCGTGTTCGCTGCCTGAACGATGGAGGCGGGATCCGGATGCTCTGCCAGGGCACTGGCAATGGCACGGGCATCGGCACCGAAGCGAGGACCGATGGTCTTGAAGTTCGGCTTCACCACGTAGGAAACGTACTCGGAAGCATCTTCGACGAACTCGACTCCCTTGACGTTGAGCTCCTCGGAAATCAGATCGGAATCTGCAGATAGTTCTGCAACCATCGACTGATCTGCCAGCACGATGCGGACCGCCGGCAACGGTTGTCGAACCCGCAATTTCTCACGGGAACGACAGGCGCGTCCCAGCGATGTGATCTCACGGATCAGAGCCATGCGACGACAGAGCGCGTCGTCGAGTCGTTGGGGATCGGATCGAGGATAATCACAGAGGTGAACCGATTCGGGGAAATCGTCCCCACGCGGTTTGACCAGGACACCGTAGAGATGCTCCGTGATGAAGGGTACGAACGGTGCTGCCAGCAGGGTCGTCGTCACCAGGCAGTGGTAGAGGGTCGCATAGGCAGCCTCCTTGTCGGCGTTCATCCCCTCGCTCCAGTAACGATCTCTGCCGCGACGTACGTACCAGTTCGAAAGAGCATCGACGAAGTCGTTGAGAGCAGTCGATGCGGTGAGATTGTCGAGCCCATCGAGAGCGTTGCGCACCTTTTCCACCGTCGAATGCAGTTCCGCCAGCACCCAGCGATCGAGTTCCGACAATTTCAGATCGGAACCGGGAGCCGCAAGCAGATCTCCCTTCGGCTGCCAGCCATCGATTCGCGCGTAGATGGTGAAAAAGGAATAGACGTTCCAGAAGCGTAGCAGGAACTCGCGCTGTCCCTCTGTGATCGCCTT
>CAWLAN010000229.1:0-2717 GCA_963854815.1 Planctomycetes bacterium UBA1146
CTGGTGCTGGCGGATGAGCCGACCGGTAGTCTCGATGCGAACTCCGGACAGGTTGTCCTCGACCTGATCTTCGAGGAAGCGGAAATCACCGGTGCCACGGTCATCGTGGTGACCCATGACGCGACGATTCTTGGCGGTTTCGATCGAGTGGAGACAATCGAGGAGGATCCGTCGTGATCAGTCCGATGCTACGTCTCGCGCTGAGATCGCTCTCCCATCACCGGATTCGTTCGGTGGTATTGGTGCTGTGCATTGCCCTGATCGGGGTTCTTCCCGCCGCTGTCGAGGGGTTGCTGGATCTCTACCGGGAGCGACTGGAGGCGAGGGCGGTGTCCACGCCGCTGGTTGTCGGTGCCCCCGGAAGTCGGTCGGATCTGCTGATCCACTCGCTCTATTTCCGCGGAGAAGTGGAGCGGATCCTCGAGATGAAGGTGGCCAGATCAGTTGCGGAGTCCGGCTATGCGGTACCGGTTCCTATCCACCTGATGGGTTCGGTCAGGGATCACCCACTGGTTGGCACTACTCCTGATTATGCTTCCTTTCGGCGATTTGGGTTCCAGTCCGGCAGGTGGCCACAGAAATTGTCCGAGGCAGCGATCGGTAGTGCTGTTGCACACAAACTCGGGCTAGCTGTGGGAGACTCCATTCCCACCGATGTATACAAGTTACACGATCTGGCCGGAGCCTATCCGCTGCTCCTCCAGATCAAGGGTGTTCTTGCAGCGACCGGTACTCCAGACGACGACGCCGTGTTCGTCAGTTTGCAGACTTCCTGGGTCGTGTCGGGGGAAGGGCATGGTCATCAGGCCATCGATCCCGAAACCGATTTCAATCTGATCCTCGAAAACAAGAGCAGTAACATCACCGCCACCGCTGCGGTGGTGGAAGCGGTTGAAGTCACTCCCGAGAACGAGGATAGCTTTCACTTCCATGGGGATCCGGATGCTCTTCCCATTACCGCTCTGATCATCGATGCCAACGACGATAAGGGTGAGACGATCATTCGCTCGCGCCTTCGTCGTGATGAAGAGCTTCAGGTCCTCGATTCGATGGATGAACTACGTGAACTGCTGGCGGTGGTCTTGCGCGCAAAGGCGATTCTCGATGCGAATTCATTGCTTGTCATGGTGGCGACGACGCTATTGCTGGGGCTCATCGTCACTCTCGATGTCAAGGTCAGGGAGCGAGAGGTAAGAACCCTGGAACGGATCGGAGCGCCCCGAGGATTCGTAGCACGACTCCTTTTCACCGAGGTCGCCATCGTGGTCATCAGTGGTGGTGTTCTGGCCTATTTTCTCGCTGTTGCGGCCATCCGATTCGTCGCGGACGGCCCGCTCATCTTGCCTTGAAGAAAGGTATGAAAGTGGTCAAGAAGTCGCGCTGGATTCTGATGGTGCTGGCGGTACTCCTTGTCGCCGGTTGCTCTGTCAAGAGTGCGCCGGTCGTCGTTGAGAATCCCGATCTTCTGACTCCGGAGGTGCCCACCGTCGTCGTCTCCATCTCTCCGCTGGCGTGGATCGTCGCTGAGATCGGTGCCGACCAGGTGAAGTTGATTCCGCTGATGCCACAAGGAGCGGATCCGGCCATCTGGAGTCCCGATGCGGCAGCACTCGAGGCGCTGGCATCGGCCGATCTCATCATTCTCAATGGCGCGAACCTCGAGGGGTGGTCTCAGCGAGTTTCCTTGCCGCTCGCCACAACGCTGGAAGTGGCCCGGACCTGCCGGGAACGGTGGCTGCGTTATCCGGAAGTTGTAACCCACAGTCATGGTCCCGAGGGTGAACGTTCTTACGAGGGATTCGATGGTCATACCTGGCTCGATCCAGAACTTCTCAGGTTGGCTGCGTTGGCGATCAAAGATCGTCTCGTAGGACTTCTTCCCCAGCAGCGAGATTTGTTCGAAGGGCGCTTCAAGCAGGTGGACGCGATCCTCGTATCGCTGACGGAACAACTCACCACTGTCACTGATCTGGCGAACGTGACGCTGTTGGAGAGTGGACCATACTGGGGATATCCGTCAGCGAGAGCGGGCTGGTCTCTCAGAAGAATCGATCTTGATCCGCGGGGAAGTTGGGATCAGAGCACTGCGGAGTTTTTCTCCACACTCGGCCGGGGATCCTTTGCAAGAGTCTTGCTGTGGGCAACAGAACCGTCTGCAGCTCTTCGTGAGGGATTGCTCGAACAGTCGCAGATCGAAAGCGTGGTCTGGCCGCTGGCCGCCTCGCTGGGCGGCCAATATCAGCGCTATCCGGAGATTCAGCGAAAAGCTCTCAGCAGGCTCGAGCGGGCACTCTCGAGCCGTTCTCGGCGTCCTTGACCTGCAACCTCTCGCATCGGACGATCATGAGGTATCTCGAGATCGATAGTTTCTCGTCCACTGGAGGTGGCAACGATGTCAAAGATGTTCCTTTTCAGATTCCCGCTGCTCGCGGTCACTCGCTTCGTTTTCTGTTTCTTGCTGGCAACTCCTGCCCTGCAAGCAGTCGATGTCCCGGCAGTCTTCAGCGATCACGCCGTGTTGCAGCGAGATCTACCCTTGCCGATCTGGGGTACCGGTGAACCGGGAACGGAAGTTTCGGTTCAGTTCGCCGGCCAGAAGAAGACAGCGGTGGTGGGAAAAGATGGGAAATGGTCGACGACCCTCGATCCGATGCCAGCCAGTGCTGAAGGTCGCACGATGACGATCGCGGCCTCCGATGGAACCATCGAGATCAAGG
>CAWLAN010000230.1:0-2703 GCA_963854815.1 Planctomycetes bacterium UBA1146
ACTGGTGACCTATCCTCCGACTGGAGGTTTCGTTGCGTATCGCCATAGACGCCACTGCTGCCTGTACGCCCCAGCCGACGGGCATCGGCAGATATACCGCACAACTTGCCAGATCACTGTCCGATCTCGATGTCGATATCGCGCTAGGAACCCGTTTCTCTCATCTACGTCAACATCGTCACCGTCTCGAGGTGGGTAGTTGTACTCGATTCTGGATCCAGGAGCCGTGGTGGCCTCCATTGATGAATCCGGATGTAGTTCATGTCACCGATTCGCGCGTCCCACGCTGGCGAGCCGCGCGGGTGGCGACCCTCCACGATGTCATGCACCTGGTTCCGGACCTGTTGGGCCAAGAACCGATCTCGACTGCCAGTTTCAGGGATCGAATAATCGAGGGATATCATGCCATCGCACGCGATTGTCATCGAATCATCGCCGTGAGCGAGACGACACGTCACGACTTCCTCAGTCATATCGATTGCCCCGAAGAGAAGGTCGTGAAGGTGTACCACGGTGTTGATCCCATCTTTTCCCCGATGCCACCCGAGATGAGCTCAGCTATTCTGAGGCAGAAAGGGATTCCAGAGCGAGCGATCCTGTACGTCGGAGATCTTTCCCGTCGAAAGAATATTCCCGGGATCATTCGCGGATTCATGGCTGCCGATCTGGAAGACGTTCCTCTCGTTCTTGCCGGAAACCTCACTTTTGGAGGCGAACAGTTGCAGTCCTTCATCAAGAAGGAAGGGAAAGGTCTGATTCATCACGTTGGATGGGTGGGGGATGATGTGCTCCCGGCACTCTATTCATCATCTCGCGCGTTGTTGTATTGCAGCTTCTACGAGGGTTTCGGGATGCCGATCCTCGAGGCGATGGGATGCGGTTGTCCCGTCGTGATTGCCGGTCAAGGTGCTGCACCGGAAATCTCGGGTGGATTCGCCGAGACTTGCCAACCGGATGATCCACTTTCGATCGCACAGGCACTGCTTCGGGCGCTCTCGCAACAAGATTCGAACCACGCTGCTGCCCGCGAATATGCGACCTCGTTCAACTGGCAACGTTGCGCTCGCGAAACACTGGAGGTGTATCGCGCCGCCCGGGAAGTCGCCATCGGTGAGAGTGACGAAGCCAACCCGGCCACTTCGATGGAGAAAGTCAGATGAGCACTCTGCGGATCATCGTGGTCGGAGGAGGCATCGTGGGTGCCGCCTGTGCCAGGAGTCTGGTCAGACGCGGGGGCCAGGTGGAAATCATCGAAGCAGGAGATGGACCCGGGTTGCACGGGGCCACCGCAGCGGGCATGGGCCACATCGTGGCCAACGACGCAGAACCCGCCGGCCTTCAGTTGTGTCTGCTGGGTAGGAAGTTATGGCGCGAAGATGCGCCCCCGATGAATCCGGATGATGGTTTCATCGAATCCGGCACACTCTGGATGGCCGAAGACCAGCACGGCCTCGATAGTCTCTCGCAAGCTGCTGATAGGTTGGCAACTGCCGGTGTGACAGCGCACCTCCTCGAGGGAGCCGCACTCTTCGATGCAGAACCTGCTCTGTCACGAGATCTCATCGGTGGACTCCAGTTACCCCAGGACGGGGTCCTCTATGCTCCCACTGCCGCAGCAGCTCTCGTCGAGGAGTCCCGCAGACTCGGAGCGACGATCCGATGCAGAACCCGGGTGACATCGGTAGAGGAAAACCGGGTTGTGTTTGCCCACGGAGAGAGCATGGTCGCCGATGCCATCGTGATTGCATCCGGTCTCGATGCGCTCGAACTGTGCCCCGGATCAGAAAATTGCGTTCCCATCCACCCGAGAGAAGGGCACCTGGCGATCACCGCGCGCGGAACCTGTGTCATCTCCCACCATGTGGTGGAGGCCGGTTACCAGAAGGGAGCCCAGGGTGAGTTGGAAGAGGCAGTTGCCTGTGCGGTATTGCCAAGATCGACCGATCAACTCTGCATCGGATCATCGCGTCGCCCCAGAAGGGCCGGCAGGATGGATTCCGATCTGATGGAGAGGATCATCTGCCGTGCCGAACGCTTCATCCCAGGAATCGCCGGACTGCCCATCATTCGCAAGTGGACCGGCACCCGCGCTGCTAGCGCCGATGGTCGTCCATTGATTGGACTCCTTCCTGGATCTTCCTCACTGTGGATCGCTGCCGGTTTCGAGGGCCTTGGAATCACCCAGGCACCTGCAGCAGCGGAACTGATCGCTGCTTCAATTTTTGACGAGGAGCCTGTCATCGACCCCACGCCGTGGGATCCAGCCAGGAATTGATCGATCCTTGATCCAGATCACCAGCGGTGCAGGATGCCCTCGAAGCATCAATCTTCGGTGGGAGGCTGCACATTGCAGATCAGGGTGACCGGAGTCGATCTGGAGTTGCACAACTGCACCACCAGAATCCCGTTTCGTTTCGGTATCCATACTCTGACCGAAGCGCCGATGGCGGTGGTGGCTCTGACGGCGGAGACCTCGGATGGAACAGCACTGGCTGGCTGGTCATCGGAACTACTGGTTCCTCGCTGGTTCGAGAAGGATCCTGAACGATCCGTTGAAGATGACATCCGTAGTCTTGTCGACAGTATCGATTGCGCCGGCGAGATCCTCACCGATGGATCTCTGGCGAGTGTTTTCGATCACTACTGGAGGATGCTCGAAGCACGCGTCCTCAGTGTGCCCGTCACCGCGCAGGATCGTCTCAC
>CAWLAN010000231.1:0-2682 GCA_963854815.1 Planctomycetes bacterium UBA1146
CAGCCGCGGTCCCTTTGTCAACGTCGTCGTTCCGGCGGTATTTCCGGAGGCGAGGGCATCCGTACGAGAATCGCTGGAAGACGCCCTGAACAGAATGCCTCGCGGAAGTGTTCTCGACCTCAATCCGCGAGACGAAGGCTCGCGGGGCCAGGCGCAGGTGATTCATGTCAGTCTTGTCGTCAGCGAGGCCGCCTACCAGAGATCGCGCGCCACCGGCGTCGATCAGGGAACGGCAACCCAGTCGTTGTTGAACGATATGGTGCGAGATCTTGCCAACCTGGGTCGTTTCTCTCCCGAGTTGGTCACTGAACTACGAACCGCAGAACAAACGATGGATGGTGCTGCGATGTTGAGAAATCTCCACGCTGCCTACGGTATCGGCGGAGATCTCATCGACGATTACCGACCTTGAGGGTGCCTAGATCGCACGCACCGGTATTTATTTTTCTCCCCGGCTCTTCACGGAGTCGGGGAGATCTTAATTCCGTCGATACCACTCAGCGCGTCTCCAGCGAAGTTTCGGGGTCGTAATCCTTGAAGAGACGTTCGAAGCGTTCTTCTATCGCCGGCGCGAACCGTTCCGCGACATGTTGCTGGTAGAGTTTCTCGTAGCAACTCTCTTCCAGCGTCGCCTGCAGCCCCTGGATTCTCTGCAACAGATGCGCCTGGTCCGATTCTTCGAGATGGATCACGGCATAGGAAAGAAGATTGCCCAGAGCGTGCATCATCAATGCCGGGTTCTGGATCATGTGGATTCGTTCGAGCACGTTGTCGAAGGCGGCGCGTGTCGGTGGATCGCTGCTGATGAAGAACCAGGTTTGCAACAGCAACGCCCGCGAGCGCATCGGCAAACAGCCACGCTCGCCCGCCTCCTCGATGAGGCTGCGGATGATCGCCCACGCCATGCGCAGATCGTTCTGGAACAGCGCATAACTACCGAGAGCGAGTTTCGATTCCATCAACCCGTCGTAGCACGGCGGATCGAGAACGCGGAAATAATCGAGCGCCTTGCGCAGCAACTTCTCGCCGTCCTCGTAGCGCTCCTCCTGTGTCGCCAACTCGCCCTCGCGTAGGTACTGATACCCCTGCAGACGCGGAACATGCTGTGTGACCTTGTCCATCAGAGCACTCGATGCGGCAAGCTCCGCCTCGACGACCTCGGTCAGTTTGCCGTCGAGAGCACACTGGGCGGCGTTCAGGTGAAAGGCGGCCAGCCGCGCCCAGTCACGCTGAGTTTTCATCTGCGAACGGGTGCTGTCGGAACTCCACAGCTCCAGCGCCTTGTTGAACTGACCCGATTCTCGATAGAGCTGGGCCAGGCGAAACTCAATCGAAAGGGTGCAACTGAAGTCCAACCCGGATGACTTCTTGTACGCTTCCGAAAGTTCCCGATGGGCGGTTTTGAAGTCTCCCGTGGAAATTGCGGCGCTCCCGATCAGGAAGTGGAAGAGAGCCTCTTGCCAGATGGAGATCACACCTGATTCGGCGAAGCGGCAATCATCGATGCGGCTCTCGAGCAACTCCGGCACCATGGTCGCCATCCCATGT
Organism: Planctomycetes bacterium UBA1146; assembly: GCA_963854815.1. Classification (GTDB taxonomy): domain Bacteria; phylum Planctomycetota; class UBA8108; order UBA1146; family UBA1146; genus UBA1146. The sequence continues at coordinate 1,549 of CAWLAN010000231.1, forward strand.
TTCGACAGTCGATTACATTCGTGGAAGATGGAGTATCCGTGGAAGGGAGATCGAAGCGGTATGTAGGAAGAGACTGTCCTGTAGTACAGCGCGGTTTGCCTGGCGGTGATCCCCTCGAAGTCGATTCTCCGGATGAAGAACGCCGCACCCAACTCTCGTGCTGAGATGCTCGGAATCAGTTGTGGATCCAGCAGGATGTCGAGGATCTCATCGGGCGGACTGTCGATGCACATCGCCATCGCCTTGTGAAACTGATCGGAACCGGCGTAGCCGATCTGCTCTGTCAGGCCGGGCACTGCGGCCGAGATCTGTGTGTACCACTCGGTGCGGGCGAAGGCGATCCACGCGGCTTGTTGATTTGCATCGGGTTCTGGAGGCTTGTAGCTCATGGCTGCACCTCCAGATCGAGGAAGCCGCCGGAGGCGGTGGGCTGCCAGGAGATCTCGGTGCGCCAGAGGATGTCAGCGCCGGCGGTGATCTGCTGGCGTCCCGACAGCAGCAGGTAAACCCGCTTTCCCTGGCGCCAGGTTCTGAGCTGTTCGATGCGAGTATCGGACTGCTCCAGCCATTGTCGCATCGGAATCAGTTCGGTCGGGGTCAACCCCTCTTGCATCCAGTCGCACACCTGCAGCACCAGATCCAGCTCAGCACTCGATCCGATGACGGTGCCGGACACTCGACCACTGGCCACTGGAGTCTGGGCCATCACGAAGGTATCGAGCAGCCCATCGGGTGGTGCACTGTTGTTGATGTGGACATATCCCCAGCGCACCACCGAACTGGTGGGCAGGAATGGGAAGGAATCGAGCGCCAGCGGTGGTGGAGCCCCCCCGATCCGAATCGAGCCGATGTAAACATCGGAACCGTTGACGCTGAGCATCTGGCCGAAGTGGAGCGAGGTGATGGCGTGGCGCGCCGTGAAGTGAGGCTCGAGAATATCCGCCCGCATCGCCTTGAGCGAGTTGCCCAGGCACATCATCTGCGGCGGGGTGTCGAGACTCCCCGGCGCAGGACCCGGATCGCCTTGTCCGCGGGAAACCCCCGGAAGCAGCAACAGACTCGCGATGAAAAGGGCGATCAAAGAGACTTTGGAGCACCTGCATGTCGGTGCTTCGGTGCGGTTCATGGCACACC
>CAWLAN010000232.1:0-2556 GCA_963854815.1 Planctomycetes bacterium UBA1146
CAAGTTGTATCAAGAAGAAGCGGTGACCCGGGCGTTGATGGAAACCTGTTCGGCCAACTCTCGAGTTACCGATTCCGCCGCCGCCGGATCGGCCTGGTCATCGGGTCAGCGGATCAAGAACGGCGCCATCAACGTGACTCCGGACGGAACTCATCTGGTGCCCATCCATGATCTGGTGAAGAAGAGTCACCGAAGTACCGGACTCGTCACCACCACCCGGGTCACCCATGCAACACCGGCCACCTTTGCCTCCGTGGTTCCTAGTCGTGGCCAGGAAGACGAGATTGCTCTGCAGTATCTGGAGCGCGGGGTAGATGTGATCCTCGGCGGTGGCTCGAAGCGTTTCTCGGAAATCTCTATCGAGACGGTGAAGATGCAATTGGATGGTGGCGCGCGCAAAGACAAGATCGATCTGTCGGGGCGTTACCAGAAGGCTGGATATACCGTCGTCGAGTCACGAGACCAGCTGCTAGACGGCATCGAGGGTATCCCCGGGCGATTGCTGGGTACCTTCTGGCCGACGCACCTTCCCTACAGTATCGATCGGAACCGCGATGCCGAGATCGCCAGCCAGGTACCGACCCTCGGTGAAATGATGCGAAGTGCGCTGGCTGTCCTCGAACAGAATCCGAACGGGTTCCTGCTCCAGGTCGAGGGAGGACGGGTCGATCATGCCGGTCATGGCAACGATGTCGGGGCCATCGTGCACGATCAGATCGCCTTCGACGAATGCATCGCCATCGCCCGTGCCTACACACAGGAAAATCCCGACACCCTCGTCATCGTCACCACTGATCACGGTTGTGGTGGCTGTCAACTCAATGGTGTCGGTGCTGCTTACGCCAATACCGACAAGACCTTCTTCCCCGGGATCGATGCTATCGGCGCCAGTTACGAACATCTGCAACGAGTGCGCGGGAGCCTGAGTGCTGAGCAGTTCGATGCACTGGTCGGAGAATGTCTGCAGATCAATATCGATGACGAAAAACGTCAGCAACTGGCGGTGGCGGCCAAGGCAGGAGGCTTTTCCGTGGCCAACCTGCTGCGCAAATGGCACGGCTCCTTTGCGCGTACCGGTGTCAACTGGACCAGCCAGAATCACACCGGCGAGTTCGTCGAACTCTCCTCCTGGGGCCCCGGCAGCGATTCGATCAAGAGGTGGATCCGCAACACCGATCTCCACTCGGTGATGACAGGGGCACTGGCGCTTTCTTGATGGTGCTGGAGGCTGTCGAGGAAATCGCCCGGTCAGTTGTCTTTCTTGTTCGACTGCAAATTCGCGATTCGGCCCCGCAGCGATTGCACCGCAGGATGGGCGGGGTTGATCCGTGCAGCTCGCTGAAGAGCCTTCTGTGCTTCCGCCAGATTCTCGCCGGTGACATGAAACATGCCGAGTTTGACCCACCCGGTGAGATTTTCGGGATCCAGTTCCATGGCGGTCTCGATCGTGGCCAGTGCGAGAGCCCGATCATTCAAACGTCGACAGACCTCGAACAGGTGCATACAAATTTCGCTCGAATCTGGTTCTAGTTCGCGTGCTTTCTTCAGATGGATGCGCGCCACGGCATCGTTGCTCAGTTTCGCTTCGGCACGACCTCTGGCGAATTGTGCTCGCCAGTTGTCGGGTGCATGACTTATTGCCTCGGTCGCGGCAGCCGCTGCGATTCTGTAGTGGGATCTGACATCGTTGTTGTAGGCCCCTACCGAAGCCGCGAGCCGGTCTCCGTTTTGTATCTCGAAATTGGTTTTCAGCAGGTATGCAGATATGAACTTCGGGTTGGTGCCAAGGATCCTGTGGATTTCCTTCAGTGCGGCGGTCTTGTTTCCGACCCCCTGGTGAGCCTGGGCTACTAACAGCCGCAGTTGGAGGTCATCGGGGAAGTCTCGAAGGGCCTTCTGGAGACGCGGCAAGGCAACATCGGCACGGTTCTGCTCGAGAAGCGAGGTGCACAGTTTCAGCTCGAACACTCGACCGGTTTGGAAGCTGAGGAGTTTGTGTTCTCTGGCGTCTTCCTCGTACTTGCGCTCGGCACCCATCGTCTTTTGTAGCAGAGATTCAACGACAGGACCGGACTGGCCAACACGGAGATAGACATGACCCAGTAGCCTATAGGCCCATTCGTATTGCCGATCCTCTTGCGTGACTTTCTCGAGGATCTTCAGCGCTGCCGGGGCATCTCCAGTGGCCACCAAGATCTCGGCGGCGGTGGTTCTGGCTCGGATCGAATCGGGAACGAGTTCCATCAACCGTCTGATCGCGTCCTCGGCCCCAACGTCATCGCCGATGTCGATCCTGGCGGTGGCCAGCCGATGCCATGCGGGTGCAAAAGCGGGAAACTTCTCGGTGACCGCAGCTAGTTCCTCGATGGCGCGATCCGTTTCTCCACTGTCGAGTCGAGTGGATGCTTCGCGATAAGGCCAAATTGGCTCATTGGTGTCGAGAATCGAGGCGGCGTGATATTCCTCGATGGCGAGAGCGGGCAGTCCATTGGCTTCCAGCGCCATCGCCAGGGATCCACGTTGCTCAGGATTCTTGATGTCGGCTGCCGTCTTCCT